>JBKDYW010000145.1:0-10269 GCA_046308575.1 Verrucomicrobiota bacterium
AGTAGGTGGCCACCGCGTGTTCGGTGTGGGGCAGCGAGATGTCGACAATTTCCGCGCCGAGGTCGCGGAGTTTGGCGATGGCATTTTCCACTGTGTGTCTCACGCCCGGATCGATGCCGTCGCCGAAGTATTCGCGCGGCAGACCGAGCTTCATGCCTTTTACGCCATCTTGCAGTGTCGCGAGGTAATCGGGCACCGGGACATCGAGCGAGGTCGAGTCGAGCGGGTCGAATCCGGCGATCGCTTGAAGGATCATCGCCGCGTCTTCGACGGATTGCGTGAGTGGTCCGATCTGGTCGAGTGAAGAGGCGAAGGCCACGAGCCCGTAGCGTGAGACGCGGCCGTAGGACGGCTTGAGGCCGACCACGCCGCAGTGCGAGGCTGGTTGGCGGATTGAGCCACCGGTGTCGGAGCCGAGGGTGGCGATGGCGGTGCGATCGGCCACGGCAGCGGCGGATCCGCCGGATGAACCGCCTGGGATGCGGGAATGGTCGTGGGGGTTGCGGGTTGTTTGCAGCGCGGAATTTTCCGTCGCCGAGCCCATGGCGAATTCGTCCATGTTGAGGCGGCCGAAAGGAATCGCACCGGCGGCGCGGAGTTTGCGGATGACGGTAGCGTCGTAGGGTGAGAGGTAATTTTCGGCGAGGAACTTGGATCCGCAGGTGCAGGGTTGGCCGAGCACATTGATGTTGTCCTTGATGCCGATCGGGATGCCGCCGAGTGGCAATGAGAGGTCCGCCTTCGAGGCCTCGGCGAGTGCCGACTCGAGATCATGGCTGAGATAGGCGCCGGTTTGTTGATCGCGGGTGGCGATGTCGTTGGCGAGATCGCGGAGTGCGGCTTCGGGAGTGGTTTCGCCAGCGAGAAATTTTTGGCGGAGCGTGGAGAGCGTCATGAATGCGTGGGGAAATGGATGGATGCGGCGGCGGGAGCGATCAGGCATCGGTCACGACCTTGGGCACGCGGATTTGGCTTTGGGCTTGGTCGGGTGCGTTTTGCAGGACGGCGGCGGGTGGCAGGCTTTCGTGCGGTTCGTCGTTGCGCATGCGGCCGAAGACGGGCGAAGGGTGTGCGGTGGGTTCGATGTTGGCGACATCGAGCTGCATCAGCGAGCGGGCGCGTTCGATGATCGCCTCGAGCTGCGGTTGGAAGACCGCGACTTCGTCGTCATTGAGTTCGAGTCGCGCGAGATTGGCGACATGGCGGACATCGATGTCGGATTGCTGCATGGCCCTAGGTTGCCGCGATCCCGCCGCTTTTTCCAAGTTTCAAGTTCAAAGGAAATGGGCGGGCTTGATTCAGCCCAGTTTCGAAGATGAAACCACGAAAGGCACGAAAGAGCACGAAATCAATTTGACTGGGGGATCGTACCGGTACGGTAGGGCGACGCGGCCCTGCGGCGCCGTAACCCCCGCCGCAGGCGACAAAGCGGGCAAGATGCCCGCGCTCCCTTGAAGAAGTCGCCGCATCAATAACCCTGCATTCAACAACGGACCTTTTGGGACAAAGGTCCCTACCGTATGAATCGGCGCCCCGTGGCTGCGTCGCCTTACCATTCATTTTGTCTGCTCAGCGGTCCGGTAGCTTGGCTGGATCGCTGGCGGGTGTGGCGGTCTTGCTTTGTGATTCGCGGGCGGTGGTGAGTCTTTCGATGAGCCTTGAGTCGTTGGGGAATGTCTTGAGGGCTTTTTCGAAGGCCTCGATGGCTTCGGGTGCTTGGTTGACGCTCATGAAATATTCGCCGATCTGCCCGGCCATCGGAGTGAGCACCAGCGGTGCCTTCATCATCGGGCTGGGTGTTTGTCGATCGGCGGCGGCGCTAAACCAATTGTAGGCGATGTTGCGGTTGGTTTCGGATCCGGCGAGTGTGAGTTGTCCGCGGGCGTTGGCGGTGATCATTTCGAGGGCGCGGAAGGCGCGGTTCCATTCCGAGCGTTCGGCTGATTGGGTGGCGAGTTTTTGGCTGGCGGCCATCATTTCGCCGTGCTGGCTGAGGGCGTTGATGGTGTTGCGGGCTGCGTCGAGTTGGTTGGCTTGGATCTGACGCTGTGCTTCGAGTGCGAGGCGCAGGCCGTTGATCCACCAGTGGGCGAGCGAGTGTTTCATCAGCTCTTTTGCAGCATCGGCGGTGGGCAGGATTTTTTCGTTGGGGATTGATTCTGGCACTGTGCCTGAGTCAAGGGCGAGGCGTGCGGGCAGGGTTTTGATTTCCCACCACAACACTCGCGCGCCGGGAGAATTTTTTCGTTCGGCAGGGATTTGGGTTTCACTGAGTTGGATCGTTGCGTCGAAGGCTTCCTGTCTTCGGCCCATCGAATTGAGGGTGACGATGCGGTAGCATTGGGCGTCGAGCCATTCCGGGCAATCGGCTGGAGAAATTTTATTTTCGCTCATCCATTTTTCGAAGAGCGCGGCGGATTTTGAAAATGCGTCGAGTGCTTCGCGGTGGTTGCCGCAGCCCCATTCGTAGTGGCCGAGCAAGTGTTGGAAGGGTGGGTAATCCGGGTGCGCGATGCATAGCTCGCGAGCGTAGAGCAGTGACTTTGATAGATCGGGTGCTTCGGCGCGGATCGTAAGCAGTGCGTTGATTGGCACCGGGTTGCCCGGCAATTTTTGGATCCAATCGAGCAGCATTTTTTCGGAGTTCTCCTGATCGGGCGTTGCCTCGCCTGAAACATCGTAGCCGCCGCGAGTGAAGAGCGCGACGAGCACGCCGGACTGCATGTCGTTGGGGAAATGATTGGCGACTTTGCGAAAGGCATTGGCGGCTGCTTCCGGGCCATCGGTGAGTTGCTTGAGAAGGGCGTAGCTGTAGTCGCGTTCGAGTGGGCTGCCGACATTGGCCTCGATGAGTGAGACCATGCGTTCTGCGGCGGCGTTGCGGTTGGCGATGGTTTCGGGTGCGCCTTCGAGCAAGGCCATGACCATGCCCCAGTGGGCGAGCAGGCAATTCGGGTCTTCGCGCATCGCGGCGGCGAAGTGACGGGCGGCTTCGAATTCCCATCCGAAGTGAAGGTGGTTGAGGCCCATGTTCACATGCGTTTGGGCCGACTCGCTGGCGGTGGCAACAGCCAGCGTGATCCCTGTGGGTACGCCGCTAGTGGTGGGTGCGGGCAGTCGCATCACCGCGTCGGGAATGGCTTGGCCGATCTCCGGAATTTTCTCACCGCTGGCAAAGGGGGCGAGGCAGATCAAGGCTCCAAGCGCGCGTAGCGGGAGTGACTTCATGCCGCATGATGAAACTATTTTTCACATTTCACCAATCAAAATGATGCTGGCGCGATCACGGGTGGTGGCGCTAGTCTCGCGGCATGAAACTCGGCGTCATTGGTTGCGGCAAGATGGGTACGGCATTTGTGGCTGGAGCGATTCGCTCCGGAGTGGTGGCCGCGGCGGATGTCATCGGCATTGATCCGATCAAGGCCGCGCGGGATCAATTTGCCAATGCGACCGGCGCGCAGGTGGCGGAGGAAATTTCCGCCTTGGCGGCTTGCGATGTGGTTTTGCTTTGCACCAAACCGCAGGACGCCTGTGCGGCGCTTGGGCATTTGGTTGCCGTGTCGAAGGAGTCGGCCTTGGTCATTTCGATTGCGGCCGGTGTGAAACTTGCCGCCTTGGAGCAAGCGGCGGATGGCCGGGCGCGTATCGTGCGCGCGATGCCCAACACGCCTGCGGCGGTGGGCAAGGGGGCCTCGGGTTTTTGCATGGGCCAGCTCGCTCAGGAAAAGGACAGCGCGACCGCGAAGGGGATTCTTGGCTCGGTCGGTTTGGCTGTCGAGGTGCCCGAGCGTCTGATGGATGCTGTGACGGGCCTTTCGGGCAGTGGTCCGGCCTATGTGTATTTGTTCATCGACGCGCTCGCGGATGGCGGCGTGAAGGCTGGCTTGGCGCGTGCCGATGCGATCCGCCTGGCGGCGCAGACCGTTTGGGGCGCGGCCGCGATGGTGCTCGAAACCGGAGAGCATCCGGCCGTGCTCAAGGACATGGTCACTTCGCCCGGCGGCACGACCATCGCCGGTCTGGCCGAGCTCGAAAAGCACGGGCTAAGGTCGGCGCTGATCGAGGCCGTGACTGCGGCAACCCGGCGTTCGGTCGAGCTTGGGAAATGAATTTCCTGCGTGTAAATTTTTTGGACTTTCCGAGCCCTTTCCGGCGCTTATGCTCGCAGCAATGAATTGGCGTACAGCACTTTGGTTGACGGGGTTTTCGTTCTTGGTGGTTTCCTGCGGCAATGATGCCGACACGCCGATTCTCGCTGGCGACACGCGGGCGGCTGCGGCGAAGGGCGAGGAAATTTATCAAAAGGCCAAGCAGGCTGATGATGCGGGCAATCGCCGCCGCGCGATCAAGTTTTATGACAAGACTGCGACCGAGTATCCTTTTGCCAAGTCGGGAGCGATGGCGCGATATCGTCACGCGCAGTTGCTTGAGGAAAAGGGTGACATCCTAGGAGCCTTCAAAGCCTACGGCAAATTTCTTGAGCGCTATCCCGGCAGTGACATGTACACCAGCGTGCTGAACCGCCAGGTGAACATGGCACAAAGTGCGGCCGAGGGTCAGATCAAAACCAATTTCCTCGGCATCAAGTCGAAGCTTTCGCTCGAGAAGACCGTCGAGATGCTCGATCAGTTGCGCAAGCACGCACCGAGGTCGCGAATTGCTTCCAAGGCGCACTTCACGAAGGGGCAACTTTACGAATCCAAGCGCAAGGGTAAGGAGGCCATCGCTGCGTACCGCGAGTTGGTGCGCGAGCAACCCGACAGCCCCGAAGCGCCCGAGGCGCTCTTCCGTGTCGGCGTGATCCTGATGGATGATGCAAAGCGTGGAAACCAGAACCAAGCGAATCTCGACCTCGCGCGCGAAGCCTTCAACGACTATCTGATCCAGTACCCAGGGCACTCGCGCAATGCCGAGGCACGCCGCCATTTGCAAGGAGTGGCCGGCCAGGATTTGCAGCGTTCGTATGACATCGCCGAGTTTTATCTTAAGACCGGCAAGACCGAGAGCGCGAAGGTTTATTACCGCGACATCGTGAGGCGTGGAGGCGATGACAAAATCCGCAGTGCGGCGCAGGCACGGCTCAAGGAACTCGGCGAATGAGGCACCAACTTCAGCTGTTGATTTTTGCGGCGTGTGCCATCGGCGCGTTTTCCTCCTGCGCCGGTTACCGTCTCGGCGTGAGCAAGCCGGCGGCACTGGCCAAGGTGAAAAACATCCATGTGCCGATGTTTTCCAATCAGTCATTCCACCCGCGGGCAGAAGCGTTGGCGACCTCGGCAGTGGTCAATGCCTTCACGACCGATGGTACCTATCGCATCACCAGTCTCGATGAAGCCGACGCGGTGCTGGAAGGTCGCGTGGCATCGATCCAGTACTCGCAGCTCGTGGGCAATCGCCTCGACACCGCGCTGCCCGAGCAGTTGAGCAATTCCGTGACGCTTGGATGGGAGCTCAAGGATGCTCGCGACCGGAGCAAAGTCCTGATGGCTGGCTCCAGCGTTGGGAC
The DNA here is from genome assembly GCA_046308575.1 of Verrucomicrobiota bacterium. GTDB lineage: Bacteria > Verrucomicrobiota > Verrucomicrobiia > Verrucomicrobiales > Akkermansiaceae > Luteolibacter. The sequence continues at coordinate 5,507 of JBKDYW010000145.1, forward strand.
CAGTCAGCTTTTTGTGACTTCGAATTTGCAGACCTCGCGCAACAACGCCTTGCCGGAAGCGGTCGAGCGGGCCGGCGAGACGATGGTGTCGCGGCTGTCCAACAGCTATTGAACGCAAGGATACTGGACAATCCCCTTGCGGTTATTCCATCCGGTTGGTATGCAATTGGCATGGAAAAACGCAAGAGGCAGCCGGATGTGACGCGAGCGCGGATTCTTGAGGTTGCGGGTGGGGAGTTTGTGCGGAGTGGTTATGCCGCATCGGGTTTGGGCGGGATTGTCGAGCGTGCGGGGCTGACCAAGGGGGCCTTGTTTCATCATTTTGCGGACAAGCGGGCCTTGGGTTTGGCGTGGGTGAGTGAGTTGGTGGCGGATGGGATGCGTGTGGACTGGGTGGATCCGATGGCGGACTTGGTTTCGTTGGATGGCATGAAGGCGTTTTGTCGGGCGCGTTTGACCGCGATGTCGGCGGACGATGCCTTGGCGGGCTTGGTGTTGATGGCGGCCGAGATGGGTGGGGTGGATGATGCGATGGCGGTGGCGGTGGAGGAGGTGTTTGAATTTTGGCGTGGTGGTTTTGCCGAATTGTTGGAGCGAGGCAAAGAGGCGGGGTGGATTCACCGTTCGATCCAACCGGCGGTCGAGGCGCCGTTTTTGGCGTCGATGTTTTCCGGCTTCAGCATTGGCATGCGTTTGCCTTCGGCTGATGCCACGCGACGCGCGGGCTTGATGGCGCTCGATGGCTATCTTGAGACCTTGCGCGCGGTGTGAGGTCAGCCAACTTTTTTGCATCCGCCCAGTTTGCAGGCGCGCTTGAAGTGCTTGGCGCTGACTGGATTGATCGAAAGTCGCGTGCCGCGTTGGCAGACCATCATTTCGCAGAGTTCGGCGTCTTGCTTGAGTGCGTCGAGCGGGATGATCTCTGAGAAGCGGTCGACGAATTCAAAATCGACAAGCCACCAGCGCGGATTTTCGCGCGTGGATTTTGAATCGAAGTATTCGCTTTTGGCATCGAACTGCGTGGGGTCGGGGTAGGGGCTGCCAATGACTTTGGCGATGCCTGCGATGCCGGAGGGTTTGGCGTTGGAGTGGTAGAAAAGCGCGAGGTCGCCGGGTTTCATTTCGCGCCACATGAAGTTGCGGGCCTGGTAGTTGCGAACGCCGGTCCATGGTTCGCGGCCGACGCGTTCGAGGTCCTCGATGGAGAACACATCGGGTTCGGATTTGATCAACCAGTGGTTCATGGGAGCGGGCTTGGTGGGTCAGTTCAGGTCGCGCACCAGTCCGCTTTTCAGTTTGGGCAAACGCAGGTGTTCCGGGCCGACCTCGAGGCCTTTGGTGGCGCGGACATCCGCCTCGATGGCTTCGATCACATCGAGTTCCGGTCGGAAATCGGCGGCGTGATACGAGCTGCGCACGAGCGGACCGCTTGCGACGTGGCGGAAGCCTTTTTGCAGGGCGATTTCGCGGTATTCATCGAAGGTGGCGGGCTCGATGTATTCCACGACCGGCAGGTGCTTGGGTGTCGGGCGCAGGTATTGGCCGAGCGTTAGAACGGTGACATCGTGCTCGCGGAGGTCGTCCATCGCGCGGAGGATTTCATCGCGGCGTTCGCCGAGGCCGAGCATGATGCCACTCTTGGTCGCGACCTTGCCATCGACCATTGCCTTGGCTTTTTTCAGCACGCTGAGGCTGCGTTGGTATTGCGCGCGCGAGCGGACGAGCGGGGTGAGGCGTTCGACCGTTTCGATGTTGTGGTTGAAGATGTGCGGGCGTGCGTCCATGACCATTTGCAGCGCCCAGTCGCGGTCGTTGAAATCGGGCACGAGCACCTCGATGATGATCGACGGATTTGCGGCGCGCACGGCTTCGATGGTTTGTTTGAAATGCTCGGCGCCACCGTCGCGTAGGTCGTCACGGGCAACGGCGGTGATCACCACATGGCGCAAGTTCAGGCGTTGGGTGGCTTCGGCAACGCGTTGGGGTTCATCCGCTTCGAGCGCGTCGGGACGGGCGGTTTTGACCGCGCAGAAACCGCAGGCACGGGTGCATTTTTCGCCGGCGATCATGAATGTCGCGGTGCCTTGGCTCCAGCACTCCCAACGGTTCGGGCATTGGGCCTCCTCGCAAACGGTGACCAATTTGAGGTCGGTGATCAGCGACTTGGTCGACCAGAAAACCGGGTTGCTGGGGAGGCGGACCTTGATCCATGAGGGTTTTTTGTCCCGGTGTAATACGGGATCCATTCTCATTTTCGGACCACAGCTGCTCATCGCGGCGGAAAGTAGGGGCGAAGGTGGGCTGGGGAAAGTGGAAAGTGGTGGGGGTGGGGTCCTATGGGGCCTGTGGGACGGACTAATTTTGGAGCTGAGCTAAATCCCGGACTTGCATCTTGTTCTGAAATATGGAACAGGTGTCTTTGTGATTGAAAATTTCGGCGACAAGGCGACCGAAAAACTCTGGAACGGTGAGCGAACCCGCTTTCCGTCCGATCTGATCCAGCGAGCGATCGATAAACTCAACATGCTTTCCAGTGCCCACACCCTCGAAGATCTCCGCATCCCGCCCAGCAACCGGTTCGAAGCGCTCAAAGGCAAGCGTGCCGGTCAGCACAGCATCCGTATCAATGAACAGTGGCGTTTGTGCTTCCGCTGGGTCGGTGGTAACGACCACGAAGTCGAAATCACCGATTACCATTAAAACCAAAAACACCTCCATGAATCGCGAACAACAAGCCATCCTCGCGTCCACTCCGGGGCACATTTTACAACAGGAATTTCTCGAGGCATTTCATCTTTCGCAGGCCGAGCTTTCAAAGTGCACGGGAATTCCGCGCTCCACACTCAACGAGATCATCAAGGGCAAACGGCCCATCAATGCCGAGACCGCGCTCACGCTTTCCATCTTCTTTGGCACAAGCCCCCAATTTTGGCTTAATCTTCAAAGCCAATACGACCTCCGCCGCGTGCAGCTTGGTAAAGCTGCGCAAATTCGTGCGAGAGTTCGCCCATTGGTTGCGTGAATTTCACGCCCACCCCCGCGATCAGTCTTTCACGCGGCCGGCTTCTTTGAGGGCGCGCCAGCCGCCGTTGAGGACTAGGACTTGGGGGCCGAGGTCGAGTTTGCGGATGCGCTCGGCGACTTGGCGGCTGACGCCGCAGTTTTCGTCGCCGCAGTAGATGATGACTTTTTGCGCGGCGGCGATTTTTTCGGCGTTGTTTGCTTCGAATGCCTGTATGTCTTCGGCGGGGTCGAGGTTCCAGAGGATCGCTTCGGGTAGTCCGTTTTTTTGCCATGCGGCGCGTGAGCGGGCGTCGACCCAGAGAATGCCGCTTGGGTTGGTGATTTCGCTCAGGCAGATTTCATCCGCCTTGCGGGTAGCGGGGTCGCAGTGGTGGCTGCGGGTGGGCGGGCCTTTGACCAGATAGGTGAGACCGGCGGCGGAGAGCGAAATGGCGGCGATGATTGCCAGTTGGAAGCCAGTCCTCATGAGTCAGTTGCGGCGCATATCGATCCGTATTCAGCGGATGACCGCAAAGGCCTGTTGGGTTTTGTGTTTCGAGAGCGTGCAATCGGTCTCGATGCGAAAGATGGCGAGCGTGGGTGAGCTCAGGTCGAGTGGGGTCACGACGAGTTCGTAGGATTTTCCATCCTTGATGGTTTTGAGTTCGTGGCGGAAATTTTCCGATGAGCTGCTGATTTTGGTGATACGGACCGGCTTGGTGTCCTTTATCATGATGGCGATGGTTTGCGGGTTGGCTTTGCTGTTGAGCGACCACTTCACGGTTTTCGGTTCGATGTTGACGATTACCGGGATGTGGACGCGTGCGGTGAGGGTGATGGATGGTTTGTCCTTTGGGTCGCCGTCGAGCCAGATGGCGATGGTTTTGTCGACTTCGCCGGAGAAATTTCCCATGTCGAATTCCGCGCGAATGATGCCGGATTCGCCGGGTGCGTAGCGAAGTTTTGCATCGCTGATTTCGACCTTCATGCACGAGCATGCGGATTCGTAGCGGGAGATCGTGACCGGCTTGTCGGAGCGGTTGGTGAAGGTGAAATCCGTGGTGACGGTTTTCACATCGGCGGGCGCATGAACTTCACGCAGGGTTTCGGCAAATTTCAGCGGAGCCGAGTGCGCGAGAGTGGCGATGGCCAGCAGAATGCAGGCGGTGCGGATCATGCTTCAGTCCTAGCGCCGCTTGCTATTGGGCGCAAGGCTGATGGCGATGATGAGGCGTCCGTCGCGCCACTCGGGGCCGAGGACATAGAGCGGTTTGGTGTCCTCGAGTTTTGCATCCATCTTGAGGATTTTTTTTCGGCTGAGCCAAAGTTCCAGGTCGAGTTGCGCGGATTTTTTTGTGGGTTGGCCTTGGGCTTCGACGCGGAGCATCACTTCGTCGGATGGCTTGAGCGGTTGTGACCAGCTTTCGTAACTACGGAGTAGCGGACTCGCGTCGCGTCCGATTTGGCGGTAGTGCTTGAAGCGGAGGCGTTCTTCGCTGCTGAAGCGCGAGCTGGTGGCGTGGGGCACGGGGAGTGCGCGTGGGCCGGCGGCGTTCGGGTCGCCATCGGTGGCGTGGTAGACGGTGACGCGAAGTTCCGCGATGCGGGTGCGGCCGGGATCCTCAATCGCATGGAGCCCGCCGTGGATGGCGAGAAACAGCAACGCTGCGATCAGCTTTTGAAAAGGTGAGCTCATGGTTTCGGATCCTTGCTGGCGGGCAGGTCGGCGTGGGCGGTCGAGTCGATTTCACGCGGGGCGT
>JBKDYW010000146.1:0-4181 GCA_046308575.1 Verrucomicrobiota bacterium
ACTTCATGTTGATGCCATCCTTGTTCGAACCCTGCGGTCTGCCGCAGATGACGGCACCGATTTATGGCTCTTTGCCGGTGGTGCATTCGACCGGTGGTTTGTACGACACGGTGCGTGTGCTCGATGTGGGAAAATCGACCGGCAACGGGTTCCGCTTTGATTGTTATGGTTCCGATGGCCTGCATTGGGCGATCGACCAGGCAATGGCATTTCATGCCTTGCCCGCAGAGGTCCGCGCGCGTGAGATTAGCCGCGTGATGGTCGAAAGCGTCCGTGAATTCAGCCACAAGGAAGTGGCCAGACGCTACATCGATATTTACGAGCAGATGCTCGAAAGGCCCTTGGTCGAGACCGAGTCGGGCGAAGCGATCAAGGCAATGGCAGCGGGGAAACAGGATTGATCTCCTGCAATTTCCTCAGCGCTGCACCACCGATTGTTTCCACAGCGGCGATGGTGGCACATCGTTGGGCCGACAGATGATCATGCCGGCGTGCTTTGAATTTTCGTTGAGGTAATCGGTGATCGGTCTGTCGATGATGGTCATGCGGCCCTTGTCGCGATCGGAAGTGGCATGGGCGAAATGAGCGCGGTTGTTGACCCGCATGATGAGGCCGACATGCGATGTGTAGCCGTAGGGGCCTTTGGTGGTGATGGCGCAGATGTCGCCATTTTGAAGGTAGGCTTCGGCCGCGCGGGCCTTGGACTTCGGAACATGATAGACAGGCAGTCGTGAGACTTGGGATTCGATGCTGCCCATGGGCTCGATGAGCGATGGGGTCGAGCGCAGGTAGCGGTAGCTTTTCCACTGCACGGTCATCTCGCGGATTTCGCGTTGAATGCGAACGGCACCGGGAAGTCGGCTGGTGATGTTGGTGGCATAGCCGCGTTTTTGGTTGTCGTAAAAAACCTCCTCGAGGTGGTGCATGCGGCTCAGATAGCTGCCGGTGCAGATTCCGTTGCGATAGCGCTCGATCTCAACCATGTGGAGCAGGTGCGCCGACTTGTAGGGTGGTGGCTGGTACCTCAGCATGCGGGCGAAGGCGAGGGCGTTCTCGTAATAAGTCCAGCAGTCCATCGCCTTGAAATTCACGACCGGCGACTCGATGATGTCGTCGACCTCGAGCGTGTAATTCACATAGGGCGTGCCGACCAACTCGCGGGCGACGCGCACGGTGCGATCGCCCAGCGGCAGGCTTCGCCAATTTTCCCTCTCGGCCTTGGCGACGAGGGCGTAAAATTTCGATTCACCCTTGAACACCGTCGACATCGGCAGTCGTGCCGGGCTCGGTGGCGGGACCGCCCGCTGCGCCGATGCGAGTCCGGCAGTGAGAATCAGCAACATGGCAAGCAGGGCGGGGCGCATGCACATTTCTACGCTCGGATGGGCATTTGGCAAAGTGGCAATCTGGGAAATGGCCGAAATTGATACGGAAATCCTGATTTTCAGCATACAGAAATCGATCTTGCCGAACTGGGCATGAAAGGGCTTAAATTCGTTCAACCAATCGATCATGGCAGCAAAAGACAACAGAAAGCGCGGGGCGGCGGATGAGGCGTCCCGCTGGTCGAACGAAGTGGTCGGCATCATTCTTTTGGCGGTCGGTTTACTGATGCTGCTTTCTTTGGTGCGCTACAGTCCTGCGGACTTGCCGCGTTGGGGATTTCTCGAGGCCTTTGCATCGAAGTCGGGGGCGAAGGGGGAAAACCTGATTGGCCCGGTCGGTGGCATTCTCGGATTTTTGCAGATCTTGCTTTTTGGTGCGGCGGCGGCGATCGCGCCGGTGGGCCTGATCTGGTTTGGCATCATCAAGCTCGCGCTCGATGGTCGTCTGTGGCCGCGACCGCTGCTGGGCTTTGCGGTGTTGTTGTTGTGTGGCGCAATTTTTCTCGATGCGGCCGATTGGTTTTTCACCGGATGGGCTGAGCGATGCAATTTGCCGAGCCCCGGTGGCGTGGTGGGAAATGGTTTGGGCGGATTTGTGATGATCGGCCTGCTTGGTCGCACGGGCACGATGATTGTGACAGGTGCGGCGTATCTGGTGGCGATGATTTTGATCACGGGCCAGCAGCCGGTGGCATTTGTAAAATCCTGTGCGCGTGCCGCATGGGAAAAATATGGCGAGTGGCGTGAGAGTCGCAGTGAGGCTGATGAACTTGCGGCGAAGGAGGCGGAGTTTGTTTCTGAACGCGAGCGTCAACGCGAACAGCGGCGCAAAGAACGGGAAGCTCAGAAGGCGGCCGAGAAAGCTGAAGAAGAAGCAAGGCAGCCGATGCTGCCGCTGCGCGAAACTCCGACACCGCAGATTATTGATGCCTCGCAACGCCGTGCCAACGAGCCTTTGCTGCCGGGCACGAAGCCATTCGAGCGCAAGAAGCCTTCACACCAGTTTCTATCGGTCAGCGGATTCGAAAACTACGAGCTGCCGGGCTTTGATTTGCTCGATGCGATCGATACGGAGGATGCGCCGGAGACCAATCGCGATGAGCTGATTGAGACGCAACGGGTCATCATCGACACGCTCAAGGCCTTCGGCATCGATGTCACTGCGGGCGACATCACGCGCGGCCCGACGATCACGCGCTACGAAATTTACCCGTCGACCGGCTTGCGCGTTTCGAGAATTTCTCAGCTTGAGGCCGACCTCGCACGCGCCACCCGCGCGGAACGGATCAACATCCTCGCGCCGATCCCCGGCAAGGACACGGTGGGCATCGAAATTGCCAACACTCAGAAGATCGCCGTGCCGCTGCGCGAGTTGCTGCACGATCCGGAGTTTCGCTCGGCGAAGAAGAAAATCCCGCTCGCGCTCGGCAAGGATGTCTATGGCCGCGCGGTCATCGGCGATTTGGCGGCGATGCCGCATTTGCTCGTCGCGGGCGCGACCGGCTCGGGCAAGTCGGTATGCATTAACTCGATCATTGCCTCGATGCTTTTCAAATTCGGCCCCGACGAACTTCGCTTCATCATGGTCGATCCGAAGGTGGTCGAAATGCAGATGTACAACCGCCTCCCGCACCTCGTCGTGCCGGTGGTGACCGACCCGAAAAAGACCGTCGCCGCGCTCAAGTGGGTGGTGAACGAAATGGAGAAACGCTACCGAATTTTCGCCAAGGAAGGGGTTCGGAATTTCGATGGATTCAACAACCGCGTGCGGCCGGATAAATCGGCGCCGGTCGAGCAGGAACTGCAATTTGATGCGGAGGAAGAGGAGGAAGAAGTTGACGAAGAGGCAATCGAGGAAATTGCCTCGGCGCTCGAGTCCGGCGACTTGATGCCTGAGGAGGATGAAGAGGAAATGGAGATCGAAGAGGAGAAAATTCCCGATCGTTTTCCATACATCGTGGTGCTCATTGACGAGTTGGCCGACCTCATGCAGACCGCTCCGGCGGACGTCGAAATGTGCATCGCGCGCATCGCGCAGAAGGCCCGCGCGGCAGGCATTCATTTGATCATTGCGACTCAAACGCCGCGCGCGGATGTGGTCACGGGCATCATCAAGGCGAACATTCCCTCGCGCATCGCGTTCCAAGTTTCGTCGCAGCTCGACTCGCGCGTGATCCTCGACACGAAGGGCGCGGAGAAACTCGTCGGCAAGGGCGACATGCTCTACCTGCCGCCGGGCTCGGCCAAGCTCGAGCGATCGCAGGGGGCCTTTGTCACCGATGCCGAAGTCGAGCGCATCATCGACCACTGCGCAGCGCAGGGTGCGCCGAAGTTTGAGACCGACATCCAGGCGTCAATCAACAGCGCCGACAATGAGGATGAAGAGGAAGTGTCGGACGCCGATGAGGAATTGATCATGAAGTGCATCGAGGTCGTGCGGCAGGAGCAAAAGGCCAGCACCTCGCTGCTTCAGCGCCGCCTGCGTCTCGGTTACACTCGCGCGGCGCGGATGGTCGATATCCTCGAGCAACGCGGCATCGTTGGGCCAGGCGAGGGGGCCAAGCCCCGTGAGGTCTACCTGAAATGACCCGCGATGCGCGGTGTTTGGCGAAAATCCGCGAACCCGTCATTTTCGTGTTGTCAAAATCCAGCGCGCCCACTTAAATTTCCGCCCGCCCGCAAGGGAGTGTATGGCTCGATAGCTCAGTTGGTAGAGCAGCGGATTGAAAATCCGCGTGTCGCTGGTTCGATCCCGGCTCGAGCCACCACCTTTCCCTACAGTTCCTGCATATTTCT
>JBKDYW010000147.1:0-11209 GCA_046308575.1 Verrucomicrobiota bacterium
TCGCCGACGGTCACTCCGTCGGGTGTGTGGAAATCAAGGTGGATTTGGCGGTGTGCTGTCATTCTCTGTTGAATCGCGCAAAGAGGAGTAGGGATATCGCTGCTCATATCGGCAGAGGTCGTTTTTTATTCAACCGTTTCCATGCTTTGAATATAGATCGCGAAGATCGATCCGGCCGGCATTGCGGCAAGCACACTGCGTCGACGCTTCATCCAGGCGGTGGTGAGTTGATCAAGGGTGTAGGGTGTCATTGCAAAAAACTTCTGAGTATTCGGTTAGAAAAAATCGGCATTCATGCGTCTGATGCGCCGTATGCACATCCATGGCGAATCATGAGGTGATCCAACGCCGATGCAACAAGCAATGCAAGATTGTTATAAAAGAAAATCCGCCGCTGAGATGGAGATGTGGTCGGAATGCAGTGGGAGCTTTAGCGACCAGCCATGAAAGCGAAGGCAAGTCCGAGGTCAGCGGTCGAAGACCACTTAGAAGAGAGCAAGAAGAATCCGCTTCTTCATGTAGCTGGGACATCCTGTCCCAGGCCGTCCATGGAGCGTCCCGCTCCATGTTTTGCTCAGCGCATGAAACTGGCGCTTGTTCATCTTCTGTCGTCTGTCTCCCTCCGCAGGAATGATCCAGAAGGCTTGGCGGTTAAAAATTGCGGAAATCATTGAGTGTTTTTTCTTCCGCCATGTCGCTGCGCTCCATTACCGCCACGGATGAAGAAGCCGCATTTTCATTCACGGACCATGTGCGTTCACACGATGCCTTGTCTCAGGGCTTTGGAGACGGCTTCGGTTTGTGAGCGGACATGGAGTTTGCGGTAGACTGCGCGCAGGTGCATGTCGACGGTGTGCTGCGAGATCGAGAGTTCATCGGCGATTTCCTTTTTGATGAGTCCGCGCACGAGGTGGTGGAGGACATCTTCTTCGCGCGAGGTGAGTGGGTCGATCGCTTCGACCGGACCGTAGCGCGAAAAGCCATCGAGGATCATTTTGGAGATCGGTCCGCTGAGCGCCGAGGTGCCATGGATGACATCGCGGATGCCTTGGATGATGTCGTCGGGGTCGGCGGTTTTGAGAAGGTAGCCGGAGGCGCCGTTGCAGATGGCGCGGTAGACCTTGTCGCGATCGTCGGAGGCGGTGAGCACGAGGATTTTTGAGTTCGGCATGATCTTGCGGATGTCGGGCAAGATATCGAGTCCGCTGCGGCGCGGGAGCCCGAGGTCGAGCAGAAGGAGATCGGGGAAATCGCGTGTGAACTGAAGTTTCTCGAAGAGGTCGGCCGCCGAGTTGAAATTTTGGGTGCATTCCATGTCGGGCTCTGGCTCGATGAGGCGGCGGATTTGCTTGGCGAAGACCTCGTGGTCGTCGACGATCCAGATTTTTGTGGTCTTGGTGGCGGTGTTTGTTTTGGTGGTATCTGCGGTTGCAATCATATGGCGGGTTGTGTGTTGAGATGGGAGTGTTTGACGAAGAGTTGGATGCGGGTGCCGTCGTCGTGGTTCGACGCGATGCGGAGTAAGCCGTGAAGGGTGTGGGCGCGGTCCTGGAGCTTGCTGACCGCGGGCGTACGGTTGTTGTTCGCGCCGGGGAGTCCGTTGCCGTTGTCGCGGATCTCGATGGCGAGTTGATCGTTTTCGTCCCAGACGCGCACCGATACCTGATCGGCGCGCGAGTGCTTCATGATGTTGTGGAGGGCTTCCTTGAAAAACAGGAAGAGGTGGCGTTTGGCCTCGATTGAAAGGTGGGCGTTGATCTCGCAGGATTGGCATTCGAGGCTGAAGCGCATTTCGCGCAGCAGTCGGTTGGCGGTTTGGCGCATGCGTTCGATCAGATCGCCGACCGAGTCGTTGCTGCGTTCCCACATCCAGACGATGTCGCGCATGGCGAGTGAGCATTCGCGTGCGATGCTTTCCATTTCGCTGAGGTCGTGCGCGATTTCCTCGGGCCCCTCGAGGCGGATCAGGTCCTTGCGTGCGCTGCGTGCGATGAGTGAGAGGCTGCCGAGGTTGCTGCCGATGTCGTCGTGGAGATCGGCGGCGATGCGTTGGCGGATTTGCTCGACATGTTTTTGTTCCGAGCGCCGGCGTTTGTGAATGCTTGAGATGCTGAGCAAAAGTGCGGCACCGAGAATGGCAGCACTCGCCCATCCCGATCCGCGGCTGGAGAAAGATTCAAGTGCATGGCCCGCGATCGAATGATGCGGCTCTGTGGCTGCTTCGAGGGCAGGCAGGCAGAGCCATGCCATGCCTGCGGCCATGGACAAGTGCGCGCCGAGGCGACGGCGCCAACCGTTGGGGGGATTTTTCATCGGGGGGAGATGAGATGTGCACGCACCTTGGTAGTGTTTTTAAAAACAATCAACGGATAAGATGAAATTTTTGCAAAAATTTTCATAGGGCGTTTTTTCCCGGGTTTTTTTGAACGGTTTCATGATTTTTGGGTCAAATTTACTCGTATTTGATTTTATCACTCATGGGTTTCCGCGATATTTCTCGGTTGTGGTGGTGGAATGCCGCTTGAGGTGATGGCCAGTTCGGGTGAGATTGTGGTGTTGGCTCTGGCTGTGGCTTCTTGCGCGGCAGTGTTTTGTTTTGTTGAATGGATCGGATCACTTGAATCATGGCGCAATCATCTCCGTCACCGAGAGTTCCGATTCCCGAATCGCTGCATGAGCGGTTGGCGGAGTTTCGTCGGCGCTTGTGGCGTTTGAAGGTGATGGAGGCGGTGGTGGCTGGGCTGGTGGGATTGCTTGTTTCATTCCTGTTGGTGCTCGTGTTGGATCGCGTGTGGCCGACGCCGGCGTGGTTGCGTTTGTTGATTTTGATTGGCGGGGTTTCCTTGTTTGCGGTTTTTGCGCCCTACTGGTTGCACCGTTGGGTGTGGGGTCAGCGTCGTGACGCGCAGTTGGCGCGCTTGATTGCGCGGCGGTATCCTGGCTTGGGGGATCGCTTGCTGGGTGCGATCGAATTGCAGGAACAGCTTGAGGGTGCGGACACGCTTTCGCCGCGATTGCGTGAGGCGGCGATGCAGGCGGTGTCGGCGGAGGTGGCGTCGCGATCCTTGGATGAGGCCTTGCCGCCATCGAGTCACCGTCGATGGGCGATGGTGGCAGGGGTCTTGGCGGCATCGGCGTTGATAGCATTTCTTTTCATGCCGAAGGCCGGGTGGAATGCGTTGCAGCGATGGATGTTTCCGCTTTCGAAGACCGAGCGATACACCTTTACGCGCTTGGTCGATGCGCCGGAGCGGATGGTGGTGCCTTTGGGCGAGGCCTTTGAGGTGAGCTTGCGTTTGGCGGATGATTCCGAGCGCCGGCCTGGGCGTGCGAGTGGGGTTTTTGAAAATCAGCAAGCCGTGTCGGCGGATTTGAAAAACGGGGGGTATCGATTTGTTTTTCCGGGTCAGCAATCGGCGGGCACGATTGATTTTCGCGCGGGTGACATGCGGCATGGCTTGCGGGTTGAGCCGCGGGCGCGTCCGGCGGTGAGAAGTGCCGAGGCGATCGTGACACCGCCGGCGTATTTGGGGCTTGGCGAGCGTGTGGTGGATTGTGCGGCGGGGGTGGTGAGTGCGGTGGCGGGCAGCAAGCTGCGCTTTGTGCTGCGGATGGATCGTGAGTTGCGATCTGGCGCGTATGGTCCGGCGCAGTTGCTTGGCGATGGTGGAGATGATGGTGGAGATGATGGTGGTGGTCTTGCGCCGTATGGCGGGGGCTTGATCATGGATGGGGAAAATGCGCGCAGTGGCGAATTCGAGCTTGGGGCATTTTCCTGTGAGATTCCGTTTTCATGGGTCGACAAGGACGGGCTTGAGGGAGCGAGTGGGTATCGCTTGCGGGTTGATGGCGTGGAGGATGCGCCTGCGTTGTGTTATGTGCAGGGGGTCGAGCGGCAGAAGGTGATGTTGCCTGAGGAGAGTGTGGATTTCGAATTGCTGGCGGAGGATGATTTCGGTGTGCGGGTGGCGGGCATCGAGTGGGTGGGTGAGCTGACGAGGCCGGGTGCGGGCAAGCCGGCCAAGGGTGAGATGCAGTTGGCGGCTGGTGCGGCGGGGATCGAGCGTTTGCTTGAGGGCGTGGCATTTTCTCCGGCGGCATTCGGCATTGGTCCGCAGAAGATTGTGTTGCGCGCGTATGCCGAAGATTTTTTTCCAGGTCGCGTGCGATCGTATTCCGAGCCGTTGATTTTGCATGTCTTGTCGCGCGATGAACACGCGCAGTTGCTCAAGAGCCAGTTTGATCGTCAGATCGGCGATCTTGAGGATCTCGCGCGGCGCGAAACCGGATTGCTCGATGAAAACGAGAGGCTTGGCCAACTGGATGATGCCAAGTTGGCGGATGAGGAAAACCGTCGCAGGCTTGAGACGCAATCGAGCGAGGAAGCCGAGACGCGCCGTCGTGCGGATGAACTTGCGACGCGGATGGAGCAGTTGATGAAAGATGCCACGCGCAATGGTCAGATTGACAAGGAGACGCTGCGCAAGCTGGCCGAGGCGCAGGGGGCGATGCGCGAGCTCGCCGCGCGCGACATTCCGGGTGTGGAGGAAAAATTGTCCGAGTCGCGCGAGAGTTCCAACTCGCCGGAGAAGACTGCGAAGGATCTGGATGGAGCGATTGAGCGTCAGCGCAAGGCTCTTGAAAAAATGCGCGATGCGATTGCGCGCGCCAATGATGCCAACAAGCGGCTAGAGGCCGGGACCTTTGTGAACCGCTTGAAAAAAGCCGCGGGCGAGCAGGCGGGCATTGTCGATTCGCTCAAGGAAGGATTTGAGCGCATGCTCGGGCTTTCATCCAAGCGGCTTGATCCGGCCGATGCGCGCAAGATCGAGGAGAGCTCGAAACAGCAGGCGGATACGGCATCGGATTTGCGGTGGTTGCAGGAGGATCTTGCGCATTATTTTGCGCGCACCAAGGCCGAGCCGATCCAGGTTTTGATGGATGCGATGAAACAATCGGACATTGATTCCGGGCTTGAGGATGTGCGCACGCGGCTTTCGAAAAACCACTCGTTTGGCGCGGCCGAGCTGGCGAAAAAATGGGGGGATCAGCTGACCCAATGGGCGGCGCAGCTTGGCGGTGAGATGAATGGTGGTGGCGGTGGCGCTGGTGGTGCGCCGGATGCGGAGGACGAGGACTTTGAGTTCATGCTGCGCGTGATGAAGATGATTCAAAGCGAGCAGGACCTGCGGGCGCAGACCCGCGTCTTGGAACAACTGCGGCGGTCGACTGGATCGCTTCCGACATCACCGGACCAACGATGAAATTTTTCCATTCCATTTTCGCATGTGGCATCTGCCTGCTTTCGACAGCGGGCGCAGATCCCGAATCGTTTGAAAACAAAGTCGCCAAGCACATCGATGGTGCCTCGGTGGTGGCCGATGCGCAGGACGAGCTTGCGGCGGATGTGCAGCAACTCACGATCGAGCAAACCAGGCCGGAGGTGATCAAGTTGCTCAAGGAGGTCGAGAGCCTGATGGATGAGGCGACCAATCGCTTGGCCGATGGCGACACCGGTGGTGAAACGATGGCGGTGCAGACTGAGATCATTGAGAAGATTCACGCTGCGGCGAAGGAGCGTCAGGCCCAAGGCGGTGAAAGCGCGGCGAGCGGTGCGATGATGGACATGATGGAGCGGATGATGGGTCGCAAGCCTGAGGGCGAGGGGAAGGGCAAAGGCAAGGATGGCAAGGCCGGCGAGAATGCGGGGGCTGGCAATGGTGGTGACTCGGATGCCGCCAACGCGGTGGAGGGTGGTGCAAGCGGCGGTAAGGTTGAGGAGCGGCGGGTGCCCAAGGCGGCGGGTGGTAGCGGGGTGGAGATCCCCGAGGAATTCAGAAAATTGTTCGATGCGTACAACCGTGGTGCTGAAACCTTGGTGAAGTGAAAAACCATTTTGCCATCAACACATGATGAAAATTTTTCCAAATCTCATTCGCATCAAGCGTCCCTGCGTTTTGTCGCTTGCGATGGTGGTCGGATTTTCCGGTGTTGTCCTCGCGCAGGATCCGATCGCGCGGCGCAACGATGTGGTGCCGGCATTGGTGGAGATTGTTTATGAAAAGGGCATGAAGTTTCTTGCCGCATCGCAAAGCGCGGATGGCTCGTGGAATGATAGCGTGGGCGAGGAGCCGGGAGTCGTCGGCTTGTGTGTTGCGGCGTTTCTCGCACATGGCGAGGATCCGGTTGATGGTCGCTATGCCGTGAACATCCGCAGGGGTATTGACTTCATCATCAAGCAGCAGGACCCCACGAACGGGTACATCGGATCGAGCATGTACAATCATGCCTTTGCGGCCAAGGCTCTGGCAGAAGCGTATGGTCAGGTCGACAATCCCGCGATCGAACCCGCGCTGCGCAAGGCGGTCGATCTCATTCTCAGCGCGCAGCAGCGCAATCGCAGTGGTGGCTGGCGTTACACGCCCGATAGCCGCGATGCGGACACCACCGTCACCGGCTGCCAGCTCGTCACGCTTTTTGCCGCACGCAACGCGGGCATTGCGGTACCCGACGAAGCGATCCGCAAGGCGCTTGCCTATCTTGCCAACAATCGCGCGCAAAATGGATCGTATGGGTACACCTCGCTCACGGGTGGCAAGCCGACGCTCACGGCGATCGGCCTGCTCTGCCAATCGCTGGCGAAGGAGCGTGATTCAAAGGGGTATCAGGCAAGCCTCGATTACCTCAGAGAAAAGCTCGATTATCGCGATCAATATTATCCGTACTATTTCGAGTACTACATGTCGCAGGCATTGTTCCATGCTGACGATGCCTTGTGGCGGGAATGGAATGAGCGCAACATCCGCTACCTTTCGATCATCCAGGCATCGGATGGATCCTTTCCCGGCAATCAAGGACCATCGTTCAACACCGCGGGTGCCTTGCTTTCCTTGGCGCTGAATTTCCGCTACCTGCCGATTTACGAAAAATGAAAACTGCAATCATCATGGTTGGGTGGATGAGTGCCGCGAGCATGTTGCTGGCTGGTGACGAGGATCTGATTCGTTTTTCCGAGGGTGATCAATTGCGCGGAAAGTTTGAAGGAATTGGCAAGGGTGGTGTGGTGAATTGGCGGCGTGATGATGTGGATGCGCCGGTTGAATTCAAAGCCGGTGGTGTGCGTCATGTGGTGCTTCGCGGTGGCAAGGCGCATCCGCTGCGAACGGTTTCGCATCTGGGCTTGGCCAATGGCGATCGATTGCCGGGAACAATCAAATCGATCGATGACGATTCGGTGGTGCTTGAGACTTCTTATGCCGGTGAGTTGCGGGTGCCTCGCGATGTCGTGGCCTTGTTGGCGCCGAATCCTTTGGGTGGCAGGCTGCATTATCACGGGCCATTTGCTGAAGACGAATGGAAGCTTGAGAAAGCCGAGCCGGCGATCGATGCAGCGGCCGATGGCAAGCCCGCGCCGGAAGCGGGGCGTTGGCAGTATTCGGGCGCGGCATGGTATTGGCAGGGCGAACGCGGTGATGGCGCGTTGTATCGCGAGTCGTGCATGCCGCAACGCTCGGTGCTGAAGTTTGATCTGGCATGGAAGAGCCGGCTTGGGCTGGCGGTTGGATTTCATGTGGATTTTTCCAAACCGGAGGCTGACGAAAAAACACCTGCCGCATCGCGGCTGGCGGCCGATGTCGCCGACTTCGCGCGCTTTTGCGGCAATGGCTACATCCTGCAGCTTTATCCCAACTATGTGATGCTATACCGCTGCGATGTCGGCAAGGATGGCAAGCCAAGGCTCGAGCGTTTTCAATCGGGCAACCTCAGCGCACGCATGAGCGAGACCGGTCGCACCAGCATCGAGATTCGCAGCAATCTTGCACAGGGGTCCTTTGCTTTGTTCATCAACGACGAGTTTGCGATGCAGTGGAGCGAGGCGGGAATGATCGCCGGTGAGCGTGGGGCGACGCGTCGCACGGGTGGGGGCATCGCCTTTGCAGCGAATGGTGAAAACCTTTCGATGCGGATATCCGACATCATGGTGTCCGAGTGGAATGGCATGCCCGATTCCGCGCGCAGCATGGAGACTGAGGATCAGGATGTGGTGTTGATGGCGGATGGCGTCGACCGTTATTCGGGCAAGGTCGGTCGGCTTGATGAAAGTGGCAAACTCACGCTGGAGGCGAGGCATGGGAGTTTCGCGTTTCCATTGCGCGATGTGGCCGAGATCCGCTTTGCGAAAAATCGACTCTTACGCAAGAGCGACGAGGGATCCGCCGCATCGATGGTCGTGAGGTTGTCGCCGATCGGCTCGATCACCGGACGGCCGGAGTCCGGCAACCGTGAAAAAATTGAAATGAGAAATCCGCTGCTGGGGGTGATCGGGCTGTCGCTTGAATCGGCGGTGATGCTCGACTTCAATGGCACCAAGCAAGTGGTCGACGACTGGGATGATGAATTTTGATTTCAAGTTTTTGGTTTGTGCCTTCGCGTTCGCAAGCATGGCGGGCATGGGTGCGCTGCGTGCCGATGTGGTGACGCTGACGAGTGGTGCCGAGCGCCTGACGGGAGTTTTGCGATCGATTGGCGACGATGGAGTGCTGGAGTTGCAGAGCGAGCTTTCAAATGAGCCGTTGCGGTTGCGCGGGGCGATGGTCGAGAAGGTTGAGTTTGCGGTGGGTGCGGAGGATCCCGAGCCGCCGACGGTGAGGGTCGAGTTGGTCAATGGCGATGTGATCCCGTGTGCGATTGTCGAGATGGACGGTCGCGGGGTTTTGGTGGATTCGCCGGTGCTGGGAAAGCTGCGCATCGAGCGCCGGCATTTGGCAGCGATGCAATTTGGCATCCATGCGCGCAAGGTGGTCTATGAAGGGCCGCGCGATGGTGGTGAGTGGATGCACCCGGATGACGATGACGCCACATGGAACTATGAGGATGGGGCGCTGGTTGCGGAGGGTCAGGCTTTTGCCAGCCGTGATGTGAAGTTGCCGGAGAATTTCATTTTGAAGTACGAACTCGAGTGGGAACGAAATGCCATGCCGAGTTTGCAGGTGTATTTTTGCGATCCTTTGGTGGCCGTGGGCGAGCGTTGCGATCGGTATTATTTGCAATTCGGATCGGCGGGATTCGAGCTCAAGCGCGAGTCGGCCACGGGCAAGCGCTACACTACCATTGCCTTTGTGAACCGGATGCCGCGTGAGTTTGCGGATCGCAAGTTGCGGGTTGAGTTGCAGGTCGACCGCCGCGATTCGAGCTTGCGGCTCATGCTTGATGACAAGTCTGCAGGTGAGTGGAGGGATCCGGTTGGTTCGGCGCCTGCGGGTGCTGGCATGGCCTTGGTGAGTCAGGCATCGGATGGTGTGGTGCAATCGCTTCGCGGGATCGCGGTGCGTGAAAATGATGCCACGCCGCAACGGCATCGTGCCGAGCGGCAAGTGGGTGTGAATCGCGATAGTGTGATCACGCGCAAGGATGAGCGGTGGACAGGTGAGCTTGTGGGGATCGCTGCAACGAATGCAGGGCGGGTCTTGAGTTTCAAGAGTGACTTCGGCGACAAGTTGGTGGAGCTGCCCGAGGCCGATGTTTCGACGGTGTTTTTTCCGCAGTCGGCTGCTGCCGCCGCACCAGCGCCGGAGGTTTCTTATTTGTTGCGCGTTGCAGGTGGAGGGGTTTTGCGCATCGCATCGTGTCGATTCGCGGAGGATGTCGCGATCGTGAATCATCCCTTGCTCGGGTCGCTTAATCTCGGACGCGAAAAATTGCGAGTGATCGAAAAAGCTGTTCCGAGAGAAAACAAAGCAGGCGAATGAAGATGATTTTCCATATCGCAAATACCGCGCTGGCGAATGCCATGCGTTTGGCGATGCTTGGTGTGTTCATCGCTGGCGGAACGCATGTGACAGCGGCCGATGCGGAGATCCGTTTTGCCAATGAGGACCGCCTTACTGGATCGCTCGAGTCGATGGCGGTCGATCACTTGATGTGGAATTCGCCGGCATTGGAAAAAGCGGCGCCATTTCAACTTTCAAAAATCGTCGAGCTGCGTTTGCCCGGCAATCCCGCGCCGGGTCCGGCTGATTGCGAGTTGGTGCTCGATCTGAGCAATGGCGATGTCGCGCGAGGGAAGCTGGCGACGGTGAACGAGCGGGCGGTGGTGCTCGACACGGCATTTGGCGGCCGCATGGAATTCAATCGCGCGATGATCGCCGCCGCGCGCATCGAGGCAACGAGCGAGGTCTTGTATCGCGGGCCGACAGGGATGGACGGATGGCGCCAGAGCGGTGAAAAGGAAGTGTGGAGTTACGAGCGAACCGCATTCCGCAGCATGGGTGTTGGTGGCATTGGTCGTGATGATCTTTTGCCGGAAGCATGTTCGGTTTCGTTCAATGTCGAGTGGAAGGGTGATTCCTGCGGCATGAAGATTTTCATTTTTTCCAATGATGCCGGTGCTGACACGACAAATACTGGTTATGAACTGATGATTCAACGCGGCAGCTATCGGCTGCGTAAGTGCGCGACGCAGAATTTCCTCGGAAGTGGCAACTCGCAGTTGCTGATGGTGGCGAACAAGGCGCGTTTTGAAATTCGTGCGAGCCAGCTTACGGGGACTGTTTGTTTGCTGATCAACGAGCAGCTTTGCGAGGTGTGGACGGATCCTGACTTCAAAAAAAATGAGTATGGCAGCGGGCTGCAATTTTTCTCGATGAGTGATCAGGCGCAAAAGCTTTCCGACATTCGCGTGGGCAAGTGGGACGGAGTGGTCGAGGGCGTGCCGGAAGGGCGCGGGGGGATTGCATTGCGGGTGCCGGGCGGGTGGGGTCCGGCCAAGGGGGCTGCGACGACGGATGCCGCGAAGGATGGAATGCGATTGGCGAATGGTGATTTTGTGTCGGGCGAGTTGGTGGCAGTCGATGATGGCATGGTCACGGTGAAATCGGGGCTTGGTGAAGTGAAGTTGCCGGTCGATCGCTTGCGGACGCTGTCGCTCAAGGCACTGAATTCTGAACGGGCGATTCGTCGCAATGGCGACATCCGGTTATACACCAAGAACGGCTCGCGATTGGTGATGCGTCTTGAGGCGGTCGAGCAGGGGCGGCTGATCGGCTCGAGCCAGAACTTTGGCCAAGCGCCGATCATCATGGACGCGGTCGAGCGGATTGAGTTCAACATTTACGATCAGGCGCTCGAGTCGATGCGGGCAAAGAGCGATTGGTGAGAGAACTGCGGGCGCGGTGGCTTTTTGGGAAATCCGCTTGATTTGGCGGGTAAA
>JBKDYW010000148.1:0-3271 GCA_046308575.1 Verrucomicrobiota bacterium
CACGGTCATCCAAAAACACCGCGACACCGTCGGCGACATCATCATCGTCGTGAACTCGGATGTTCTCAACCGCTTCAAGAGCGAAGACTCAAAACTGCTCATGGAACTCGAACGCTCGCACTCGGGCCGCTTGATCTTCCGTTCGGACCCAAGCCTCAACCGCGAACGCTTCGCGATCATCGATGCCAAAACCGAAAAATCTCTCGACCAGGGATAATTCACCACCGTTTTCGGTTTCCTGACATTTATGCACTGAACTCCCCAATCAATGTACCGCAAAACCAAACTCATCTGCACACTCGGACCCGCCACGGAATCGGAAGAAATGATCGGCAGCCTCATCGATGCGGGCTGCAATGTCTTCCGCCTCAACATGAGCCATGCGAAGCACGAATGGGCAGCGGAGATGGTGAAGCGCGTACGCCGTCAGTCACAACAGCGCAACGCCAACATCGCCGTACTCTTCGACCTCACTGGTCCATCGATCCGCACCGGCGACCTGCCCCAACCGATCGATCTCTCCGAAGGCGATGTGGTGGAGTTTCGCAAGGAAAACACCACCGCCACGGCGGAGAAATCCACCACGGTGAATTACGAGGGGCTGATGAATGATGTCTCGGTCGGCAACACGCTTGTCGTCGACAATGGCGCGCTCCTCATGCGCATCGATGAGGTGCAGGGCGATCGCATCCTTTGCAGCGTCAAGACACCCGGCTCAATGGGCTCGCGCCGCCACATCAACCTTCCAGGCGTACGACTCAATCTTCCAGCCCTCACCGAAAAAGACCACCGCGACCTCGCGCTCGCCGTGGAATGCGAGGCAGATTACATCGCCGGCTCATTCGTCCGCGACGCAGCCCATGTCCGCGAACTTCGCGAAACGATGAAGTCACTCGAAGGCGACGCGCAAATCATCGCCAAAGTCGAGGACCAGGAAGCCGTTCGCAACATCGATGCGATCATTCGCGAAGCGGATGTGATCATGATCGCCCGCGGCGACCTCGGCACCGAAGTGGAATTTGAAGAACTCCCAATCCTCCAACGCCGCATCATTAAGCGCTGCCACGACCTCGGCACCCGTGTGATCGTTGCCACCCACTTGCTGGAGTCGATGATCCAACAACCCACTCCCACGCGCGCCGAAGTCACCGATGTGATGAACGCCGCCTACGAGGAAGCCGATGCACTCATGCTCTCCGGCGAAACATCCGTCGGCCGCTATCCACTGCGCTGCGTCGAGGCACTCGTGCGCATTTCCACCCGCATCGAACGCTCCGGCGGTCACGGCTTTGGCCAAGGCGTGCTGCTGCGCGACGAGCGCCAAAAAACCGCCCGCGCCGCGGTGACACTCGCCGACTCATTGCCCGATGCCCGCCTCGTGGTCCTCACCCGCCGCGGCGTGCTCGCCAACCAAGTCGCGATGATCCGCCCGCGCACCGCCGGCTTCTACGCCGTCACCCCCAAGGAATCCGTCTGCCGCAAAATGGCCCTCACCCGCGGCGTGCGCCCGATCAAACTCGCCTTCTCCTCCAACATCGAAGAAACCATCCAACGCGTCACCGAATTCCTCCTCAAGGAAAACCTCGTGCGCACCGGCACCCCGATCGTGATCGTCTCGGACATCCTCTCCGATCACTTCGCCGCCAACTCGATCCTGCTCCACCACGCTTGAGGTTTTTTTAGCAAGATCCGGCAACTGCTGGTCATGGCTGTTGGACCAAATCGAAACGCCGAGCCCTCCAACGCTTCTTCCTCTTCTCTAGCTTCTTCTGTCTCCCCGTCTTCTATCTTCTCTCGCTACTTGCGCTCCTAAGGCGAATGACCCAAGTTCGGTCATGCCAAAAAACATTCTCCTGATCGGCGGCAACTCAGGCATCGGCCTTGCCACCGCACAGCTCCTGCATGCCTCCGGCCACTCGATCGTTGCCGCCGCACGCCATGCCGGACCACTCACGGAAATGGGCATACCCGTGCAGCCATTCGATGCCGCCGCTCCTACTCTCAATGACCTTCCACCCGTCCTCGACGGGTTGGTCTACTTTCCTGGCAGCATCACGCTCAAACCCTTCCACCGCGTCACGGCCGAGGATTTCATCAACGACTTCCAAACCAACTGCCTCGGTGCCGCCGCCGCGATTCAAGCGGCATTGCCTTCACTCAAAGCCGCGCCATCGGCATCGATCGTGCTTTTCTCCACCATCGCCGTCGCGCAAGGCATGGCCTTCCACGCATCGATCGCTGCCGCCAAAGGCGCGGTCGAAGGCCTCACCCGCTCACTCGCCGCAGAATTGGCGCCAAAGATCCGCGTGAATGCCATCGCGCCCTCGCTCACAGATACACCACTCGCCAACACCTTGCTCAACTCCGAGGCCAAACGCGAAGCCGCCGCCAAACGCCATCCGCTGCAACAGGTCGGCCGCGCCGAAGATGTCGCGAAGCTCACCGCCTTCCTGCTCTCCGACGACTCGGCTTTCATCACCGGGCAAATCCTCCGCCCCGACGGCGGACTCTCGTCCGTGCGAGTCTTCTGATTTTCCAAAATCATGGAAATTGCCCTGATCCATCCGCAGCAGCTGTTTGCAAGTCATCCGGCGCTGGCGAAAGGGCGTCACTGCTACCTCATCGAAGACCCGCTCATCTTCGGCAATGACACGCGCTGGCCGCTCGCCGTCCACAAGCAAAAGCTCTTCCTCCAACGCGCCTCAATGCAGGCCTAAGCGGCCGAGCTGAAGGCCATGGGACATCAGGTGTCCCATAACGTAAACCACGGCGACCCCGCAGTAGACAGCGTGCAGTTGCTCGACCAATCACTGCCGCAAGGGATCCGCGTCATTCACATCGCCGACCCGGAAGACGATGTGATGATGATGCGCCTGCGCCGCTTCGCCCGCGATCGAGGGACCGAGCTGCGCGTGCACGATTCGCCAAACTTCCTCAGCCCCGCAGATTTTCTCGCCACTCACATCGCTGGCAAGCGCAAGCCCTTCATGGCCAGCTTCTATCAGGCCCAACGCAAACGCATGCGCATCCTGCTCGAAGACGATGACACACCAATCGGCGGCAAGTGGTCCTTCGATGCCGAGAACCGCTCGAAGCTTCCAAGCAAACATCAAGTGCCACCCGAACCGAGCGCGGCGCACAACCGATGGATCGCCGAAGCGATCGCTCATGTGGAAAAACATTTTCCGCACAACCCCGGCAGCACGGAAAATTTCCGCTGGCCGGTCACACGCCCCGACTCACTCGCATGGCTTGATCAATTTCTCACCGA
>JBKDYW010000149.1:0-18829 GCA_046308575.1 Verrucomicrobiota bacterium
CCCCACCCCTGTACCAAGATCACTTCTGGACAAAAACCCGTGCGAACCTAGCTTGGCATCCTACCCCAGACATGGAATCTCACACCGACTTCCCCCCACAACTTCCCGAAGACGATGTCGCCGCCATCGACGAACTTGGAAATATCCACGAAGTCCTGCGCCGAGAAATTGGCAAGGTGATCATCGGTCAGGAACAGGTAATCGAACAACTCGCGATCTGCCTCTTTGCCAAAGGCCACGCGCTGCTGATGGGCGTGCCAGGCCTTGCCAAAACCCTGCTCGTTTCCTCGGTCGCCCAAACCTTCGACCTCACATTCAACCGCATCCAGTTCACCCCCGACCTGATGCCCGCCGACATCACCGGCACCGACATCATACAGGAATCCGGCGCAGGTGGCCGCAGGGAATTCGAGTTCATCAAAGGCCCGGTCTTTTCACACATGGTACTCGCCGATGAAATCAATCGCGCACCCGCCAAAACACAATCAGCCATGCTCGAGGCGATGCAGGAAAACAAGGTCACAGTCCTCGGCAAGACCTACTCACTGCCCTCGCCATTTTTCGTCCTCGCCACTCAAAACCCGATCGAACAGGAAGGCACCTACCCGCTGCCCGAAGCGCAACTCGACCGCTTCATGTTTCTCATCGAAGTCGACTACCCCTCTCTCGAAGAGGAAACCCGAATCGCCCGCGAAACCACCGGCGGCCACGCCACACCACTCGAGAAACTGATCGACGGACCAAAAATCCTCGCCTGCCAACAACTCGTGCGACGCCTCCCCGTCCCGGAACATGTCTACCAAGCCGCCGTCCGACTCGTGCGTAAAACCCGCCCTGGCCAAGCGGACACTCCGGCATGGGTTAACGACTCGGTCGCCTGGGGTGCCGGACCCCGCGCTGTCCAGTACCTAGTCCTCGGCGCAAAATCCCGCGCCGCCCTCCGCGGATCCTACATGGCCTCGCTCGAAGACCTCGAAGCCATAGCCCCCGCCGTTCTCAACCACCGGGTCATCACCAACTTCAACGCGGAATCTCAAGGCATGAATTCCAAAAAAATCGTTGAACGCCTGATCCGCGAATCACGCGAGGAGTGAGAAAAACAAGAAACCAGAGACAAGAATCCAGAATCAAGACACTGCTCATCATGGACCATAACTTTGAAAATCTGGATGTCTGGAAGCGTGGATGCCGATTGGCGGTAAATGTCTGCGTCGCATCGCACAAGTCGCAAGAATTCGCGCTCAAGGATCAAATTCAACGCTCTGCGATTTCAATTCCCTCAAACATCGCAGAAGGAGCGGAGAGGGCTTCCGATGCGGATTTCGTGAGGTTCCTGAGCTACAGCAAAGGCTCGTGTGGTGAACTTCGCACGCAATTGATGATTCATCGCGAAGTCTGCCGAGAATTGAAGACCAAACCATTTGCCAATACGGATGCAATGATTGAAGAAACGCGGGAAATCTCACGAATGTTGAGCGGTTTCATCGGACACCTGAAGCCCTCACCTCCTCTTCATCTGGAATCTTGATTGCCGCCTTTCTCACTCTTCTCTCTCTGGATTCTTGCCTCTGGCCTCTTGACTCTCCCAAGTGTACGATTTCATCGATAACGCTCTTCTCTCACGCCTCGCTTCGCTTCCTGTCGAGGCACGCATCGCAATGACCGGCAACATGGCCGGCCGCCACCGCTCGCCACACCGCGGTTCATCGGTCGAATTCGCCGAGTACCGCAAGTATGTCCCCGGCGATGATACCCGCCGGCTCGACTGGAAAGCCTTCGCGCGCTCGGACCGATTTTACATCAAGGAATACGAAGCCGACACCAACATGCGCGCGATCTTTGTGGTCGACGCGTCCGGCTCGATGGACTTCCAAAGCGACGGCGAATCAAAATTCGAATTTGCCCGCCGCATCGCCGCATCGCTCGCCTATTTGCTCGTCAACCAAGGCGACGCCGCGGGCCTCTCGGTCTGCGCAGAGAAACTTCAACTCGAGATTCCGCCCAGCCGCCGCGCCGCCCACCTCGAACGGATTTTTTCCGCGCTCGATTCGATCGCACCCGCTGGCGAAACAGGCCTCGCTAACGCCCTTCACGCAATCGCATCGAAAGCCCCGCGTCGCTCCTTCGTCGTGATCCTTTCAGACCTCCTTGCCGACACCGCACCACTCGCCAACGCCCTTCGCCACCTCCAGCAACAAAAGCACGATGTCTCGGTCTTCCATGTGATGGACCGCGCGGAAATTGATTTCGACTTCGAACGCCCCCACCGCTTCGTCGATATGGAAACCAAAACCACCATCGTCGCCGAACCGGAACTCATCGCCGAAGAATACCAACGCGCCCTCAATTCATTTCTCACATCCGTCCGCCGCGAATGCGCCGAGTCGCACTGCGACTACCGCTTCATCACCACCGACTCGCCGCTCGAGCCACTCCTGCGCGATTTCCTCACAGCGAGATTCATTAAATCGAAGCACTAAATCTTAAGCACGAAATTCGAAACGAAGAGATGGAAGAGCGGGAACCTGTATACGATTTGGAAGAGCGCACGTTTCAATTCGCGCTCGAGGTGAGATCGTGCATCTCCGCGTCCCAATGGACGAGGACTCAATGGTCGGATTGCGATCAACTTTTGCGCTCGTCCGGATCAGTCGCCGCTAACTACATCGAGGCCAACAACGCGGTTTCAAAACCAGACTTTCTTTTTCGCATCCGCATCGCAAAAAAAGAAGCCAGCGAATCCAAACTCTGGCTGCGCCTGCTGGGCGAAACATCCGAAAACGAATCCACCAAATCCACCCTGAGAACCCTTTTCAAAGAATCCGACGAACTTACCCGTATCCTCGCCACCATCCTGCGCAACTCGAAATAGGGGATTTGAAGCACTAAATCTAAAGCGCGAAATTAGAAACAAAGAGATTTGAGAATGCGACCTGATAACCAATTTCAAATCCATCTCATTCCGGCACCCGCGCCATTCACAACAAAACCTCTCAATCACCGCTTCTTTATCTCCTTTCGAATTTCGCATTAAAGATTTAACCCTTCAACCTCTTCCTCTTCGTTTCGAATTTCGTGCTTAAGATTTAGTGCTTATCACTTGGTGCTTAAACCATGCATTTCCTCTCCCCAGCCCTTCTCTGGTTCCTGCTCGCCGCAGCCGTGCCGGTCGTGATTCACCTCGTCAATCGCCGCCGCCACAAAACCATCCAGTGGGCCGCGATGCAATTTCTGCTCAGCGCCACTCGCCAATACCGCGGTGAAAAAAAACTGCGCCACATCGTCATTCTCACCTGCCGCGCATTGGGCATCACCGCCCTCGCCATCGCCGCCGCTCGACCGGTCGTTTCTGATATCATCGGCTGGGGAAGCGGATCGATCAACACGGTCGTTCTTATCCTCGACCGCTCGGCATCGATGGAAATCAAAACCGCATCCAACCAATCTCGCCGCGAAAGCGCATTGGAAAAAATTTCCACCTCCATTAAAAATCTCGGCAACCCGCGACTGATGCTTGTCGACAGCGCCAGCGGCGAACTGCAGGAAATTTCCTCTCCGGAACTTCTGCCCACCCTCTCATCCACCTCGCCAACCGACACGGCAGCAGACATCCCCGCCCTACTCAACCGGGCCATCGCATTTCTTTCCGATGTCACCGGCCCTTCAGAAATCTGGATCGCCTCCGACCTCCAAGCCAGCAACTGGCTGCCCTCCGACGACCGCTGGAACACTATCCGAGCAAGCATCGCGATGCTGCCCGAAGCACCGACAATTCGTGTGCTATCAATGACCAACCCAAGCGGCCCCAACGCCGCCATCCGCATCACCGAATCACGGCGCGTCGGCGATGAGCTTTTGCTCGATGTGGAAATCCACCGCGACACCGCCAACAAGGACGCACCCTTATTGCTAACCACCCACCTCAACGGATCCAACACCAGCGAAAACATCGCGACCACAGGCACACTCGCACGCTTTCAAAAGCGCATCGCATTGCCCAACTCCCAATCCAAGGGCCTCGGCTGGCTCTCGCTTGGTGCCGATGCCAACACGCGCGACAATACCGCCTACTTCGTCTATGGCCCTTCACGCAAAGCCGTGTCGCTGGTCGTGGCCGCACCCGGCGAATCCGCCAACTACCTCGCGCTCGCCGCCGCACCACCGGGCATGAACATGGAAGCGCCCATCGCTTCGCCGGATCAAGCTGCACAAAAAATTTCCCCCGAGCTCGCCGCCGTCCTCTGGGCCGCGCCACTGCCCGAAGGCGCCGCAGCCGAAGCCATGCGCCGCTTCCTCGTCTCCGGCGGCCATGTCTGCTTCTTCGCGCCCGGCACACAATCGCGCAACACCTTCAACAACCTCGGATGGAGCCCAACCACCATGGCGCCCGCTGGAAAATTTTTCATCCTCAAGGAATGGAGCCGCAGCGACGGCCCACTGCGCGACGGACTCGATGGATCGCCCGTCGCCGCACAACGACTCAAAGCCCTGCGCCGCCAAATCCCCGAAGGCGAAGCGACTACCCTTGCCCGCTGGGAAGATGGCGAACCCGCCTTCGTGCGCCGTATCTTCGACCACGGCACCGCATGGCTACTCGGCACCGTGCCGGATTATTCATGGTCCAACCTCGGCGACGCCGATGCCCTACTGCCCCTCGTCCAACGCATCATCGACGAAGGCAACGATCGCTTTCAAAATTCACTCTCCACTACCATCGGTGCTGAAAACGCACGACCGCAAAATTCCCAAGCCCGAATTCGCATCCACAGCCCCGGCGATGAACTTACAGCCGACGTCTTCCTCGCAGGGGTGGAAAAATCCGACAACGGCCTTCTCGCTATCAATCGACCCGTCATCGAGGACGCGGCGGAATCTCTTAACATCGGCGCGATCAACTCATTGCTCGAAGGCACCCGCCACACGCTGCTCGACCAAGCCGGCAAGGATAGCGATGGCAAAGGTTCCGCCGAAGCATGGCGCCTTTTCCTTTTCGCCATGCTCTTCTTCCTCATCGCCGAAGCA
Organism: Verrucomicrobiota bacterium; assembly: GCA_046308575.1. GTDB lineage: Bacteria > Verrucomicrobiota > Verrucomicrobiia > Verrucomicrobiales > Akkermansiaceae > Luteolibacter. The sequence goes on from JBKDYW010000149.1 coordinate 5,023, forward strand.
CTTCTTTGCCTCAACCCCAAAGCACCGCGCACCGTGCACGCCGCCAGTATTCCAAAACGCGGATGAATCATTCTCACTGACCTCTCACCTTGCTCCATTTCTCACCAACGCCTGCAAGCCTCTGGATCGGCATCGCCGCTCTGATCCTTGCCGCGTCGTTGTCACTTCTCGCCATCAAACGCTCGCCGCGACGCAAGCGCACGATCGCGCTCGAATGCCTGCGCATGGTCGCCATCACCGCAGTCGTGATCATGCTCTGGCAACCTGAATGGCAGAAAACTCTGCACCCAGACACCAAACCGCAAATCGTGATCCTTCACGACGCGTCGAAATCGATGGAAACGATCGACGCATCAATTCCTGCCACGCCAACTAGCGAAGCAAAAGTGGTCTCGCGCGCCGAACTTGCGACCACCACGCTTGCATCCGAACTCTGGAACCCGCTCGCTGCAAATGGCAAAAATGATGTCCTGCGCATCCCTTTTGCCAAAGCCGCAACCGACGCGATCGCCGGCACCGACATCGATACCGCGCTCAGCGACACACTCAAACAACACGACAACCTCCGCGCCGTGATCATGCTCAGCGACGGTGATCACAACCTCGGTCAGCCACCCGTTTCCGCCGCACAAAAAATGCGCGTCCGCGGTATCCCGCTTTTCGCGATGCCCATCGGCAGCACCCAACGCATGCCCGACATCGAGATCCTCACCGTCGCCGCACCAAGCTATGGCATCGTCGGCGAAAATGTACAGATCCCCTTCACGATTCGCTCATCACTTGACCGCGAAGTCCGCACAGTGATCCGCATGCGCGATGACAAGGGCAACGAGCAGTCGAAAAACATCGTCATCCCACCTAATGCGGAAACCTACGACTCATTGCTCTGGCGCATTCGCAAAGAAGGCTCATCAACCCTCGAACTCTCACTCCCCGTTCACGAACGCGAACGCATCGCCACCAACAACACCCGCAAGTTTTCCATCGCCGGCCGCCCGGAAAAAATCCGCGTGCTCGTCGTTGAAAGCCTTCCGCGCTGGGAATACCGCTTCCTTCGCAACGCGCTCTCACGCGACCCTGGTGTCGAGCTCTCATGCCTGCTCTTCCACCCGACCCTCGGGCCCGGTGGCGGACCCCACTACATTTCCTCTTTCCCGTCCAAACCCGAAGACCTCGCGCCTTACGATGTGATTTTCCTCGGCGATGTCGGCATCGGCAACAACCAACTCACCAAGGAACAATGCACGCTCATTCGCGGGCTTGTGGAAAATCAAGCCTCCGGCGTGGTCTTCCTCCCCGGCAGCAAGGGCAATCAATTTTCCCTGCTCGATACCGATCTCGCCGATCTGATGCCAGTCGTGCTCGACGACACACAGCGCAACGGCATCCGCGATCCGCTGGCCGCACCACTCATGCTTACCTCCGAAGGTCGCTCGTCATTGCTCACGCTCCTCGGCGAAAACGAAGAGGAAAACCCAGAAATCTGGCGACAACTTCCCGGCTTCCATTGGCACGCCCCCGTCATCAAAGCCAAAGCCGGCGCCGAGGTCCTCGCCGTCCACGGCAACAGCCGCAGCAAGTTTGGAGCCGCTCCCCTGCTCGTCACGAAATCCGCCGGCAACGGCAAGGTGCTATTTATGGGCATCGACTCAGCATGGCGATGGCGCCGCGGCGTGGAAGACCTTTACCACTACCGTTTCTGGGGCCAAGTCGCACGCTGGATGTCCTACCAACGCAACATGGCCGCCGGCAAACGCGTGCGCGTGTTTTTCAACCCAGAACGCCCGCAACCCGGCGACACGGTCACGCTCAACGCCAACGCCTTCGAACCCGATGGCTCACCGCTGCGCGATGGCAGCGTGTCAGTCGACCTGACCTCACCCGACGGACGCAGCCAACGCCTCAGCCTCGAGAAATTGGAATCGACCTGGGGCTCGTTCAGCGGACGCTTCAAAGTCGACCAACCCGGCACCTGGAAACTCCGTGTCACCAACCACAACGACGAATCCAACCCGCTCGAAACGAGCCTCATCGCCCAAGGATCGGAAATCGAAAAAACCGGACAACCTGCGCGCCCAGAAGTCCTCGAAGAAATCACCCGCATCACCCGCGGTCGCATCATCCAGCCCGATCAGATCCCCTCGCTCATCAACGAAATCAACGCCCTCCCCCAACCGCGCCCCATCATCTCGCGCACCCCTCTCTGGTCCCACTGGGCGACCCTCACCGCCCTCATCGCCCTCCTCGCCACCTTCTGGACCGCCCGCAAACTCAGCGGCCAATTTTGAAAAAGGGACCGCAGTCGTCCCGCCCGCAAATCTCTTCTCTTCTTCCTCTTCTCTTGCCTCTGGATTCTTGCCTCTTACTTCTCAACTCTCGCCATAATCCACAAAAGATCGGCGACACGATTGAGAAAAATCCGCACTTCTTCCGGCACAGGCTCACCCGATTCATGCAAGGCCAACACGCATCGCTCGGCACGCCGCGACAATGATCTCGCAAAATCCATTCCCGCCCGCGCCAAACTTCCCTCCGCTCCCGGCCGCGCCCATCCGGTGTAGCGCACGCCCATATCCTCAAATTTCCGCGCCTCATTTTCGACCCACTCGACATCCGCAGCGCCGATCAACGCATAGCCCTTCTGACGATACCTCGCATCATCTTCAGGCAAAGTTGCAAGCTGACCCATCAATCCAACCAAGCGCTCCTGCAAGGCATCGATCAGCCCGATCCAATGCTCATCCGATGCCGCTGCGCGCGCCAATCCCAAGGCGGCGTTCAACTCGTCCACGCTGCCCAAGGCCTCGATCCGTACCGAGGTCTTGGCGATCTTTTTGCCAAACAACAAATCGGTCTCGCCTGAGTCGCCGCGTCCGGTGATGATGCTCATGCACCTACCCATAGCCCTCACGGATTTGCTTGTCCACCCGCGTTCGCCCTGATCCCCATTTCTCCCGCCATGAAACTTGCTCGACTCGGTGACGGCCCGGAAATTTTTCACACCCTGCAAGGTGAAGGACCATCCGCCGGTTTGCCCGCCGTGTTCATTCGCGCCTCACGCTGCAACCTCCATTGCGTGTGGTGCGACACGGATCACACATGGAACTTCGAAGGCACGCCATGGCCGCATGAAAAGGATGCTACCCCAGGCTATGCGAAACATCGCAAGTCGGAGGCTACGATCGAACTCATACCCGCCGCCGCGGCCGACCTCATCCTTTCATACCACTGCCCGCGCGTCGTGATCACCGGCGGCGAACCGCTCCTTCAGGAAAATGATTTCCTCGAAATGATCACCCACATCCGCGCGCATCAAGCCGACTGCGTCTTCGAAGTGGAAACCAATGGCACCCGCACGCCATCGCCCGCATTCGCTCAAGCGGTCGATCAATTCAACGTCTCGCCGAAGTTATCAAACTCCGGCGTGAAGCCATCACTGCGCCTCGTGCCCGACACGCTGCGCTTCTTCGCAAGCTCACCCAAGGCATGGTTCAAATTCGTCATCGCCGCCAAGGCCGATCTCGACGAAGTGCTCGCGCTGCAAAACGAGTTCTCCATTCCCGCCGCACGCATCCTGCTCATGCCCGAAGGCCGCACCGCCGCCGAACTCGACACCACCGCGGCGGACATCGCCGAACTCTGCCACACCCACGGATTTCGCTTCTGCGATCGCCTCCACATCCGCCTCTGGGGCGACAAACGCGGTGTTTAAAAGTGGCGGTGGTTTTCAACCACCAAGCCTCCTATAACCTCAACGGCACTTGCGCTCACTCCGCTACAAGCGCCACGAGAAGCTCCTCTTGCATTTTTTATCAGAGCGCTAGCGGCTATCGATGGTATGCGAGGCAGCATAAAAGCCATCCAGTCGATTGAGGGATCAAAGTCTGTTGATGCGTGTCCAATGCTGTTTAATTGTTTGCCGCCCAATACAAAACCCATACACGGCAGAATGAAAGAACGGACTCAATTTGTGGGCTTGTCGCCGTTGGATGGCGCCGCTTCTTCGCTGGTCTTTTTAGTGGATTGAACCTCGATCCAGGCATCGCCCTGCAATTCGTATCGACGTGTTCCAGCAGGCGATGTCTCAGCCCTGAAATCAGCACTCCCATCTCCATTTTTGTCCAATACGTATGTGCTACTAGTGGCATCAGAGACTATTGTTGATGTCGCCCATGATTCAGAGTCCTTCCAAGTAACTCCAAAATTACGCCCCTTCGGATCAATCTCTGCAACGACCAACTTCCCATCCACAACGCTCGCACCGATCGTAAGGTCGCGATCTCCCTCCTTCATCAACGCCACAGATTGCCCTTCCTTCAGGACAATCGGTTTATCACTCACCACATTGTCTGGGAGCGCTGCTGATCTAGGCAATGGTTTCTTACTGCAAGCACAGACAGAGAAGATCAGAAATAAAGCTGGGAGGAAGTTTTTCATATATTAGCGAACAGCCGGATTTTTTGAGGGCAAGTGACTGTGGGTTATAAAAATAACATCCTACCCGTGCGCACAAGATATTTCAAATCCTTCATAAATCACATGTTAGAGCGGCTATTTTGGCGATCCAAGCTGCAAATACGGATGCAAGAACATGATCGGGTTAGAGCTTATTCAAGGGATTCGACATGCCGCTTCTTCCATCCACAATCCACAATCCACGATCCTTAGCCAAACCGCGCCATTTCAGGCCTTTACCTTACCCCTCCCGAAAAAATTTCACAAAAAATGAATTATTTTTAGCCTGTACCTACAAATGTCCCACCCCGTCTGGCACATTTCGGTCACATATGAACCCCAACCACACCGAAATCGCATTCATCCTCGACCGCTCGGGCTCCATGGCATCGATGGTCGAGCCCGCCATCGCAGGCTTCAACAACCTCCTCGCCGAACAGCAGGCACTGCCCGGCAGCGCACGCTTCAGCCTCGTGCTTTTCGACGATCATTACGAAGTTCCAGTATCATCACTGCCCATCGCCGAGGTGCGGCCACTCAACACCAACACCTATCAGCCCCGCGGCTACACTGCCCTGCTCGATGCGATCGGCCGCACGATCGACGAACTCGGCGCACGCCTATCCAAGACGCCGGAAGCGGAGCGCCCCGGCCAAGTGCTCGTCGCCATCCTCACCGACGGCGAGGAAAACGCCTCACGGCAATTCAGCTGGAAGGACATCTCCGATCGCATCCGCCATCAGACCGATGTCTACCAATGGCGCTTCCTCTTCCTCGGCGCCAACCAGGACGCAATCGCCACCGCCGCGCGCATGAGCATCGGTAGGGAAAATTCGGCCAACTTCGCGATGGACGAGGATTCCTACCAGTCGGGCAAAAACGCGCTAAACCGCAAGATGAAGGCCATGCGCCTCTACGCTCAAGGCAAGCGCGATAGCGATACGCTCGACGACATGGACATGGAGCTCGAGAAACTGCGCATGATGGAGGAGGAAAAATTGAGAAAGCGCAAAAAGTAAAACTCCACTCAACGCAAGCGGCTCACCTTCATGCGCTCGGCTACCACCAGTGCATGGAAACTCCGAAAGTCGTCCTCACGCCCGGCGGATGAAAGCATATACTGGTACTTCGGCCAGTGCTTCATCTCGCCGAGTGCGTTCTTCATGCGCAGCTCGATCACCGCATCCGCATCCGTGCCGCGCGCCGACAATCTCGCGCGCAATTCATCCTCACTCGGCGGCATCACAAAGAGATCCACAAAACTTCGCTTGATCTCCGCCTGCTCGCAGGCCCGCACCTGATCCGCGCCCTGCACATCGATGTCCATCACCACATCCACACCCGATTCGAGATACGAAAGCACCTCGGACTTGAGCGATCCGTAAAAATTTCCATGCACGGTCGCGTGCTCTAGAAAATCCCCCGCATCCAAACGCTTCTGGAAATCGGCCCGATCAAGAAAATGATAGTCGCGACCATTCACCTCGCCCGGCCGCGGCTCGCGAGTCGTGCAGGAAATTGAATAGTGGACCTCACCCATCTCCGCCAGTTTTCGGCACAGGGTGGTTTTTCCCGAGCCCGATGGACCCGATACAACGAGTAAAATTCCGAAGCGACCGGACATGCCAGCCATCATGCCCATGCCCGCGCCTCTGGCAATCCGCGAGTGACCGAAACTTCAGCGCCGGCACTTCTCAAGCAAATCACCAAGAAAGTGCGTGATGTCCACCAGCGCGTCGCGGTACTCGGAGTCACCAAGCGGCGCAAGATCCGCACGGCAGCACTCAAGCAAATCCAACGCAACCTCGACCGCCGACTCAATCGAAGCATCGTATCCGTCCACGCCCAAAAGCTCCGGCAAATCGAGCGACTCGTGATCGCTGATCCGCTGCGCCAGCATCGCCCGCTGCGACTCGCTCGCGGTCTCCAGCAAATTCAAAATCGGCAAGGTCAACTTCCCCTTCACCAAATCGGTGCGCAAAGTTTTGCCCACCACTTCCTCCGACCCAACCAGATCAAGGCAGTCATCGTAAATCTGATACGCGGTGCCCAAGCGCATGCCGTAATCGTAAAGCCGATCCGCATCCGCCGCACTCATTCCCGAGAGCGTGCCAGCCAAACCACTGGAAGCCGCAAACAAGGCACCGGTCTTCATGCCGATGACCTTGAAATAATCGTCCTTGGTAAAAGTCGGATCAAAGCGCCGCTGCGTTTGGATGATCTCACCCTGGCACACTTCCCGCGCGGCCTTGCCGACCTTGCTGCAAATTTCGATGCTGTTGAAATCCGTTGCTAAAGTCAGCGCGTGTGAAAACAAGGCATCGCCCAACAACACCGCCAACGAATCACCCCACTTAGCATTCGCAGTCGGCACCATGCGCCGCGTCACCGCATCGTCGATGATGTCGTCGTGTACCAGCGTTGCCATGTGGATCAGCTCGAAGATCACTCCAAGCTTGATGTGATCATCATTCACGCCACCTGCCGCACCTCCGATCAAAATCGAGAGCGCCGGTCGGATTCGTTTGCCCGAGGTGTTGCACACGTAGGCGATGTAAGGCTCGATCGCCGAATCAAAGCCGCGCACCTGCTCACGAATCTGGACCTCCACCCGCTCCAAATGCGGGCGGACCAATTCGAAGGGAAAAAGATTTCCGCCGGAAGGCGTCGCGTCGGTGGCCATGCTCAAGTGCCGCGAACAAGCCACAATCCCGCCACATCCGCAATGCGGATCTTGCCACATAGCACGGAAAAGGCCCAATCGACTTGCCGTGTGATGATCCGCAGCACATAAGTCACCCATTCGCATGAACATCGAGCCGATCGCCACGGTCCGCACCTGCTTCGGCAGCAAGTTCGCCACTCCGCGTCAACCCGGCCTCTGCCCGAGCGCGTGGGGCGAGCTGGTGTTTCATCCACCCTACCGTTATGCGGATTCGATCCGTGGCATTGAGGGCTTCTCCCACCTTTGGCTCATTTTCGGATTTCACGAAACGATCGAGCAAGGTTGGAAACCCACCGTGCGTCCACCCCGCCTCGGTGGCAATGAACGCGTCGGCGTCTTCGCGAGTCGCTCCACATTTCGACCCAACGGACTCGGCCTCTCTTTGGTGACACTCGAAGACATCGACACCACCTCACCCGATGGCCCCATTCTCAAACTCGGCGGCATCGACCTGATCGATGGCACGCCCATCTACGACATCAAACCCTACCTCCCCTACGCCGAAGCCATCCCCAATGCCCGCTCCGGATTTGCGCATGAGGAAATCCCGAGACTCAAAGTGGAAATCGAAGAGAACGCCGAAAACGAGTTCAAAAAACTCCCCACCCGCGCCCAAAACCTCATCTTTGAGGCGCTCTCACTCGACCCACGCCCGGCCGTGCAAGCCAACCAACAAGACCGCACTTTTGGCGCCATGCTCTGCGGCAAAAATGTGCGCTTCACGATCGAGAGTGGGGTCTGCCGAGTTCTAGAGATTCAATGATAGGTCCCATAGGTCCTACACCTACCCGAGCCAATCCCCACCAAGGATCCGCTGCGACTCACTCGTCTCTCCAAGCCACTCCCAAATCCAAGCCTGCACCTTCAATACCGCAGCACCCTCCTCTCTCACCTCGACCGCAATCTTCACCCTGCGGTATTCGCTGCCTTCAAACTCATCGAGCGCGGCGATCGTCTCGGCGTTGGCCATGAAAATCTCCCCCACTATCGGACCGGCATTTTCATCGGCTACAAAGCCCGGATACCAATCGATTCGATAAAGCCTCCCGCGCACCAACCCATTCGAGACAAAGCGCGAATCAGCCATGCGGAAATCATTCGACCCACCGCGCCGCAGCGTGCCGTACACGAAAACCATTTCGCACTCTACGTCGCTCACTTCTCGTTCGGATGAGTGGCCACTTCGCTGTCGAGCATCCGGCGCAAGTCATCCATGCCCTCACCGCCTTCTGCGGAAATGGGAATGATCTCAACCTTCGGGAATCTCTGACGAAAATTCGCCAAGTGCTCGGCCGCACCTTCGAGGTCCATCTTGTTGGCCACAACTTTCCATGGGAAGCGCGCCAACTCCTCGTCGTATTCGCGAATCTCGCGGCGTAAAATTTCCAAATCCGAAACCGGATCACGCGCCTCACTGCCAGCCATGTCGACGACAAAAAGCAGCATGCGGCAGCGTGTGATGTGACGCAAAAATTCATGACCCAGCCCGCGGTTTTCGTGAGCCCCTTCGATCAAGCCCGGAATGTCGGCAATCGTGCAGCGGCGATAACCGGGAAACTCGAGCACGCCCACCACCGGTTGCAGCGTGGTGAAAGGATATGAAGCAACCTTCGGCTTAGCCGCGGAAAGTTTGCCCAGCAAGGTCGACTTGCCCGCATTCGGAAATCCCACGAGACCGACATCAGCAATGCGCCGCAGCTCGAGATAAAAAACTCCAAGCTCACCCGGCGTACCGAGCGTGCATTCGACCGGCGCACGATTCGTCGGCGTGCGGAAATGCCAATTGCCCTTGCCCGGCTCGCCACCTTTGCAGAGCACAAATTCCTGACCGTTTTCCGTAAGGTCCGCGATCGGCTCGAGGTCGATGCCTTCATCGCCGCGCTCCATTTCCACCGCCTCTTGCACGGTCGCTGCATTCGCGCGATAGACCACCGTGCCCGGCGGCACACGACCGATCACGACTTTGCCGCTCTTGCCGGTCTTGCGCGTGCCACCACCATTCTTACCGTTCTCGGCAATGAGCTTGGGATCGAAATGATACTGACGAAGATTGTCCGTCGATGGGTCGACCACCAAAATGACATTGCCACCCGCGCCACCATCGCCACCGTCCGGACCCCCACGCGGCACAAATTTCTCCCGACGCCAGGAAACAACCCCGTCGCCACCATCGCCAGCCTTCGCGAAGATCCGAATGTGATCAATGAACATGCCGCACCATCACCTCCCGCCCGCCCGCGGTCAACGGCAATGCATCGCGACTCTTGCATCCGCTCACCCGTCAGGCTAATGCTCCCCACCAACTCCGCACTCCCACACCCCCATGCTGCTTCCCTTTTACAAAATGAACGGCGCCGGCAATGACTTCATCGTCATCGACAACCGCGACCTCTCCATCAAGCTCGACGCGCAAACGATCGAAGCCCTCTGCGACCGCCACCGCGGCATCGGCGCCGATGGATTGCTCGCAGTCGAACCTGCGCAACATGGCGCGGACTACCGCTTCCGCTACTACAATGCCGATGGCGGCGAAGCCGAAATGTGCGGCAATGGCGCGCGTTGCTTCGGCCGCTTCACCGCCCACCTCGGTGATGACATCGCCGATCGTGTCACCTTCGAAACGATCGCCGGCACGCTCGCCGCCGACATGGTTGGTGAAAATGTCCGCATCGCGATGTCCGAACCAAACGACCTGAAACTCAACACGCCCACCAAGATCGCCGGACTCAACACCGCCATCCATTTCGTCAACACCGGCGTGCCGCACGCCGTGAGCTACCTGCCCGATGCCGATGCACTCGACGCACTCGATGTCTTCACCATCGGTCGCGCGATCCGCCGCCACGACGACTTCGCACCAGCCGGCACCAACGCGAACTTCGCCACCGTGCTCAGCCCCGGCCACATCCGCATCCGCACCTACGAGCGCGGCGTCGAGGACGAGACCCTCGCCTGCGGCACTGGCATGGTCGCCTGCGCCCTCATCCACCATCTACTCACCGACGCAGCCTCACCAATCAAAGTGGATGTCGCGGGCGGCGATACGCTCGAAATCGGCTTCGAAAAATCCGGCCCGCAAAGTTTCTCAAATGTCACGCTCACCGGCCCCGCCGACTTTGTTTTCGAGGGCGAAATCGAAATTTGAGAAGCCCACTCACCGCCGCTCGGTCCTCGCGTAAAAATGGATTTTTTGCGTTCCCACGCGGATAGGGCTTTGACCTCCGCCGGGGATGGTTCATGGTCTGCCGGTCATGCGTTTCTCCGGCACCCACACCGCTCTGATCACTCCGTTTCGCGACGGCTCCATTGATGTCCCCGCCTTCGAGGCCCTCATCGAACGGCAAATCGCCGCCGGCATCGACGGCATCGTGCCAGTCGGCACCACCGGCGAGTCACCCACCCTCGATACGAAGGAACACCTCGAAGCTATCCGCCTCGCCGTAAAGTTTGCCGCCGGCCGCTGCGAAGTCATCGCCGGCACGGGTGCCAACGCCACCAGCGAAGCAATCGAGCTTACCAAAGAGGCGGAAAAAATCGGCGCCACCGGCTCACTGCAAGTTTGCCCGTATTACAACAAGCCATCGCAGGAAGGCCTCTACCAGCACTTCAAAACCATCGCACGCGAAACGAGCCTTCCCATCATGCTCTACAGCGTGCCCGGACGATCGGTTGTCGAAATTTCTCCTGAGACCACCGCCCGCCTCGCCGCCGATTGCCCGAATGTGGTCGCCATCAAGGAAGCCGGCGGCTCGGTCGATCGCATTAGCCAACTGGTACAAGTCGTGCCGGAAAATTTCGCCATCCTCAGCGGCGACGACCCACTCACGCTGCCCTTCATCTCCTGCGGTGCCACGGGTCTGGTCTCGGTCGCTGCCAACCTCGTCCCCGATGTCATGGCACGCCTCGTCCGGGCCTGCCTCAACGGCTCTTTCGACGAGGCACTCGAGCTTCAGAAAAAATATTACCCGCTCATGCGCGGCCTGATGACGCTCGATGTAAACCCGGTGCCAATCAAATCCGCCGTTGCCCTCCAAGGCCACTGTTCCCCCGAGCTTCGCCTGCCACTCACACCACTCACATCCGAGGCCTCTGCGAAACTCCGCGCGCTGCTCGATTCGTACAATCTCCTCCCCTGATTTTTTCCACACACCAAACCAACTCAATCAAACACTCCCATGGCCAAACTCTTCATTCCCGGTCCCATCGATGTTTCCAAAGAAACCTTCGCCGCCATGAGCCAGCCGATGATAGGCCACCGCGGCGCTGAATTCGAAGCCCTCTACGCGTCGACCCAACCGGTGCTCAAACAACTCGCCGGCACTAGCCGCCCGTTTTTCCTTTCGACCTCATCCGCATGGGGCGTGATGGAAGCCTCGCTGCGCAACCTCTGCGCGAAAAAAGTCCTCACGCTTTGCTGCGGAGCCTTCTCCGACAAGTGGTTTGATGTCGCCAACAAGATGGGCATCCCCGCCGAAAAAATCCAAGTCGAGTGGGGCGAGGCGATCTCACCCGCAGCGGTCCGCGCGAAACTCGAAGAAGGCGGATTCGATCTCGTCACGCTCATTCACAACGAGACCTCCACCGGCGTGATGAACGATCTCGCCGGCATCGCTAAAGTGGTGAAATCCTTCCCCGGCGTCCTGCTGGTAGTCGACTCGGTCTCGTCATTTTCTGCCGTGCCGATCAACATGGATGCGCTTGGCATCGATGTCTTGCTCGCTGGCGTGCAAAAGGCTCTCGCCCTGCCACCCGGCCTCACGGTGTTCTCCTGCTCGGAGGCCGCTCTCGAACGCGCGAAAAGCATGCCCAACCGCGGCTACTATTTCGACTTCATCGAATTCGCGAAAAACGCCGAAAAAAACAATACGCCATCGACCCCTGCCATCTCTCTGATCTTCGGACTCCAACACATCCTCAGCGTGATCGAAAACGAAGGCGTCGAAAAACGCTTCGCACGCCACAAGAAAAACAACGCGATGATCCATGAATGGGCCGCGCGCCACGATTTCAAGCACTTCGCTCCCGAAGGCAATCGCTCGGTCTCACTTAGCTGCTTCCACACGCCACCCGGCTTCGACCAATCGGCCTTCATCAAGACCCTCAAGTCCAAGCATGGCTTCGTCATCAACGGCGGCTACGGCAAAATCAAAGGCATCACCTTCCGCATCTCCAACATGGGCAACGAAACCCCCGAGACCATGCAGGAACTCATCGACGCCATGAACGATGTCCTAGGCTGAACCTCCGTGGTGGCAATGAAGCGAAGCGACATGGCGGAAGAAAACCATACCCAACAGTTTCCGCAATTTCCAACCGCCATACCCCTCTTCAATAACCCTCCAACCAGAAAGGACCTTTTGTAAAAAAAGGTCCTTTCTTATTCAGACCAATCCAAGACCCCAGAAACTAGGAGCACCGCTTTCCTCTCCTCTTGGATTTATCCGGCAGCTCATCTCCATGATCAGGCTCGGAATCACGAAGCATCGACAGAAGCTGATCAAAATCCTTGAGGTTGGCACGCTCAGCGCGCTGCCGAATGCAATCAACAGTCTTTATTGCGGACAACTTCTCTGCTGCCGCTGTAATAAGAAACTGGTTCATGGATTACCCATCCTTGGTCACGAGATCTTTGATCGCACGATGAAAGGTCTGTTCTCTCTTTTGCAAGACGCTCAACCATGACACACGCATGGCGACAAATTTAAAGTTTAGTTAGGCACGGGAGGCAGTAATACTTTGGGAATGTCAGGAAACTTGTTTCTTGCCTCGATACGTGTACCGATATCACCCGACCATCCGTAATACAGGGTCTTCCATTTTCCATCCACTTTACGAAGGATAGCGAGGAAATCCAATTCAACTTCATCAACCACATCTTCTGCGAACGGCTTTCCATTTTTCGGACTGACGTTTCCTTCCAACTTGGCCCAGTCCTTATAAACCAATGCGGAACCTGTGAAGATGACCTCCGTTTTGGCATATTTCGATACCGGGCCACGCATAGCATCCATGATGGCTTTTCGTTCCGGGCTCCCGATCTTGGGCTCTGTCACCTGTTCTTTTTTCGAATTTTTGACTTCTTGTGTGGGCCCACTTTTCTCGTAAACGCTTCCTTCGCCATCAGTAGCGGAAAGGTTCTCAAATGAGGTCGGAGAGGTCATCCGAATCTTGATTTTGTAGCTCCCCTTGTTGTTTGAGTGCACTAATTCGTCACCGTCCAATTTCCATGTGCCTGTGATTTTGGCGACATTCCCCTCACCGGCCTCGGGTCCTTTCACTATTTCCGTCACGCTCATATAGGTTCCATCAGTTTTGTATGTGACCGTGTCGGAGTAACGCCCATAAGAAGTAACCCATTCCCCAACGATGTTGGGGGCAGCCATCAATGGAGTGACCAAAATGGTTGCGGCGACTAGGATGCGGATGATGTATCGGTTGGTAATCATGGTATTATATGTGGGTAATTGACCACATATTCGATGTGAATACACACACTCGTTTTGTTTGCCAAGTATTTTTTCCTGTTAGAAAGTGTCTTTTTCGGGAGTTGGTTTGCTAACAGTAAAAAACTCTTCCTCACCCCATCATCTCCTCGATCCGCTTTTCCGACACCTTCACCGGACAAGG
>JBKDYW010000150.1:0-2546 GCA_046308575.1 Verrucomicrobiota bacterium
ACCAAGGGCCTTTCGAGCATCTGCTCGTAAATATCGATGTAGCGTCTGGCCACTTCCTTGTGGCTGAATTCACTGACGCTTTCGACCATCACGCGGCTGATCTCACGCGCGCGGATCTCTGCGGGCAATGCATGAAATGCCATTGCCTGGTCGATCGCCCAACGCAGACCATCGGAGCCGTAACATTCAAAGCGAAACCCGTTGCCGGTCGATTTTTCCACATCGAGCACACGCACCGTATCGTACAAACCACCGGTCGAATGCACCACCGGCAAGGAGCCGTAAATCGGTGCCGTCATCTGCGGCAGACCGCAGGGTTCGAACAAGGATGGCATCAACATGAAGTCGGACGCCGCGTAAGCGAGACGCGAGAGGCGCTCGTCGAAGTCAACCGCGGCGACGCGTTCTTGCAAGTCGAAGTCGGTAATGATCTTGCGGATCCACGGCTGATGCGGGCCATTGGCGACAACAATAATTTGCAAATTCCGATCCCAATAAGCGGACACGACCTGATGCAAAATTTCTGTTAGAAGCTGCGGCCCCTTCTGGAATGGATCGAGCCGCGAAGGCCAGAAAAACATCGGCGCATTGGGGTCGACCTTCAGTTTCAGCTCCTGCTGTAAAGCCACCTTGTTCGCCGCCTTCCCAGCCATCGCATCTTCGCTCGTGAAGCGCGCGACCAAGGCATCATCGGTCGCCGGATGATAAGTCGGATCGGGCGCGTTGAGAATCCCCGCCGAACAGCCTGCATGAAACTTGTTGCGCAATTCGACGCGCACGGAATCCGGCACCACCGAGTGCCAGCCCTCGACGATTTCCCACAAAAACCTTGGACTCACAGTGTTGATGTAGTGCGCGGCAAAAATCCCCGAGGCCAAGAGGTCGACCGGAATCTGCGAGCGCGCATGATCGTAATTTTGCGGCAGCCCGCAGAAATACAAATTCATCCAAAACTCCGCCGCATCGATGCCGGATTCCTCGATGCGCGGCAGCGGCACCTCGCGAGTGTGGATGTTGTGAACGGTGAAAAGGCTCTTGATCCCGCGCCGTTTGGCCATCGCCGGAATCAGCGCCGTCATCCAATCATTGCAGTGGATCAAATCCGGCCTCACCAAGGGAATGATGTGGTTGATGACTTCGCGCTGGAACACCAACGCGATGTTCATCGATTCATCCGAATAGCCGCTGTAAACCTGATCGCGGTAATAAAAGATGCGGTCCTCGGCCAAGTGTATGTTCGAGCCCGGCAGCACTTCGTGGTATTTTCTCAGCTCCTTTTCGTGCAGTGAAAAGATGTCGCCTTGAAACATCCGCCGGTAGTTCGGCAGCGCGACATGGACATCGGCTCCAAGCTCGAACAGAGCCGACACCAACGAAGCCGACACATCCGCAAGACCACCCGCCTTGGCCGACATCCTTTGCGTCATGTTGCCCATGCCCTGCGGGAGATAAGTGATCTCCGGGGTGACAATCAGGATGCGTGGATTGTTGGGCTTTCGGCTTTTAGGCATTGCTTTATGATCGTTGGCAGTCGGTGCAGCCAGAGGGAAATTGACCAGTCGTCAGCTCCCCTGCCACACCAAAGTTCCGCCATACCGCGATAAAGGCAATGATTGGACGGAATCCCAAACTGCGCAAAAATCAGCACAACGCGTGCCAAGCCGGATGCGATCGGAAAGTCTCAACCGCCCATTTCAGCCAAATGGCGCACGCAAAATGCCGACCAGGTTTCAAGCCGCTCGAAGTGTTCGCTATTGAGATCTGCCAGCGGCGAAAACCCGAGATTCGCCAGAGCATCCTCACGCGAGGAAACGGCGTCGGACTCGAGATCGATCAGGTGCACGATGCCCAAATGGACCCTGCCCACCGGATTGGAATCGTCGTTGAGCAAGCCAATGATCCGCTGGCTGTGGCCACCGGGAAGCTCGAGCTCCTCCTCAAGTTCGCGCGCGACCGCCGCGTGGTACACCTCGGGCCCGGTCCGGCCGCTGTCGGCATCGACCGGATTGATGTGACCACCGACACCCACGGAAATTTTCGCATGCAGGCGGCTCTCACCGCCGGATTTCCCACGGGTGTAATGCAGGACACGCTCACCATGACGGAACACGCAATAGGGAATGAGCTGCTTGAATGACGGATCCTCCTCGGCCTCGGCGCGATCCATGAAAAAATGATTCGCGGGATCCAGCAGACGCTCCACCGCTTCATCCATGCCGTCCGTGCGAAGCCCCTCAAAAACTCCGAGTTCCTCAAACAACTCGCGCTTCACCACCAAGACCAACTCGCCTGCGTATTTCGACATGCGGGCAGATTAGGGATCAGCGGCAATCCGCCAAGTGCGGACATGGAAAAATTCCGCGAATTTCCCCGATCAAGCATCCATCTCCAGCCGGTAACGCGGAATCTTGGGGTCAACCTCGCGACTCCACGCGTCGATGCCTCCGCGAAGGCCGAAGGTTTGATGGAGCCCATGACCGCGAAACCACGCGACCTGATCGAGCACATGCCGACCGCTGTGATCGTACAAAAGAATCTTGGCCGCC
>JBKDYW010000151.1:0-45732 GCA_046308575.1 Verrucomicrobiota bacterium
CTTCGCCGCAAGCGCTGAACTGGCGCTGATGGTTCTTCTAGCGCTTACGGATTTTCCGGTGCCAAGTAATTGATCGGCTGCGCGGGTTTGAACGCGGCGTTGATCTCACCTTGGAGCTTGAAGCCCTCTTCGCCCTCGAGCGCCAGACTGCGCACGCCAGAGCCCTGCGCGAAATCGATTTTGTTGAGGTCGACCATCACGACATAGGGGCTGAGCGCGGATTCGAAGTAGTAGTTCTTGCGCGTGTGATCGAGGACTGAGCGCCAGTAGGTGGGAGCGATGTTCGGATGGTCGGGATCGGCCGCGCCCCAAGGCACGGAAACATTTCGCATGATGCTGAAAACGCCGGCCACTTGTCGGCGCGGATCGGTTGCCTCGTCGCCCATGAATTTCAAATAATACGACGCGCGCACGAAGCGGTCCTCGCTCTGGTGCGATCCGGGAAGGACCCGCGTGTTGTCCATGCGCGACCAATAATCGTTGAGCGTGAGTTGACGCTCATAAGTGGGGCTGTTGGTCATGACCTGGTATTGCTTGCCGTGGTGGATGACCACTTTGCCTTCGAGGTATTCGAGAATGGCAGAGTCGCCGGTCGGATCGGTGAGGGAAAGATGAACGGAGGGATGTGCCGCGCCACCAGGGCCGAAATTGCATGGGACGAAGTACACCGGCTCCTCCTTCATGGCGGCCACCGCTTCGGCCACCGTGCCGTGGTTTGAGAGGATGTATTGCAACCATGCGGCCCAAGAAACTTTCGGTTTATCAGCGGGCGGGTTGCTGCCGAAATTCGTCTCGGCCAAGTACAGCATGTTGGCGCCGAGGCCTTTTTCGTTCATGCCATCGAAAGCGCCATTGATCGGGCCGCCCGGATTCATCGCGCCGGCCAGCACGACCGTGCCAAACTTGCTCGTCCATGTGTGGCCGCCCGGCAGGCCCGTGTTGAGCTCACCGCGGGGGATGACATAAAAGTGCGTGTTGAAGTCATAAGGCCAGTCCATCGAGCGGCCGGTGATCGCCGTGCCATCCTTGCCAAGCCATGTCGCACGCGAGCAAGCGCCGGCATGATGAAACGGAAACAACGCGGCAATCGAAGCCGCCAACGAACAAAGCGCGATTGTGGATTTCATGATGCGTGCTTTTTACTCAAACACCGGAAACGGCATCCAGAGAAAAACGCCCCAGAAACGAGATGCCTAGCATGCGCAGGAATTTCCTAGCGCCATACGCTCGGCATCGCTGAGCGGCTGAGGCCGGCCCTCATGATCCACGCGCACGGTCGTCATGCTGCCACGCGCGGCGCATTCGCCGGCTTCGTTTTGCAGCTCAAATTTCCATGTCACCGAACTGTTGCCGATTTGCGCGATGGCGAGTTGCACTTCGACGCGGTCGCCGAATTGCAGTGGCTTGGCAAAATCGCAATTCACATTCACCCGCGGCCAACCGCCGAGCGCGCGATCAAAGACCAGCACGCCGCGCGATTTGAGAAAGGCATGCTCGGCCTCCTCGACATAGCGCAGAATGTTAGGGAAATGCACCCACCCGCCGGCATCGGTGTCGGCAAATGCGACCTCGCGATGATGGCGGTAAAGGGGCGCATCCATGATCATTCGAATCGGCTTACCAGCACCGAGGCATTGTGACCTCCGAAGCCGAAGCTGTTGCTCAGCGCAACTTTGACATCCGCCTCGCGAGCGACATTCGGCACGCAGTCGAGGTCGCACTCGGGATCCTGATCCTCGAGGTTGATCGTTGGCGGCACGATGCTGTCCTTGATGGCCATGACGGAGGCAATCAACTCGATGCCGCCCGCAGCTCCAAGCATGTGACCGGTCATCGACTTCGTCGAGCTGACCATGAGGCCCTTCTTCGCGTGATCGCCGAAGGCGAGCTTGATCGCTTTGGTTTCGGCAATGTCGCCAAGGCCGGTGGATGTCGCGTGAGCGTTGAGGTAATTGACCTCATTGGCATTTTTCTTGCCGTGGTTGAGGGCCATCTGGATCGCGTAGGCCGGACCGCTGCCATCGGGTGATGGCGCGCTGAGGTGGTAGGCATCGGCGCTCACGCCATAGCCGATGAGCTCGGCATAAATTTTCGCACCGCGTTTTTTCGCGTGCTCAAGTTCTTCGATCATCACAACTCCCGCGCCTTCGCCCATCACGAAGCCATCGCGGTTTTTGTCGAAGGGGCGTGATGCGCGTTCCGGCTCATCATTGCGCGTACTGAGGGCCTTCATGTTGCCAAAGCCACAGAGGCCCATCGGCAGGATCGTCGCCTCGGCTCCGCCGCAGAGGAATCCGTCGGCATCGCCAAACTTGATGATGCGCCATGCCTCGCCGATGTTGTGATTCGAGGTCGCGCATGCAGTGACGATCACCATGTTCGGGCCCTTGAGGCCGTACTCCATCGAGATGATGCCGCTGGCGATGTTGGAAATCATCATCGGAATCGTGAAAGGCGAAACCCGTTTCGGCCCGCGCGTCATGTAAGTCGTGTGCTCGTTTTCAAGCGTGGCCAAGCCGCCGATGCCGCTGCCGACCATGACGCCAAAGCGGCGGGCATCGATCGTCGAAACATCGAGGCCGGAATCCGTCATCGCCATCTTCGAGGCAGCGACGGCAAATTGCACATAGCGATCCGCGCGACGCGAGTCCTTGGGCACATTAAAATAACCATCGGGCTCGAAATTTTTGACCTCGCCCGCGATTTTGCAATCAAAGGGCTCGGGGTCGAGCTGGGTGATCCTCGCAATGCCGCTGCGCCCCGCCTTCATGCCCTCCCAGGTGGAGGAAAGGTCGTTGCCCAAAGGTGAGAGGCAGCCAATGCCGGTGATGACGACGCGTCTTTCGTTCATGGTTTCGCCGGCGAATCTGCCCGCTCTGGCGGAACCGCGCAAGCAATCATCACGCCCGCCTTCACTTCCTTTCGTTTCGCGCCCCGCAGCGGGGGCACTCGACCAAACCGCGTTCATCGGCTTCGAAGGCGTGAAGGCACAGGCGGCAAATGACTCGGCGGGAAAGGGCGCGGGTCTCGGCCCGCACACGGGATGTGCGCGAAATGATGGTCGCCACGAGGACACAAATCATCGGCACGCACACCGCCAAAACAGCGAGCTCAGTGAGGGTCAGGCGCATGGGGGGCTTGGTTGATGATTCCTAGGTCGATGGCAAACCAGCGAGCGGCCGCATGGGGGCTGGGTTGGAATTCCAGCTGTCGCAGCCAGTCGGCGAGGGCGCTCGTGGCGGGGGATTCGCCGCCGCTCAGCGCGATGCAATCCAGCACGCGGCCGTTCGCATCGACATGGATCACGAAGCGCCATGAGTCGCGCAGCGACTTGCCCTTGATTTCAGCGGAAAACTCCGGCAATGCGCGTGGCATTTCCTCGGCGCTGATGCCGGAGATCGGCGTGAGCATCGGCTGCGGGCGTGATTCCGATTTCACCGGAGCTTCGATCGCGGGAAGCGGGCGGCGCGGAAACACCGCCTCGCCGACGGGCGCGAGGCTTGGGGTTGCGATCGTGCTTGTTTCGCGCAGCGGCCGCAGCGTTGGCACATAGGGTGGCGGCGAAAACCGGATCGCATCGAGCGCCGCCTGCTGGAGCTTCATCACCGCCTCATCGCCGGCGGGATCGAAGCGCAGCGGAAAAGGACCTTCCTCGCGTGCCCTGCGTTTCAACTCGGTACCGATGGCGTCGCTGCCAGCAATAATGAGTGCGGCATGATCATCGCGCGCGGGAGCATAGGATCCGAGATCGACGTGCAACGAATGAAGCATGAAGGCGAATGCCGCGCTCGTTATCAGGAAGGCCGCCAGAGTCGGCAGGCGCGAATCGCTTTTGCGTGACCACCCAAACAGGCGTTCGGCGTCATTGATGCGACTTTCGTCTGAAACAACGCGCGTGGTCATTTTGAAATTTCGTTTTGCGACTCCGCACCGCCGGCATTCGATCCGGTGAGCGCAAGTCGAAAGCCCTTGCTAAGGATCAGCTCAGCGACTTCGCGCTCGGCACCAACCTGCGCGTCGGCATCGCATTGCAGCAGTACAATCGTGCGTGATGCGGCGCCTTGTTCGCGCAGGCTTTCAAGGCGCGACTCCAGCGTCGCCATGTCGACCAACTCGCGGCCAAGGTAAATGCGCGCGCCGCTTTCCGCCGTCACGAGCGTGACAACCAGCGTCTCGCGAAACCGCTCGAGTTGGAACCGCGAGGGCGGCAGATCAACCGTCACGCCAGCTTGGCTCGTGAGCGAGGCACCAGCGAAATGAAACATCCAGAGCAGGGCAAAAAGATTCACCACCGGCAGCGCGTGCAGCAGCGCCGGTCGCTCGGGAAGCGACATTTCAAGTTTCAATGGCTTGCTCCTCCCGGAGGTTTTGGCGACTGCCGTCCCGCGCTGACCTCACCGCGGAATGACGCGTATTCGTCTTCTTCGCGCGCGTCGCAAATCATATGCACCATTTCAATCCCCGCGCGTTCGATGCTGTGCACGAGGCGTTTTGCACGACCGAGGAAATACAAGTAAAACACATACATCGGCACAGCGACGACGAGGCCTAGCACCGAAGTGATCAACGCGACCATGATGCCGGCATTCAGTTCCGCTGGGCCGCTGGCCGCTCCTTGCGCGCCAACTTGTTGGAAGGCCTCGAACATGCCGAGGAAGGTTCCGAGAATTCCGATCAGTGGCGCGAGCAGCGCAACGCCAAGAATGACCCTGATGTTTTTTTCAATGCGTGGCACTTCGAGTTGGCCAGCCTCGCGGGTCACATCGCGCAGGTCGGCACGCGAGAGGTAATAGCGAAGCAACGAGGCATGTGCGACGCGGGCAACCGGACCCGGCGCGCGCGCTGCTTCGTGCAAGGCCTCGGCGAAGGCTCGACGGCGCACATGTTGCGCAAGGCCAACCAGCAGATCGCTCACATTGATCCGCGCGCGGTAAAAGAAGAAGGCCCGCTCAATGACGCAGATCGATCCGACAAAGGCCATTGCCAGCAGCACCCACACGAGTGGGCCGCCGCGCTCGATCAATCCCGCAGGTTCCAGCATTGCCACGATCATCGGCCCCAAGCCTAAAGCACCGCCCAAGCGGCTG
Organism: Verrucomicrobiota bacterium; assembly: GCA_046308575.1. Classification (GTDB taxonomy): domain Bacteria; phylum Verrucomicrobiota; class Verrucomicrobiia; order Verrucomicrobiales; family Akkermansiaceae; genus Luteolibacter. Next base: position 5,088 of record JBKDYW010000151.1, read on the forward strand.
GCCAGCACCAAAAGCCGCGTGACGCGCGCCGCGGCGCTCAGCCCTTGAACGCAAAGGCCGGCACGCCCTTCACCCCAAGCCCGCGAATCACAAACAAGCGGCCGGCATGTTCTTCCTTGGCGGTCTTGTGTACGCCGGTGGTGACAAAAAGATCCGCAAGGTCCTCGCCGCCAAACGCGCAGGCGGTGGTCTCAAGGCAGGGCAACGCGATGCGATGAATTTCCTGACCCTTGGCCGGATCAAAACACGAAACGCATCCGCCGTGGCAAAACGCGATCCACAAATTTCCATCGGCATCGATCGTCATGCCATCGGGCGAAGCGTCGATGTGCGCGGTGGAAATGACCGAGCGCGGATTTTTCAAATTTCCGTCTTCGTAATCGAATGCCAGCACTTCCTTGCGCGGCGTATCGATGAAATAGGCCAATTTCCCATCGAGCGACCATGCGATGCCGTTGGAGTTGGTCACCGGCGCAAAGGCTTCGTGGACGCTGAGATCGGGATCGAGCCGGTAGAGCTTCGCGTCGCCAGTGATTTTAGCGAGACTGATCGATCCCGCGAAGAACCTGCCGTCGGGCGAGCACTTGCCGTCGTTGAAGCGGTTGTCTGGCTTGTCCGCCTCCGGATCGGCGATCGGCATGAGCGCGCCCGTTTCCTCATCGAGAAATGAAAACCCATGATCGCCGGCGATCACCAATCCGCCACCGGCGCGAGGGACAACTGTGCCGACGCGTTCGCCCACCGGCCATGATTTTTCGCTGCCATCCTCCGGGTTATAGCGGTGGACCATGCGGCCCTCGATGTCGACATAGTACAAATGTGTTCCAAACCAGATCGGGCCTTCACCCCACTGGCTGCGAATGTGTCCCACAGGTTCAACGCGGATCATGCGTCGAGAATAAGCCGCGGCCCGCTCCTCAACAACGGAAAACAAATGGGTCTTGCGCCCGCTTGCATTGCACACATTTCAGTCCCATCTTGGTCTACATGTCTGTGGATTTCAGTGCGATCGGCAATCGTTTCGGCCATGCAGGTCGCCGACTCGGCGCGTGCGTGATCGATCTGCTTTATCCGCCCGATTGCGCTCTGTGCGGCGCAGGGCTGCACGGCCATCATGCGCTGTGCGAGGCCTGCCTCGGTGATCTCCCGCGCATCGTCGAGCCATTTTGCCAAACCTGCGGCATGGCGTTTGAGGGGATCATCGATCACGCCTTCGATTGCCCAAACTGCAGCGGGCTTTCCTTCGCATTCGAATTTGCGCGGCCGGCCATGCTCAAGGACACGCGTACGCTCGATCTCATCCATCAACTCAAGTACCAACGCTCGCTGCACTTGGCGCACGAGCTGGGCAAGCTTGCGGCGGAGTCATTTCAAAACGACCCGCGGCTCGCCGCCGCCCTTGTAGAAAAGTGGCCTTTGATCCCCGTTCCGCTGCATCGAGGCAGGCTCATTCATCGCCACTTCAACCAAGCGGAAGAAATCGCTCTCGGCATCAGTCGCCAAACCGGCCTGCCTGTCGTTCTCGCCTTGCGACGAACGCGCGACACCGGGACGCAGACGCGCCTAAGCCGCAAGCAACGCATGAAAAACCTCCAAGGCTCATTCGAAATTTCCAAAGCCGGAGAAAATCTGATCGGCAAAAACCTCAATGGCGTGGTGCTCATCGATGATGTGCTGACCACCGGCTCGACCGTCAACGAATGCGCAAAAACCCTGCGCCGCGAGGGCATTCGCAAGGTGGTCGTGGTGACCGTGATGCGTGGTTAATCGTGCGCGGCGCTTGCGCCCGGCCGCTTGATCGCCAAGTGACAAAACACGACCGTCACGGCGAGCGCGCCCAACGGCAGAAGTCCCGTGCGAAGATCACCCATGCCAAGCCATAGCTCGTTGGGTTTTTTCGCAGCGACGAAATGATGCGTCATGATGAAACCCTTGAGCGCGACGATCCATCCAATGTGAAGGCCGATCGGCAGCCACAAGGCGCCGCTGCGCAGCCGAGCCCATGCGAGCGCAAGACCCACCGCCAGCATTGGGATGAATTCGGTGAGGATAAAAATCCCGCAGGTGAAATGGGCAAGGATGCCGCCAAGCAACGAGAAGCCCGCAAGCCAATGCGTGGGATCAAGCACGCGCCACCCCAGCGGCGGCTCGACAAAATGCAGCACCGCAAACAACAGCGAAGCGCCGATGCATGCAGTAAGCGGCCGCGCATAGCGGAGCCACAATCCCAGCAGCAACCCGCGAAAGAGCCACTCCTCAACCAAGGACACGCCCACGGCCGAAACCAGCACCTGCGACAGCACGCGGCCAATCGCCACCGGTTTTTCGCTGGCCGCAAAATACCCCATCGACTCCAGCAACGAGGCAAATCCCCACAGCACGCCAATCGCGATGAGGCATCCGGCCAAGGTTTGGATCAACGCGGTTTTCCACGGCAGCTTTTGCCACAGGCGCTTGGTGCCTTCCGCGCGAAGAAAACGCAGCCTGCGCAGCAGAAATGGCAGCAGCACCAGGGCCGCCAGTAGCAGCGAGCGATTGAAGTAACGCCCGAATCCGACGCGACGGCATGAGCCGCCAACGGATTCGATCAGGCGCGGGAAATCACCTGCCGCAGTGAACTCGGCAAATGCTTTCCCAGCCTGATAAAGCCACGGTGCGATGGCAGCGCCCAACACAAATGAGCTGATGACCCAAATGACCGCAGCTCCAATCTCGGATCGCACGAACCGTCTCACGGGAGCGGATTAAATACAATCCGCCCCGTTTGTCGAGTGCCGCACAAACGAACTTCTAACGAACTTCATTGTTCGATCCGAGCGCGATGTTCACCTGGAACCAGAGCGATTGCTCATCGTCCTCGCCGGCGACCGAATCAAAGTTGTACTGCGTCCGCAATCCGACGCGACGCGCATCATCGAGCCACCAAGTGAGCGATGGCGAAACACGGAACCTCTCGGCTTGGCCGAAGTCATCCACGCCGCCAATCCACGCCACGCGCAGACCGCTGTCGAAGTGCTGGCACCAAGTCATGATCGCATGGGTGTGGATGCCATCCTCATCGTAGTTTCCGGCATAGATTGCAACTTCGCCATCCTCATCGTGCTCGCTGAAGGCATCGACATCACGCCACAGGTATTCGGTGCGCCAGCGGAACGCGCGTCCGCCCTTTTCCAAGCCATTTTCACGCCATTGGTATTCGACATCGACGCCGAACACATTCGTGTCGCGACCAAATCCATTCGTTCCGCCCGCCCATGAAGTGCCTGCCGTGACGCTGTGGAAATCATTGATCCGGTTTCTTGCCATCAAGCGTGCGGTGACGACATCGTCAGCCACAAACGCACCATCGGCCTCGTGCGGGATTTCTTCGCCTTCATGTTCGCCTTCATGTTCATGTTCGTCTTCGTGTTCATGTCCATGCTCATGCGCGTGATCGTGCGCCGGTGCGTTGCCGTATCCAAGCGAGGCGACCGACACCCACTCGGGATCGAGCCCGAGCGGAAGCGTCCATGAGAGCTCCGCGCCTTCGAGCAGAAGCCCGTCCTCACCGAGCATGCGGGTGTTGGCGAGTTCGGCATCGACAAAGTCCCATGCGTGGATGTGCTTGTCGTTGAGCGCGCCAAAATGCGTGAGATAACGACCGCCCTTGATTTCAAATCCGCCGGGGATATTAGTGATTTTTCCAAACGCTTCTTCCAGCTCGCCGTCCCAATCGCCGGTGGCGTCCTGATAGAAAAGATAGTTGGAAAACGCTTCAAAATATTTCGTGCGCACCGAAAGGCCCGGCTCGAGCGCTTGCACGGAAAACGGATCGCGCTTCGGGTCGTGACCGCCGGACGCAAGCTCTTCGGTATCGCCGGTGCTGAAGCCGCCCACGCCATGGAAATGCAAGCTGGGGAACAGCAAATTGCCGATGTTCCAATCGTTGAATTTCTCCCAGTCATCGGCAGGTGCTGCCTGGGTGGTTTGCGAGGTGGCGAGGAGCAGCGCCGAAAGCGCCAGCATTCGTGTTGGTTTGGTTGTCATGATTTCGTGGTTTGGTTGGGTGATCACTGGGCCGCGCGCGAATGGCGTGATTTCGCGATGAGCCCGTATTTCGGGCTGAAGAGAAATGCGGCGAGAAACAAAAGTCCGAGCACCAGCACGATGGCCGGGCCTTGCTCGATGTTGATCCACCAACCGATCAGCACCGCCAGCGCGGATGCGATGCCGCCAAGCACCGCGCCACCCCAGAACAAGGCATTGGTGGAATCTGTGAGCAAATAAACCGTCGCGGCCGGCGTGACCAAAAGTCCGATCGCCAGCATGCAGCCGACGGCTTGCAGTGAGGAAATCAACACGACGATCAACACCGCCATCAGCAAGTAATTCAATGCCCGCACCGGCACGCCGAGCGTCGCAGCGACTTCAGCGTCGAAGAGAGTCATTAAGAGCGGACGATGCAATGCCGTGAGCGTTCCGAGCGCGGTGATCGAAATCCAAAAGTTCGTCCACAGGTCACCATCGCGCAGGCCCATGATGTTACCAAAGAGCCAGTCCTCCATTTCCTGGGTCACGCCGATGCGGCGCAGCAAGATGATGCCACCACTGAAGGCTGCAGTGTAAAGAATCGCGAGCGCGGAATCCTGATCGAGCCGCGAGCCGCGCGACACGGCGAGCGAACCAAGGCCGATCAACAACGCGGCAAACAAACTGCCAAGGAACGCGCTCCAATCGTGCAGGCCAACCACTGCAATGGCCACCGCAATGCCCGGTAACAACGCATGTGAAAGCGAGCCAACCTTGAGCGCGGATTTGCGCAGCACGACAAACGCGCTGGCATAGCCGTTGGTGAAACCTATGAGCAAAGCAGCCAACATGGCGCGTTGATTGAAGGGGTGTTCGAAAGGTTCAAGCAACCAGTCGATCATGCGCGCTCCTTTCCACCGGCAACAACTGCCGCAAAGGTTTTTTCAATTTGCTCGCCCGTAAAAACCTCCGCCACCGGACCAAACGCGAGCGGCTTGCGATTGAGCAAAAGCACTTCGTCATAAATGTCGCGCACAGTGTCGAGATCATGATGCGAAGCAATCACGAGGCGACCTTCTTCAGTGAGTTTGCGCAAGGTCTTGGCCAAGGCGTTTTTCGAAGTGCGGTCGAGACCAGTGAAGGGCTCATCGAGCAAAAGCACATGCGCCTCCTGCGCCAGCGCGCGCGCGAGGAACACGCGTTGCTGCTGACCCCCACTCAAGGCGCTGATCTGACGATCGCCGAGATCAGCGAGATCCATCCACTCAATCGCACGCTGGATCGCGTTTTCATCATCGACGGAAAACGGTCGCCACCAACCGGATTGCGGGTAGCGGCCCATGCGTACCACGCCGCGCACAGTGATCGGGAAATGCCAGTCGACATTTTCGCGCTGCGGAAGATAGGCAATTTCACGGCTCCACTTCGCGACCTTGGTGCCACGCCACAAAATGCGACCGCTGGAAACTGGCAGCAATCCGGCAATCGCTTTGAGCAAAGTGCTTTTGCCTGCGCCGTTCGGGCCGATCAATGCCACGCATGAGCCGCAGGAGGTCGACATGTTCACGCCCTGCAAGGCCTCGACCTCGCGGTAACGCACCTGCAAGCCCTCCACCCTCAACTCGTGATGGTGACCGCAATGATCGCAGGATTCGTGGGTGGGGTGAGTCATCGTTTCATTTCAATGCGCCTGCCATTCGTAACGCAGGGTTTCCTCAAACTGACCACTGCCGATCGCATAAGCAGTCTGCTCTTCGTGCGCGTCGGGCATCACGGTGAGAAATGCCGCGCTTTCATTTTCGGCATCGGCAAATTCCACGCGCAGGCCGAGCTCGAGCTCATGGCCGCTCAACTTGATCCCCACATCGTGCTCTGTTTCACCAGGCACCGCATCGGCGAGATCCCACAGCACCGCGCCACTCGCGTCGCTGATCACCACGCGCTTGGCCGCATCCAACAAACGCAAACGCAAAACTGCCGGCAAAGTTTCATCCTCGGTCACCGCCGGCGCTTGTATCGCGGCTGGCGCTTGCGCCTTCGTCGCCGAGGTGAGCCGATGCAAGGGAATCGCGATCACACCGATGCCCGCCAACACGAATGCCGTGCCAGCCAGCGGTGTGTGCAACCATCGAAATGCCCCCTTCATCGCGCAACAAGCCCCTCGGTGATGGCTCTGACATTGTGTCGGATCATGCCTTCAAAACCCGCATCGGCACCATGTCCGTTGCCATCGGCGATCAATGGCTCGGCCACTCGCGTGCCGGTCGCCGCAGCGATCGCGTTAACCGTCTTGCCACTCGCGCCGATCTCAGGAAACACCGCGCGCACGCCGGCTTTTTTTACCGACTCAATCGTCTGCGCCTGCTGCTTCGGCGTAGTGTTTTGCTCCTTGTTGAGCCCCGCCACCGCGATGACTTCAAAACCAAATTCCTTGGCAAAATATCCAAAGGCATTGTGCGCGGTCACCAATTTGCGCTGATCCTTCGGCACCTTGGCCAACTCGTTGCGCGCCCAGTTTTTCAAATCCTCGAGCTTGCGACCATAGGCCTGCGCATTGGCCAAATACTGATCCTTGCCCGCCGGATCTTTCGCCGCACATTCCTGCGCCACGACCCGCGCCGCACGCCGCATGTGATCCACCCCATGCCACCAATGCGGATCAATCGAACCCGCCGCGTGATTCGGACAGCAGGTGTAAACCGCATCCTTGCCCACCGCCAACGACGGAATCGTGCGGCCGACTTCCACGATCGTCACTCCGCCGAGCGCCGATTTCAGCCGATCCAAATAAGGCTCCAAGTGCTTGCCGCCCGCCAGAACCAGCGACGATTCGCGCATGGTTTTCAAATCCGACGGACGCGGCTCAAAGCGATGCGGATTCCCACCCTCGCCGACGAGATCATAGACCTCCACCCGCTCGCCGCCGACCTGACGCGCCAAATCCGCCATCAGCGGATGCAGGGCCGAGACCTTCAAATCAGCCGCTAGGGCGGAAGACGCCGCGAGCAAGGCCAGGGCCATCCATGCGATCCAATGTTTCATGCGGGAAACTTGATGCACCTTTTGGCCTTTTGCAAGCAAATTGCATCTAGCTGGGTCGGGACGCCCCAAATCCCTCGGGTCCGTCGTCCAAAAAGTACACATCCCGGTTCGGCCGCGAACCGGGCGTGTGGACATCGAGCATCACCAACTCCTCCTCCGCCGTCACAAATCCATGCGTGGTGCCCGGCGGCAATCGCAAAAAATCCCCCGCGCGCAGCGGTTGCTCCATGCCATCGAGCAAGGCCACGCCGCTGCCGCTGATGACATAATAAAGCTCCTCTGCCACCAAATGATAACTCACCTGCGTGCGCTGATGCGGCGCTATGCGGATCCGATACGCCGTCGCCGCTCCTTCATCGCTTTCCGCAATCAGCGTCTCGATGTCGTAAGGCCCGAGCTTCACCCTCGGCCCACCAGCCTCACCCACATGCAACATCTGAAGCTCCGAACTCATTCCGCAACATGACACATGATGCGGTGGATGAAAAGAAATTGAAATAAGACATTGGGGATTCGTGATTCGATATTGGGGAGGAGAGAGAAACAGATGGTGCTTCTTAAAATTTCTCTCTGACACATGATCCTCCATCCACGAGGAAGAAAGAAATCGCTTTTGCGTGAAACGCATATCGCGCCGTCGTACTTGGGCTAAATTTCGAGCACTCATGCGCAAGCGACACAGATCTTGCGCGCTGATCACTCACACGACTCAAGATTTCAAATGAATGCATTGCCAAAGTCGCTGCGCATCATGCCGCGATTGCACCAATCCGAACGAGACATGCCGCCACCCGCAACGACTGAGAAATCAGCGGTGGCCGATGAAGCCATGGGTCGCGTCACCACTTTGGACGCCACTGATGATGAGGCGCTGGACGCCTTGAATTCAGGCCGCGGCATTCCACGCAAGGCCCAGATTGATTTTAGATACAGGCCGATGCAAACCTCGCGATCGGTCGTGGAAGACACGAGCGACCCATTTGCTGAGCCGTTGGATTAGCCGGGTTCACGGCAAGGCCCAAAAGGGCTGCTTCATCGCGACCCGAATGCAGTGTTGATGCGCGGTCATCGACAGGGTGGGAAGACTCCTATTCCCGCTCATCTCTTGTCTCTTGCTTCTCGAGGCCTTGCATCTCCTCATCATCGATCTTGCCCGCTCTCACCCTCAGTACGGCGAGACGCAGGATCACATAGCAGAAACAAAAAATCAGCGACGCCAGAGAGCAGACGCCGAGGCCTATGAAAATGAATTTTTCGTTGGAAGTCATGGATGGTCGTAGGCCTTGATTTTTGAAAGGAATGAATATGCGGCGGCATGGGGATGGGAAGCCGCGTGAAATTTTCCCAAAGGCATGAATGCGATCCGGCACTCATGCGTCTCACAGCAAACTATGAGTCATGAGGCCCATTCGCACGCCTGCCGCGCGGCTTGCTTAAAACACGCCGACCGAATGCCTGATTTCCGATCCAGTAATGGGGCTTGTGAAGTGGAAATCGGCGGCAATGAAATGAGAGCGATTGGCAACATGAGGTTCTGTTTGCGGGATCGATAATCTAACGATGATTCGACCTCATTCCGCTATGCGCAATGCGCAGGGTTTATCCTCTCAAGTGCTGCGAAGCCTGTCAGAATGGATGCAAAATATGCAAAATGCGAAATCCGATCTTGATCGGAATAATGATGATCGCCAAGCTTCCAAGCTTTATTGATTGTTGTTGCTGCTGATGAAAAAGTCACAGAATTCTGACGCTGATGCGCAAAAAGATGCCGTCATGAAAGGCGTGATCCATCGGCAGGCCTTCGAAGATTTGGCCACTTGCGTGAAAACATTTTTCAATGTCGATGGCACGCAACTTGAACCGGGCGAATTTCGCGGACAAGTCGATTTCATAGCCGGCAAAGACATGCTGCTATACCGCGAGAACTATTCGCACCGCACCCACCTGGAATGCGAGTTGCTGGGCAAACGATTCGGATTTTCGATTCCTTTGCTGACCGCCGAGGGAAAATTTTTGGGCGAGTCCGTCGATGACAACATGACGCCATCCAGCGTCTCCGGCGAAACATTCGACCATGTCATGGAGCGGGGTTTTGAGCAACTCATCGTGCTCTTGGATCATGAACGCGTCTTGAAAAAAGCGGAACAGGCGGGGATTGCGGATAGCGCTCTGGAAGCCATCAGCCCTGGCAGGAAATGGAAAGCCCTCAAAACACGGCCCAGCGACATCCAAAGCATCCGACAAAACTGCACGACGATGTTGAGCGCCGTCATCCGTGGAGAAATGAACCTCAGCATCGATGACTTTGAGAAAGCGATTTTTGATGCCGTCTTGCCTATGATCGATAGCGGCGAATATCGCATGGACAGGCACTCGTCGGCCATTCTTGTGCGGCGCACGATCGATGTCTGCGAGCCCGTCTCAGGTCCCGTCGGGATCTCCGAGCTGAGCACCACGCTCAATGCCAGCCCGCGCACCTTGCAACTGGCCTTCCAAAAGGTGATGGGCACCACCCCGCACAACTTCTTTCACAGACGCCGCATGACCAAGGCCCGCATGGCTCTTCTCAAGGCGGATTCAAGGGAATCACGCGTCACCGACATCGCCAACCACCACGGCTTCTCGGAGCTCGGGAGATTCTCCGTCCAGTATCGCGAGCTCTTCGGCGAAAGCCCCAAAGCCACCCTCCGCCGCAACCTCACATCCACCGTGGCTGTTCCGTTCCCATGAAGTGGGAAATGAAAGAGAGACGGCATCTTTCTCTGCGCTGCCCCAATATCAAATTTCCAATCTCCAATGTCTTTTTAGATACCGCGTTTCTTCAAGAACGGCACGAGCTCATCGACGCCGAAGTCGGCAAGGACCTCGCCATGCCAATCCATGGTGGGTGCTTTTGACTGACCCGAAAGCGCAACCATTTCGCGCATCGCTTCCGGGTTACCGGAGACAATCACGATGCGGGTTTCAATGCCCTTGCGCGCGAGGTAATCGACAACTTCGTCGCACCAAGGGCAGCCTGGCTTGATGTAGAGAATGGGAAGGGTCATGAGTGGAGTTTCAAGTTTTCAGTGTTTAGGTTCAAGTGGAAAGAGGCAAAAGATCTTCATCGAATGGGGCTCTTGTAGCTATTCAATCCTGCTTGGCTTTTAAGAATGGCGAATTTGCCACAATTAAAATCAGGATTATGAACGCTTTCCCAGATGCCAAGAAACTCGATAGTATTGCGATTGCGTAGTCAGGCGAAGATAAAAAATTCGCCATCTTTGGCCATTAGCATATCGGATAAAGAAACGGCTTCGTCTTTGCCCCCAATAACTCTTAACACATAACCTCTAACTCTTCCCCCTACTGATTGCGCAGGAAGCTTTCTTCGATGGGTGGTTCGGCTTCGACGGTGCGATCGACGGTGAGGATGGGTTGGAGGAGGCCTTCTTCCATCGGGAAATTCATGGTGCCGGCGACCTTGACCCATTGGTTTTCATCAATGGAGGGCAAGGGGTTATTGCCGTATTCCAGCACGATCGGGATGGCGCGGCTATCGGCGGCGCAGCATGACATGAGCAGGCGGTAGAGGCGCTTGCGTGAGCCTTTTGCGTTGCGCGTGCGCTCTTCGATCAGGCGTCCTTCGGTCTCGATTTTCAAACCATCCATCGCCGTCTGCATTTCGCGATCGCCCGTGGCGAAGTACAGTTCCAAGAGATTGAATTCGTAAAACCCATCAGCCGTCTTGCGGTGACCTTTTTCGATTTCCTCGCGCGTGATCGCGGGCATGGCGGCGGAGAGGAACGAGACGCTCGTGTTTTGTGGCGCGTCGTAGAGCCCTTTGCGTGAGAGCGCGGCGGCAGAGTACTCGTCCTTGGTCCATGCGACCGAGAGCGCGAGCGGCAGGACCATCAACACGCATGCGAGCAGCGGGTGGATGTCGCTGCTTTCGTGATCGTGACAATGCGCATCATCGCTATCCCCGTGATCATGACCGCAGCCCGCTTGCTGTCCGGCGGTGAGCAAATTGAAAAGCGCGAGAACCGCGAGGCCGAGTCCGCCGATCAATGCGATGAGGCGGAAGTCCGGCGCGAGGTACTTCACGATCCGGCCGCTGGCATGAAAGTACAACAAGGCTACGCCCCATGAGAGGACAGCGAGCGAGAAAAGGATGCGGCACAGTTTGGGATTCATCGGGCCTGGAAAAGCTGGTGTTGCCAAAAGATGGTGATGGCACCAATCGCCACAAAGAGCCCGATCGCGAGAAACACGATGAAGCGTTTGCGCAGGACGGTCTGATAAAGAAACAGCAGTTTCACATCCATCATCGGGCCGAAAGTGAGGAAGGCGAGTTTCGCGCCCCATGAGAATTTGTCCAAGGTTGCTGCGATGAAGGCATCAGAGGTGCTGCAGAGGCTCAGGATGAAGGCGAGTGTCATCAATGCGGCCGGTGCGGCGGTTTCATTGGCGGCAAGGCCGTCGAGCCAATTCGCGCCCGGCGCAATGCCGGTGTTGAAGAGCGCGGTGATGGTCACACCGATGGCAAAATAAACGCCGACATCGACGAAGTCCTTCATCGCCGAGCGAAAGGCCGCCACCAGACGGTCGCCATCATTTGCAGTGGATCCGGCGTGATGCGTGTGGTCATGCGAATGCTCGCCACAACAGCCGGACTCTTTGGCATTTTTTGCGTCTTTCTCCGCCAGCGAATCGACGAGCGGTTTTTTCAACACGGCGGAAAGTGGCAAGCGCATGACGATGAGGCCCACCGCCACCGCCACGAGAAATCCAAGCAGCAAACGCGAGCAAGTCATCATCCCAGCGCCCTGACCTTGAAAGGCCTTCCAGGTGCTCAGCGCGGTGATCGGATTCACGATCGGAGCGGCGAGCATGTAAGTGAGCGCGCAGGAAACCGGCAGGCCTTTGCTGACCAAGCGCCGGATCACCGGCACCACCGCGCATTCGCAAACCGGAAAGACCGCGCCCAGCAAACCTGCCACCACAACCGCCGACTTGCGGTTACGCGGCAGGAAACGATCCATCGTGCCGGGCGGCAGATAGACATCGATGAAGCCACTGATCAGCGTACCGAGCAAAATGAACGGCGCTCCTTCGAAAAGAATGCTCAGAAACGCGAGTGCAAAGTCCTGCTGGGAATCCGGCGACATCGCAGCAAGAAATAGCGGCGGGTGAGTAAGAGGCAAGATTCAAGATTCCAGAAACAAGAGAAGAGGAGATTTTGGTTGTTTCATCGAAACGCAGAGCTGCGGAGCGCGCGGTGGAAAGCGCTGAGTTTTTCAAGAGGGCGAGGATGGATTTGACCACTGATTAAACTGATGAACTGATTTTTGATGAACAAAGATCAGCCCTGAAGGCAAGGCTCTCTCTTCAATCAGTCAATCAGTGTCATCACTGGTTCTCTTCGCGAAGCCCTCCGCGTTCTCCGCGCCTTTGCGTTTCGATTTGGTCCATCGCCATTCACAGGCGGGCAGCCGCGCCCCTCTTGAAGACTTGGGGCAACTTTTGGAAAACCACTTCAATGAGTGGTACACCCGAAGGGACTCGAACCCCTAACCTTCTGATTCGTAGTCAGACGCTCTATCCAATTGAGCTACGGGTGCATGCGCGTTGCGCGGGGGAGGAAATGAGCCCTTTTGGAGCCCTGATGTCAAGGTTTTTGCTCAGTTCTACGAAAAAAAGCACAGCAGGTTCAGGCATGGATCAGAAATCCTTCATCGTCGAGATGACACCCGTGCGGAAGTGCGAGGCCATCGGCATCTGCTGCGGGGCCAAGCACGCGTGGGGCGCCGGATGGTGAGATCGAAATTTTCCATCCGGGCAAAAGTTTGCCCCATGAATTTACGCGGCAACCGTGTTGCGGGTCGACACCAATGCCCGGTGGCGGATCGGGCATCGACATCGCCACCACCATGCCATCGACAGCGTGACAGGGATAATGCGCGCAGTCGGAGCGTTCGAACGGCACGAGTGCTTGCGAGCCGAAATCGTAAAATGCAAATGCTTGCGATGATGTTGGCGCGCTGAGGATTTTTTCGCGCAGAAAATCACTGCCCACCCATGGCGTGCCGTCACCCGGATTGAACTGATCGCGGATGCTAACTTTTGCACCAAACAATTTGGCGAAACCGCGAGTGAGGCCCGGGAGTTCATCCACAAGCGGGTCGCCTTTGAGCATGTGGAATGGCTGACGGCGTTGCAGGGCGTTGATCATGCCGATCTGGTGGCCATTGATCGATGTGCGGCGCTGAGGAAATTTTTGACGGGCGAAGCGTTGTGCGATCGCCTCGGCCGAGGCGGCCGTGATGCCATCGCGGACACTGCGTGCGTCGACGCTCTTTGCCGCAAGTGTTTCGCCGAATGCGATGCGGATGCCGCCGGCGTTGCGACGCGGGATTTTTTTGAAATAGCAATTGCGTTCGTAGGAAAAAATCGAGCCCCACGATCCGTCGCTCCATACCGGAATCAGCGAATGACCAGCCTTGCTCGCGATCAATTCGAAGCCGCGCTGCAGCGTGCAAAGCGTGCCGGTGCGGGTGAGCTGACCTTCGGGAAAGAGGCAGACCACTTCGCCTTTTTTCAAAGCCTTGATCACTTCACGGATTGCTTCGAGTGGTTGTTCGCGGCGGATGTTGACCGTACCAAAAATGCCTGTGAACCAACGGATCACGGGGCTTGCGATGAAGGCCTCGTCCATCACAAAGCGGACCGGGCGCGGGCATGCGGCAGAGAGAAAAAACGCGTCGGCATAGGTCACATGATTGGGCAGCAGCAAGACGCCGCCATTTGCGGGGACGCGCTCTGCATACACGGCACGCACGCGATAGACGAGGCGGATGCCAATGAGAAAAACCACGCGGATCGTGGCAACCATCAGCGCGAAGGCCACATGCCGCCACGGAGAAGGTTTCGCGCCAGTCGCATCGTCTTTCATCCGCATTAGCTTAATGGCTCAAACGGGACGCGACAAGAGCAGGGATGGAGTGGTTGAAAATTTACGACAGCACCCTCATGTGAGAGCGTTGCTTTTTGTTTCTAGATTCGCCCACCTACTTTTATTGCGTTGGGGATAAATCTGCGCAATGCGCATAGGCCGATGAGGGTGAGCCATCGTTAGGGTTTCTGTTCAAAAAACAGAACTCACATCTTGCCAACAGCACTTATCTCACTGCGATCATTATTGGATCGAATTTTTGGTAGCGATTCGGGATTTTCGAGGATTTTCACGCTTGTTCTTGCCGCCGCTCTCAGCGCTTCGCTTACCTCTTGTCAAAATCTATGCGGCGGCGCGCCCGCTACGCCGGGCATGGTGCCGACCGTGCTCAATGCTAGTCCCTCCGAGGCGGCGCAAACCCAAAGGCTCTGGTCTAGCACCCTCCAATCAATCTCCCGTGCCAAGCAGAGCCTCGAGGCCAACGATGCCAACGCGCAACGCAACCTTACTTATGTCTTCGGATCGAAGGAGGAAGCCTGCCGCCGGGAGGTCCTCAAACGCATCAGCCTCATGGACAACAAGGCTCGCCGCTGTAAATACACGGTCAGTCTCTTCGAGGGAAGTGTGCCCGGATTCGAAGGAAAAATGTCGATCGCCGCATACACCGCGGTCTTGTGCGCTCCTGCAATCAGCCTCAACAAGACTCAGCTCAAAGGCGGATTTCTCGCCGAAGGAGTGATTGCCCATGAACTGAGCCATAATGCCGCCGGTACCGACGACTTCGCCTATGGCCGCAATGTGCACCTCGATATGGCCAAGCGCGTGCGCAATGCGGACAACTACTCACTGCTCATCCAGCATTATTGAGTGCCTCAAGAAGTGGACCAACTAAATCTTCTCGCTCCACCGGCTGCACCTTTTAGCGAACAGCTCTAACCCAGCGTGATGCCGACCGGGCAGTGGTCGGAACCATGCACATGCGGCAAGATGTCGGCGCTGGCGACATTGCCGATGAACGGGTCGGAGACGCCGAAATAATCGATGCGCCACCCGACATTGCGTTCGCGCGCGCCGGCGCGGTACGACCACCATGAATAGGCCGCGGTTTTTTCCGGGTGATGATGACGGAAAGTATCGCGAAATCCCGCGTCGAGCAGCTTGCCGAAGCTTTGGCGTTCCTCATCGGAAAAGCCCGGGCTGCGGCGGTTGTCATTCGGGCGGGCGAGGTCGATTTCGTGATGAGCGACATTCAAGTCGCCGCAAAAAATCACCGGCTTGCGGCTTGCCTCGCGCACGAGGTGCTCGCGAAATGCCTCGTCCCAATCGAGGCGGTAGTCGAGGCGGCGGAGCTCATCCTGCGCGTTGGGCGTGTAAACATTCACGAGGATGAAGTCCGCATACTCAAGCGTCAGAACGCGGCCTTCGCGATCATGACGATCGACGCCGAGGCCGATTTTCACATCGAGCGGTTTTTCGCGCGTGAACACCGCGACGCCGGAATAACCGGGTTTTTCCGCGGAATTCCAAAAATCATGATAACCCGCAAGCTCCAGCGGGAGCTGCACTTGCTCGGGCCGCGCCTTGGTTTCCTGCAGGCAAAGAATGTCGGGATTTTCCGCCGCGACAAAATCACCAAAGCCCTTGCCGATCACCGCGCGGATGCCGTTCACATTCCATGACAACAGTCTCATGCCCGCGACGATTCCGAAGATGGCGCACTTTGACAAGCGGACATTGCCTCACTCGTCGATTGGCGTGATTGCGGATTTTTTGCGCTCCCTCGCTTCGCGGAAAAATCCCTGCAAAAGGTCGAGGCACTCGCCACCCATGATGCCAGGCACCACCTCGCAGCGGTGGTTTAGCGGCGGGTTGGAATCCAACAGATTGATCCAGCCGCCGGCCGCGCCAGCCTTCGGGTCGGGGCAGCCGAAAACCACACGCTCGGGCCGGCAATGAACGATCGCGCCGGCGCACATCGGGCATGGCTCTTTGGTCACATAAAGCGCGCACTTTTCCAGCCGCCAATCGCCGAGGCTTTGTTGCGCGGCAGTGAGCGCAAGCATCTCGGCATGGGCAGTGGCGTCCTTGAGCGTCTCGACCTGATTCCATGCACGGGCAATGATGCGCCCCTCGTAGGTGACCACCGCGCCGACAGGCACCTCGCCGGCCGCGCGGGCCTTGTGCGCCTCGCGCAGTGCCTGACCCATGAAATAAGCGTCACTGTGGAGATCAATGATAGGTGCTTCGTCAATCATGCGCGGAGGCTAGCACGGCTTCGCGATCAACGCACGCGGATTGCGCAGAGGGTCGCCGTCAAAAGCACGCTGACGCATCGCGTGATTCCCGCAATGGCCAAAATTTTTTTCTAAAGGAAATTCCTATCACGCGTCGGATCACATCCCCGTCGTAGATTCATTATGAAGCACCAAAACTACAAACAAGGTCACAAACACGCGCCTTGCCGCATGATTTTTTCAGCCGTCCTTGGTCTTACGCTGATGCCATGCGCAGCGCAAAACGAGACGACCATGCCCGAACGCATGAGGGAGCGTTCGAAACAAATGCAGGAAAAAATGTCACAGCATTTTCATCGCGCATGGAGTGGCATGAGGGATGCGATGCCTGGCCGCAAGGGTTCGGCGCTCGCCGATGCTTCGATGGATTTGCGCGAGCAAAGCGACAGCTATGTCATGCGACTGCACTTGCCCGAACGCGACATCAATCTCGTCGAGGTCAGCATTGCCGATGGCAGGAACTTGCGTGTGACCGCGCCCGCAAGTGGCACGCTGAGCGCCTACGAGCAGAACATCACGCTTGAAGAAGTGACACCGGGTGCGAAGCCGGAAGTTGAAAAACGGCCGGATGAGGGCCTTGTGATCATCCGCGTTTCAAAAACTCCATCGGAGAAAAAACCCACACCGGAAGCTACCACGCCACCCGCGAAAGAACTGCCCGCCTCTACCGATCCATGGGATGTGCGGATGCTCGAGCACATGCGCCGCATGGGCCGCGAGATGGACAACATGCTTCATGAAAACGCGGACGAAAAAACACAGCATCCAGGTGGTAAGCATGGGTTTGATCAATCGTCCTTCGACTCGGCATATGATTTGCAGGAAGATGACGAGCGCTACACCGTGCGCGCCTATCTTCCGGAGCGCAACGCGGATCAGATCAAGGTAAGCGTGCAAGATCAGAGCCTGATCATCGAAGCCGTCGCGGAGAAAGCCCGTGAAATGGAGAATGGAAAAACCATGATGCGCCACATGAGCCAGTACTCCCAATCGATCAGCCTGCCAGGCCCGGTGGATGCCGGTCGCCTTGAGATCGAGCGCAAGAAAGGCATGTTGTTGATCCGCATTCCGAAAACCAAAGAAACTGAGCCAGCTTCGGGAAAACCGTCTGGCAAATAAGTTTTTTGCGTGCCATGCGGGCCAATCAATGGTTCGTATCGGCTGCGTGCCGAAAGCAAATTTCCATCAACGCATCATCGCCCCCTCGCTGCTTGCCGCGGATTTCTCGCGGATCGGCGAGGAGGTTGCGCGCGCGGTCACGGCGGGTGCCGATTGGTTGCACCTCGATGTGATGGATGGCCACTTCGTCGACAACATTTCATTCGGGCCTGCGATCGTGGAGGCCGTGAACCAATCGAACGGAATCTTTCTCGACACGCACCTAATGATCTCGCGGCCGGATCATTACCTGCAAAGGTTCATCGATGCCGGGGCCGATCTAATCACCGTGCATGTCGAGGCCGATCATGATGTGAGCGAAACTTTGCAGCGGATTCGCGACGCCGGCCTGCAGGTGGGCCTCGCGCTCAATCCCGAAACGCCGATTGAAAGAGCAGCGCCGTTTTTCGATCAGATTGATCTGCTGCTTTGCATGACAGTGGTGCCGGGCTTCGGGGGTCAGGCCTTCATGACCGAGGTGTTGAAAAAAATTTCCGCGGCGGCAGAACTTCGCGCATCGGGGAAACATGCATTTCACATTGAGGTCGATGGCGGCATCGATGCGGTCACCGCGGCAGCTTGCGCTGCGGCGGGTGCGAATGTGATGGTTGCCGGATCCTCAACTTTTCGCGCGCCCGACATGGCGGCGGCGATCCGCGCGATCCGCGAGGCTTGATGCAGACTTGCCGCAAGTGATCGGCTGCGCTTGACTTGCGGCATGTCACGCCCCGACGGCCGCCAACCCGATCAACTTCGTCCGATTTCATTTATTCCAAATGTTGCGCCTCATGCCACCGGCTCGGTGCTGGTTTCGTTTGGCGACACGCGCGTCATTTGCACGGCGACGATTGAAGATGATGTGCCGCGCTGGATGCGCGCGCAGAAAGTCGAAGGCGGATGGTTGACCGCCGAATACTCGATGCTCCCGTATTCGACGCTTGAGCGCAAACCCCGCGATATTTCACGCGGCAAAATCGATGGCCGCTCGTCGGAGATCCAACGCCTCATTGGCCGCTCGCTGCGCGCGGTGGTCGACTTGAAAAAGGTCGGCCAGCGGACCATCTGGATTGATTGCGATGTTTTGCAAGCCGACGGCGGCACGCGCACAGCAGCGATCACCGGTGGCTGTGTCGCAATGGCGATCGCATTCAACAAGCTCATGAATGAGGGCAAGCTCAAGGACTTCCCGATCCGCAAGCTCGTGGCGGCTGTTTCCGCCGGCATTCATGAAGGTGCGCCGGTGCTTGATCTCAACTATGTCGAGGACAAGGGCGCGACGGTCGACTTCAATGTCGTGATGACGGAAACGCTGGAATTCGTCGAGGTCCAAGGCAGCGGCGAAGAGGCGGTATTTTCCGGCGATCAAATGAGCGCGATGCTCGACCTTTGCCGCAAGGGGGTGAATGAAATTGTTTCCCTACAAAAGGCGGCGATCCTCACGGCTGACCAAGCCGCGCCGGCGGATCTGTCCTCGCTGATGGCTGCTTTCAAGCGTTGAGGGCAGGGGCCTTTCGGAGAAAGGTCCGTTTGCCGGTGAAATGCCTCTATAATCGCCCATTTATCCTCTCGGACGCCTTGGAAAGGCGTCCCTGCCAAAGAATGAAAACTTCTTGCGCGGACTGAAAAGCGGGATATGATGTAACCAATCCCGACCCCTCAACACCCATGAAATATAGATCGATTGCCCGTTCATCGTTCCGCAGTTTGTCCCTCCTGCTGGCGGCCACGCTTGCCGCGCTGGGCTCCCACGCCTTAGCCCAGCAGGTTGATACCGGAGAAGTCCGGCTCATCGTCAAATTGAAGCCCAGCATGCGAGATGCCGATTTCAAGGGCAAACTGAATGCGCGCGGTGCCACCCAGCGCGGGGAAATTCGTGGGATCAATGCCCGTGTGATTCGTGCGCCAAAGGCCTCGGCCGCGTTGCTGAAAGGCGAGCTCGAGCGCGACGCCAACATCGAGTATGTCGAGCCGGACTTTATCGCGCAGGCCTTGGGTACCAGCAACGACCCATATTTCCTTCAGGGCTCGCAATGGCATCTTTCCAAAATCCAGGCACCAACCGCGTGGGATACCACTATCGGTTCAGCGAGCCAAATCGTGGCGGTGATCGATTCCGGTGTGCGGGCCTCGCATCCCGATCTCGTGGGCAAGGTGCTGCCTGGTTACGATTTTGTCGCAAATGACAATGACGCCAACGACGAAAATGGCCATGGCACCGGTGTTGCTGGTACGCTTTCTCCAGCATCGAACAATCAGATCGGCGTTTGCGGAGTTGCATGGTCTAACCCGATTCTTCCAGTCCGCGTTCTCGATGCCAACGGCTCGGGCACTTATTCCGCGATCGCCAATGGCATCATTTACGCCGCCGATCGTGGCGCAAAAGTGATCAACCTCAGCCTCGGCGGTACCGCCTCATCGCGTGCGCTTCAGGATGCGGTCACTTATGCATGGAACAAGCAATGCGTGCTGGTGGCTGCCGCCGGCAATAACGGCAGCAATGTCGCATTCTACCCGGCTGCTTGCACCAATGTCGTCGCTGTCTCTGCGACCGATGCATCGGACACTCGCCCGAGCTGGTCGAACTTCGGCAGCTATGTGGATGTCTCAGCCCCGGGAGTCGACATTCTTTCTGTCTATGGCAGCGATCAATATGCTGCATGGAACGGAACTTCATTTTCCAGCCCAGTGGCATCCGGCGTGGTCGCCCTCATGGCCGCCGCCAATACGTCGCTCACCAATGTGCAACTGGTAGATTTGTTGATCAAAAATTCCGATGACATCGGCGCTCTTGGCAAAGATGTCTATTATGGTAGCGGCCGCGTGAATGCCAATCGCGCGGTGACTGCAGCGAAAAACTTTGTGGCTCCGGTCAGAAAGAGACGCTGATACAACCAAAAGATCAGATCACAAAAAGGCCGGGGTATTTCCCGGTCTTTTTTGTGTCGTTGCGTCATGGAGGTTTCCATGGACTGCATCAGAAATGTGAGTGCGGGTATTTATCCCAAAAAGATGTCAGCGAGCTGTGAACAAGTGTGAGCCTCATGCGAAAATGCCATTGGTTTGCCGAGTCAGATACAAATGCCGGTGTGGCTTTCGATCTGGATTCACATCTTATTATTCGCGTGGAACGCCAGCATCGATGCAGGGGAACAAGCCTTTTGCGTACTTGTTCACACCATGAAGAAGATGATCTTATATGGTCAAAAAATATATTCTTCTAAGAGCAAAAGAATAACCCCATGAGTTTTGAATGCTCATGGGGTTATTTTTAAATCAGAGCTTGTTGGAGGAAATCAGAGAAGCATCATTGCGGGCTGCTCGATGAGCTTTTTCACTTCTGAGAGAAACTGTGCGGCCACGGCACCATCGACCACGCGGTGGTCGGCAGAGAGGCCGAGGTTCATGCGCAGGCCCGGCACGATCTGGCCGTTTTTGACGACCGGTTTTTCGATTGCGGCGCCGACTGAGAGAATCGCGGCTTGCGGTGGATTGACGATCGCATCGAAGGACTCGATGCCCCATGCGCCGAGGTTCGAAACGGTGATCGTGCCACCATCGAATTCATCGGGCTTGAGCTTTTTGTCTTTCGCGCGGACTGCGAAGTCTTTGACGGCTTTGGAGATCGCGAGCAGCGATTGGGTTTCGGCTTGTTTGATGACCGGTGTCACGAGGCCATCCTCGACTGCGATCGCAACTGATAGACCGATGTGCTTGAACTTCACGATATGGTCGCCGGCGAATGAGGCATTGATCGCCGGAACGGTCTGAGCGGCGTTGATGACGGCCTTGAGAATGAAGTCGTTGACCGAGTATTTGTTGCCGTGGGTTTTCTCGGCTTGTTCGTTGACCTGTTGGCGCAGTGCCATAAGCGGCGCGGCGTCTGCTTCGACATGAAGATAGAAGTGCGGGATGGTCACCTTGGAGGTGAGCAGGCGCGATGCGATGACCTTGCGCATGGAGCTGAGTTCGATGCGTTCGTCGCCGTCTTTTGCCACGGGAATGATAGCCTGGGCAGGTGCAGCTGCTGGTGCGCTCGGTGCGGCGGCCTTCGATTTCACTGCAGCAGCAAGGGCTGAGGCAGCGGTAGCATCGGCGGATTTTTTCGGTGACGTGCTGGCGGCTTCGACATCGTTTTTGACAATGCGTCCGGCTGGTCCTGTGCCGCTGACGCCTTGAAGATCGACACCTTTTTCGACGGCGATTTTGCGTGCAAGCGGAGAGGCTTTGATGCGACTGCCATCGTTGGAAACAGGTGCGACAGGAGTAGCAGCTTTGGCCGTGGCTGGAGCGGTGCTAGTTGCAGCTGCAGGGCTTGCGGCTGCTGGCGTGGCGGAACTTGGTGCAGCGGCAGAGTCGCCATCGAGCACGGCGAGGATTCCGCCGATCACGGCTTTTTCGCCGGCTGGCACGCGGATTTCGGTGATCGTGCCATCGTCGAATGCCTCCATTTCCATCGTGGCCTTGTCGGTCTCGATTTCGGCAAGCAGATCGCCAACTTCGACGCTGTCGCCGACTTGCTTGTGCCATTTGATCACGGTGCCTTCGGTCATGGTGTCCGAAAGCTTGGGCATTTCAATATTGATGGCCATGGGGGATAGTTTGGAAGTGGCGGGAAGAATGGGAGAAATGATTTGGATTTCCAGTCTTTTTACGAGTGGTACGCATTCATGCAAAAGCGCGGCGAGGGATCGACCAGGCCGCGCTTGCAAATCGTGTTGGAAAACCCAGTGCTCAGGGAGCGATCAGTTTCATCGTCGGGACGAGTCCGATGTGTGGACTGCCGACCGGGCCTTGCGCGCTTGCGAGTTGGCGGGTGGATTCAGAAGTGGTGCCGCAGCAATCTTTCTTCGGGCAATAGAGACGCACGCAGGATCCGCAAGAAACGCGGGTCTTTTTGGTAACGGTTTTGTAGCGTGGGACTTTTTCCTCGATCGTTTGCACCATGCCGCCCTTGCCGCTTTTGGAATCGCCGCGGGTGACGACTTGCTTGGTGACGATGTCATAGCCGCAGGCTTTCACCTTGCGGGTTTCGGTGCGATAGCCGGCGGTTTGGCCGAAGTTGCCAAACATCGAGCAGCACGAGGTGAAGCCGAGAGAAATGGCGGCCAGCGACAGGAGCATGAGGAATTTTTTCATGAGAGGCAAAAAGTTGGGAGGGATGATGTTAGAAAAGGCAGCAGCACGAGTTGCACGCAAGGGCAACGATCGCGGCGGCAAGCGGCAGAATCAAGCGACGAATCATGGGTGGAATTTAGGGTTCTGAAGATTCTTGGCAATGAGAAAAAGCCTCATGCTGATAGGCCTAGGGGGCTTATTTGGCCGTGGTCGTAACGCTGCGAAGCCAGTCGGCGAAGCTTTCTTCATCGTGATCACCGGCGGCGAGGGCGAGCATTTGTATGTAGCGATCGACTTTTTCGGCACGCATTTCCACGCCATTCCATTTCAAGAACAAACGATAGACGACAAAGGCCGTGCGTTTGTTGCCATCGAGGAAGGGATGATTTTTTGCGATGCCAAAAGCGTAGGAGGCGGCAAGCGAGCAAAGATCGGGTGGAGGATCACCGTAGCACCAACGCTGCTGGGGTCTGGCCAATACCGACAACAAAAGACCTTCGTCCCGCAATCCTGCTTGACCGCCGTGTTCTGCAAGTTGGCGATTGTGGATGGCAATCGCAAGGTCGTGGGAAACCCAAATCGGTTCAGGATGCATGGTTTCTCACTGGGCAAGTTTTCGCAGCACATCACGATCTTCGCGCATGATTTCCTCGGCCAAGGACATGCCAGTGGCAAAGGTCTCATCGTAAGTTTTCAGCTGCACGCCATCCGGAGTTTCGGTGACGGTGAGGATATCGCCTTTGGAGACGCGGAGGCGCTCGAGGATTTCCTTGGACAGGATGATGCCCGCGGAATTGCCAACACTGATGACTTTGACGGTGGTAAACATGGGTATATTATAACCCATGTAATAACGAAAGAAAGTCGGCTTTTTGCGGCGCTGGAGCGCTAATTTTCAGCCCATGGCCAGCACCTTTTCCACGATGCGGCGTGGGTTGGGCAGCTGTTCGTTCTCGATGTGCGGCGAGTAGATTGCCGGAGCGTCGATCGAGCAAACGCGCTGGATCGGGGCGTCGAGGTAATCGAAGGCGTGTTCCTGGATCAGCATCGCGACCATGGCCGAGACGCCGCCGAAGGGCTTCGATTCGTCGACGAGCAGCACGCGGTTGGTTTTCATGACCGTCTTGAGGATCGCGTCTTGGTCGAGCGGGCGGATCGAGCGGAGGTCGAGGACCTCGGCGTTGATGCCGTGCTCGGCCTTGAGGGTTTCGGCAGCGGCGAGCGATTGGATGACCGAGCGGCCGTGGGCAATGATCGAAAGGTCGCTGCCTTCGCGTTTGATTTCGGCAACGCCGAGGGGCACGACGAAATCACCATCGGCGGGATCGGGCACTTCGCCGGAGGTGCCGTACAGCAAGGTGTTTTCCATCACATAGACCGGGTCGTTGTCGCGGATCGCGGCCTTGATGAGACCCTTGGCATCGGCTGGCGTGGCAGGGGCGCAAACCTTGAGTCCGGGAAATGCGGCGAAGAGGCCTTCGGGAATGTGTGAGTGGGTGGCGCCGACATTGGTGCCGCCGTTGGCCGGGCCGCGCACGACGATCGGGCAGTGGCAGAGACCGCCCGACATGTAACGCACGCAGGCCGCATTGTTGACGAGTTGGTCGAAGGCCACCGAGTGAAAGGACCAGAACATCAGCTCCATCACCGGGCGCACGCCAAGCATCGAGGCGCCGATGCCCATGCCCATGAAGCCGGCTTCCGAGATTGGTGTGTCGACCACGCGCTTGTCGCCCCATTTTTGCCAGAGGCCTTCGGTGACCTTGTAGGCGCCGTTGTATTGAGCGACCTCTTCGCCCATGAGGACGACATTCGGATCGCGGGCGAGCTCCTCGTCGAGGCCTTCGCGGAGGGCTTCACGGTAGGTGATGATGCGGGACATGATGTGCGGAAATGGGTGAAAATGAAAGGTGGTGACGGAGGATCAGTCGTTGAAGAAATGGCGGCCGATTTTTGAGGCAGGCGTTTGGTTGTCGGTTTCCCAGTACACATCGGTGCTGATGTCGGCGATGGTCGGTGCCGGTGCCTCGTCGGCGAACTTCACAGCGGCGGCGGCTTCGTCGGCAGCGGCCTTGTTGATCTCTGCGGCCTGGTCTTCGGTGAGGATGCCTTCGGCAATGAGCTTGCGGCGGAACACCGAGATCGGATCGTGATGTTGCTTGTAGTTTTCGATCTCCTCGGGCGTGCGGTATTTCTTGTGGTTCGCATCCGCAATACTATGTCCATAGTAGCGGTAGGTGCTGATCTCGAGAATGCTTGGCTTGTGTTGCTTGCGCGCGCGCTCCATGGCGATGTGGGTTTTGGCGCGCACCTCGTAGAGGTCGGAGCCGTCGATCACATCCCAATCCATGTCATAGGCTTCGGCGCGTTGCGCAAGGCAACCGCGGAAGGCTGAGGAGCGGGCCTGCGAGGTGCCCATCGAGTAGCCGTTGTTTTCGATCACATAAACAACCGGGATATCAAATAGCGCGGCTAGGTTGAGCGATTCGTGGAAGGCGCCCTGATTAACCGCGCCATCGCCGAGGTAGCAGAGGCAGCAGCCTTCGCGGCCGAGGTATTTGAGGCCGTAGGCAAGGCCAAGCCCGAGCGGAGTCTGACCCGCAACAATGCCGTGGCCGCCCCAGAAATTTTTGTCGGGCGCGAAGAAGTGCATCGAGCCGCCCTTGCCCTTCGAGCATCCGCTTTGCTTGCCGTACATTTCCGCCATGCACTCGTTCATGCCCATGCCGACCGCCAGCGCGTGACCGTGGTCGCGATAGGCGGTGATGAAATGATCGTCCGCGCCACCGAGTGAAATCGTGCCGACGGCGACTGCTTCCTGGCCGATATAAAGGTGGAGGAACCCGCCGATTTTGCCGGCTTGGTAATACTTCAACGCCGCTTGCTCGAAGCGCCGGATGCGGATCATTTGCGTGAGCAGGCCGATTTTTTGCTCGGCGCTGAGTGATTGGTTGATCGGTGAGCTGGCGAAATCGAGCGCGGGGGATGCGGTGGCTGTCATGTTCGTCGTGGGGCGGATCTGGAGGAAATTTTTCAGTGGGACTTCGCGGCCTGCGGAGTGGCGAGTGATGGGTAAACTTGCGGGGCGCGCAACATGGCGAGGAGGTGGGCTCCGGTAAAGATCAGGTTGGCGACGCCGAGGTTGCGAAGGAAAACCCATGAGGGCAATACATCGCCCGGCGCGCCAGTCCAAAGCGATTGCCAGAGGCCGACAAGCGATTTCGCGTAGCGGGGATCAGCGAGCCATGCGGCGGAGTTGGTGATCAAATGAAATACAAGGGTCGCGGCGACCGAACCCAGCAGCATGCTGGCCCAGCCTTTTTTCGAAAGCCACTTGCCGAGCAAAAATGTCAGGGCCAGCGCAGCGAGGGTGGTGAGGAAAAGCGAGGGTCCGTCCGGATGACCGCTGCCGAGCGGAAAGGTCAGGATCCAAATCGCGAGGGGCAAAGCAAAGCCGCGCCAGGCGGGCGCGATCAGTGAGCCACAAAAGAACAGCGCGGCGAGTGGTTGGAAATTTGGCAGCGCCATTGGGTAGGCAGCGCCAATCACGCGAAACGCGATGAGCAGAAGCACGGAGAGGCATAGGGGCAGATGGCGATGCATGGCGCGCGGAGGATTGAGGATTTTCTCGCGCGCGGCTAGATGAAAATGCCATTTGCGTCAAGGTTTTTTGGCATAGACGGGAATAAGCATGTTCCATGTGGAACATGCCATTTTAGGCATTCTAGGCAGGGACGCTTTTCCAAAGCGTCCGTTGAGGAGGATAAGTGCCTGCATAGGCATTTCATTCGCATGCGGACCTTTCGGAGAAAGGTCCCTGCCTAAGGCCTTAAAATTCTTTTGGACATGGGCCTGATGTAGTTGGAGCTTTTCCAATGGCCCATGACCCCATGCCCGATCGTCAGGCCAGATGGCGGTCGCATTGTCCTCCTGTTTGGGTTCCCGCTGACGCGACATTTTTCATCACGATCAACTGCAAAAAGCGAGGCGAGGCACCTCTGTACGATTCAGCAGTGGCACGCCAATTGTTTGAGTCGATGGCATTTTACCATGAAGAAGGCCGATGGGGGGTCGAGTTGGCTTTGCTCATGCCCGACCATTTGCACGCTTTGATCTCGTTTAGTTGGGATCCGGGAAATGGCATGATGAATCTCATCCGAGCCTGGAAACGCCATACGGCTAGGCATTGCGGCATTGCCTGGCAGCGTGATTATTTTGATCATCGAATCCGCAGCGAGGGGAATCATCAATCGACGTGGTTTTATATTCGGGAAAACCCAGTGAGGGCGAGCTTGGTCGCAAATTATGAGGAATGGCCGCATGTCTGGCGGCCAGGGCATGGGATGGGCTGGCGATGATGCTTAGGCGGGGGCGCGTTTCCAAGGCGTCCGTTGAGGAAGAGCAGGAGGATGCGGAGGCGATTCATTGGCGACGGACCTTTCGGAGAAAGGTCCCTGCCTAAGAAAGGTGTCTGCCTTTTTCCGGGCTTGAGGGGGTGGTGGGCTGGCCTTATGATCACCGCCCTTCGATGTTTCGTTATCCGAAAACTTATGATGTCCTGGTGATCGGGGCGGGTCATGCCGGCGTGGAGGCTGCCTTGGCGGCGGCGCGGCTTGGTTGCGAGGTGGCGGTGCTGACCCAGAACCTCGATACGATTGGGCAGATGTCCTGCAACCCGGCGATAGGCGGACTTGGCAAAGGTCATATGGTCCGTGAGATCGATGCCTTGGGCGGGATTATGGGGATCAACACCGATGCCACCGCGATCCAGTGGCGGATGCTCAATGCCTCAAAAGGCCCATCGGTCCGCGCCCCCCGCGCGCAATGCGACAAGAAGGCCTATCAGTTTCGGATCAAGCGCGAGCTTGAGGGCACGGCAGGCTTGGAAATTCATCAGGGAAATGTCGCCGATATCCTTGTGAAGGGGGATCGGGTGGTCGGCATCACGACTTCGCTGGGTTTGGAAATTTCCGCCAAGTCGGTGATTCTGAGTGCTGGCACGTTCATGGGTGGCCTGATGCATGTCGGCCTGCGGAATGAAAAGGGCGGGCGCATGGGGGATGCCACCTCGCAGGTGTCCGAGGCGCTGAAGCGCTTGGGCTTCGCGGTCGAGCGCTTTAAGACCGGCACCCCGTGCCGACTCAATGGCCGATCCATCGATTTTTCCCGCTGCGAGCGTCAGGATGGCGATGAGCCACCGCCGAAATTCAGCTTCATGGCCAACACCATCACGCGTGGGCCCGATGACCTTTTCACACTCAATCCTTGGGGCGACCCCTCGTTCCACGTGGAACAACTGCCTTGCTGGATCACTTACACGAACTCCCGCACTCACGATGCGATTCGTGCGAATTTGCATCAGTCGCCGATGTACTGCGGCGTGATCGAGGGGGTGGGCCCGCGTTATTGCCCGTCGATCGAGGACAAGGTCGTCCGCTTTGCGGAAAAGGAAAGGCATCAGGTTTTCCTCGAACCGGAAGGTCGGCACACCCTCGAGTACTATGTGAATGGCGTTTCCACCTCACTGCCCTACGAGGTGCAGCTGGAGTTTCTCCGATCGATCGCCGGCCTCGAGCGCTGCGAAATTTTGCGCCCGGGCTACGCGGTCGAATACGATTACTGCCCGCCGACCCAGCTGCGCCCGACCCTCGAAACAAAGCAGATCGAAGGGCTGTATTTTGCGGGTCAGATCAACGGCACCTCCGGCTACGAGGAGGCCGCCGGGCAGGGGCTGATCGCTGGGGCGAATGCCGCACTGAAAGTGAAGGGAGAGCCGGAGTTTGTCCTCGGGCGCGACGAGGCCTATCTCGGGGTCATGGTCGACGACCTCGTCACACGCGGTTGCACCGAGCCGTATCGGATGTTTACCAGTCGGGCCGAGTACCGCCTGATGCTGCGCCAGGACAATGCCGATCTGCGGCTCACGCCCAAGGCGGCGGCGGTCGGATTGGTCGAAGGGGAGCGTCTGCGGCGGGTCGAGTGGAAATTGAGCGAGCTTGAGCGCGCCGACAAATGGGTGCGCGAGACGACGCATGAGGGTGTGAAGTTGGATCAATGGCTGCGCCGCAGTGAAAACTCTTGGGAGATGCTGCCGGTGGAATTGCACGAGCAATTTCATCTGGACCTCTGGCCGCTTATCGAAACGGATTTCAAGTACGAGGGACACCTCGGCCGCCAGCGCACGCAGATCGAGCGGATGTCGCGCCAGGAGGGCAAGCGTGTGCCGGATTGGGTGGACTACACGAGCATTCGCGGACTCAAAAAAGAGGCTCAGCTGCGCTTTTCCGAAGTGCGGCCCGCGACGCTCGGTCAGGCCGGTCGCATCCCAGGGATCACCCCCGCCGACATTGCCATTCTCGCCGTGTGGCTCGAAAAGTGGGAGCGCACAGGCAGTGAGCTTTCTCCGAAAGGTCCGTAAGCGAATGCGATGTCGCGGCATAGGCTGATGCTTCCTCGCGGACGCCTTGGAAAGGCGTCCCTGCCTGAAAGCGTTTATAGCCTCCAATAGCCTTCAAACGTTCGATATGGATAGCTGATTACTCACAATCAATTGATTATCAATAATTTACAAAAAATCACCTCACTCGCAACGCATCGATGCATTCCGCCAGCGAGCGGAAAATCCGATCGGCTTTTGAGAAGTCGAGACAATCGGTGACGCGGTTTGGGATGACCCATGTCGGCATGCCGGCGGCCTTGGCGGCTTTGAGGCCGTTCATGGAATCTTCGATGACGAGGCAGTGCTCGGGTGCCTTGTTGAGTTGCTTGGCGGCCTCGAGAAAGAGGTCGGGCGCGGGCTTGATGCGTGGAGCGTCGCCGCGGCAGACGACGGTGTGGAAATTTTTTGCGAGATCGAGTCGGTCGAGCCAACCATCGACCCAGCGGTGAGATGAGCTTGAGGCCACGGCGGTCGGGATTTCGGCCTGTTGCAAAAATTCGAGCAATTCGATCGCGCCATGCATCGGGCCTTCGTGCGTGAGCTCGGCTTCGATTTCATGTTGCCGACGCGTGTCGAGGTCATGCCAATCGAAGGCGCGTCCGGTGAGTTCTTCGAGGTGGGTTTTGGGCGACCATGTGGCGAAGTCGGAGCCGATGCAGCGCGTGTAGACATCGAGCGGCAAGTGCTGACCGTGCGCTTCGAAGGTCCGTTTCCATGCCTGGTAGATCGCCCATTCGGTGTCGACCAGAATGCCGTCGAAGTCGAAGATGACCGATTGGAATTTCACCGACAAATAGGTTGGCGGATCACATCCGGAAATCATCGCCGAGGTAATGCTTGCGGGCGATCGGATCGTTGACGAGTTCATCGGATGCGCCCTCGAGGATCACGCGTCCGTCGTGGATGAGAAACGCGCGGTCGGTGATAGAGAGCGTCTCGCGCACCGAGTGGTCGGTGATGAGAATGGCGAGTCCGTCGCGATCGCGGAGTTCGCGCACGATGCGTTGGATGTCCTCGACGGCGATTGGGTCGATGCCGGCGAAGGGTTCGTCGAGCATGAGCAAGCGCGGGTCGGAGCAAAGCGAGCGGGCGATGGCGAGTCGGCGTTTTTCACCGCCAGAGAGTGTGATCGCGAGCGACTTTGCGACGCGTGAAATGCCGAAGCGTTCGAGCAGGTCGTGCGCGCGTTCGAGGCGTTGCGAGCGGCTGAGGTTCGGGCGCGTTTCAAGAATCGCGAGCAGGTTGTCGAGCACCGAGAGTTTGCGAAAAACCGATTCTTCCTGCGGCAAATAACCTAAGCCGAGTCGCGCGCGGCGGTGCATCGGCAGGTCGGAAATGTCGTGGCCTTGAAAGCTCACCGATCCATCATCGGCAGGGACCAAGCCGGCGATCATGTAGAACGAGGTGGTTTTGCCCGCGCCGTTGGGCCCGAGCAGTCCGACGATTTCTCGGTCCCTCACGGTGATCGTGACGCCGTCGACGACCGCGCGGCCGTTGTAAGTTTTGCGCAGGCCTTTGGCGGCGAGCACGGCGTTGCTGGCATTCTGGCAGGTGGATCCCGGATCGTGCATGGATTGAAACCGCTGGCTTAAGGTTTGTTTTTGTCTTCGACCTTGCCGCGCATGTCCCAGCGGCCTTCGGTCACAAAGCTGCCGTCCTTTTCGATGCGCAGGCTTAGCTTGGGTTCCTTCGCGCGCATGAAGTTGGTGCCTTGCTTGACCCATGGATACCCGCCTTGCAGGTGGATGCGGCCGGTCTTGGGATGATAGGTGAAAATCGCGCCGCTCGCTTCGACCGGCAGTTTGCCCGGCTCGGTTTGTTTTTGCAGGACCCTCACCGCGCCGGTGGCGACGATGCGTTCGACATCGCCAAAGCGCGCGCCGACGCCTTTGCCGTCGGCAGATTTTTGCGAAGCGTTCTTTTGGGTTTTTTCATCGGGTTTTTTGCCGAGGAAAACTTTGAGTTCGTTGGCGCCCGAGAGATCGAAGCGCGGGTCTTTCACGACCACATTGCGAAGGTAAACGAAGACCCCATCATCGGCGTCGAAGTACATGCCGCCGTCGCAGGTCACGAGCGTGTCGTTTGGATCGGTAGGCACTTCGAGCGGCTGTGCCTCGGGCTTGGCTGGCGCTGTGTCGGCCTTCGCTTGGATTTCCTGTTTTTCGAGAAACGCCTTGGCGCTGGCCGTGGCAGCGGCCGATGCTTCGAGGTCGGCCTTCAAATCGTTGCGGGTTTCGCTTGCCGCCTTTGCATGCGCCGGTGCCTTGCTCACGGCATCGGCATGCACGGCCGTGCGCTCGGCGGCTGCGATGGGTGCTGGTGCGGCATTGAGCGCCGGTTGGGCCAACGCTGCGCCGACCATCGCGGTCGCGCGCAGGGTGGAGGTGCGGGATTTCATGGTCGTTTGTTTCTTGGAAAAAATGCGCGTGTCAACCGGGCCGCCGAGAAATCCCTCGCCCTGCTCAAAGGCATACCAGAGGCCATCGCCTTTGGCGATGATTTGATCCGAGCTCAGCGTGACAATTTCCGTGGCCTTGAGCGATCCCTTGGCCGAATTGAAAACCGCCTGCTTCAGGTCGATGCGGCCATTCATAGTTTCATCGGAATCAAAAAATTCGATGCACACGGTGTCGCCGTGAATCGTTTCGCGGTCGACCAAGGTCATCGCCTCCGCATGCAGCAGGCTCGAGAGTTTTTGGTTTTCATCATAGCGCGGCAAAAGCACGCCGTGCATCTGACTGCCATCCGGCAAGAGCGAGGTTGTCGGCAATTTGCCATTGCCCGACGGCAGCGCGGTCACCGCCAGCACGAGGCGGGTGGGCAGCAATAGCAAAAGTGGGATGAGCGCGCGCAAGGATTTGGTTCAGCAAATGACCGCAAATCCTAGCATTTTTCAAGGTCATTCTTCGTCGGCCCGTCAGTTCAAGATTTGCTGTCTGACAGGCAGATACTCCAAACCGCGAATGAACACGAAGAGGGAGAGATATTGGTTATTTGTGACGGGTTATTGGGGAAGAGGACGAAAAAGCCGCTTCTTCAAGGAGCGTGGGCATCCTGCCGACCTCTTCAATTCCCGGTAGGGCGATGCGGCCCCGCAGCGCCGACTCTTTGAGAAATATTTACCGCAAAGCCGCAAAGGTCGCAAAGGAACGCAGAGGGGGAAGAGTTAGAGGTTATGGGTTAGAGGTTATGGGTTAAGGGTTATGGGGGAAACATTGGAGAGAAAGATGGAGATCCGGCTTCTTCTCTTGAATCTTGCTTCTTGAAGTCTTGTCTCTTTTGCCGGTAGGGCGATGCGGCCCCGCGGCGCCGTTTCTTTTTCTTCTCTGTCAACTGAACACTGCCCACTTGAAACTTCTTCAGTTTCTTCTGTCTTCTTTTTTTTCCAAATCGAAACGCTGAGACGCAGAGCACGCAGAGGGCTTCGCGGAGAAGGAAAAGTGATTGGTTATCTGTGGTGGGTTATTGTGAAGATGGAAGAATCCACCTCTTCCACCGTGGCGGTGGTTTCCAACCACCATGCCCCAGGCCTCTCGATCTTCCCGGACCCGAAAGTCCATTTTCCAGCCCATGTCCCACGATTTTGGTTTGGCAGTTCCTCCACGGCGGCCTAATACCTCTGTATGCACGAGGCGGACGAGCGCTTCCGATAGCGGGTCACCAGCGCACGACGTTCTTCAAGAAATGATAGCTTTAAGAATTAGCATCAATGACGTTCCGATATGCGTAGCTGGCGCATCTGATCTCTGCGTACTCAATGCGATAGTGAATGCCGTAGGGCCGCTGGGACCAGATACATCGAGTCCGCATAGTTCCAGTGATGATACACCGGACCTATTTTTACATGTCGGCGGATTGACATCACGCGTTAATTCAACCAGTGAGCATCTTAGGTGGGTTGAGCACGCACCACTCGCTATAGGCGACTCCATCCAGATCACATTGTGCGAGGTTGATGAAGTGGGTATTCCTATTCAGAAACTGCCACAAGTAACAGAGGGTGAACAAGCCACGCTGTAACAACCCCTACCAGCCGATCAGTTTCGATGATTTTCCATAACTACAACCCCAGTCCCATAATCGCCGCGCGCACCTCCCTGGTAGGTGAGCACGCGCTTTACGTTAGGGGGCATTGAGCGTATGGACTTTCTTCTCGGCCCAAGCAAGAGACCAACGCCCTCGGAGTATGCTGTCATAGCAGTCGGTTCATCGGGATTTTTGATTGTTCTCGGCTTGGTTGGATTTGGATTTCGGATTTTTGCCGCACCGCAGAAGCCCGAGGTGACAGCTGCATTGACTCATTATTCTGGGTGGTCGTTGGGCATTGGCGTTTTTATCGCTTTTTGCTATTGGTTGTTCCGACGCCTCACGGATTAGTTTGTCATGAGACAAATACCGCATAACCATGCGCTGCGGCGAACGGCCTCCCCACTACCCGTTCGAGCATTCAATTTGTCTGGGAAATAGTATCAATCTTGGAGCCTTGGCGGTAAATCTTTCTTCAAAGATTCAAGAGGCAATGCAGTATCTTCCTCTTCACCGAATAACCCTTAACAAATAACCTCTAACTTCCTCCCCTCCACCTCACCTATCCCAGATTGCCCTTGGCACTTCCTTCGTAGACGCATATGTTCTGCATATGACTGGAATGCTCAGAGTCACGTATCTGATCTGCCTTTGTCCTGAAACAACCGCGCGCGACTGTTCCAGGTAAAATGCCGCGTGTGACTCAATAAGACTGTTCGCTTCAAATAATATGCTCCGATACTTCCTTATCATTCTCGCATCACTGCACGCTGTTTGTGCGGAAGAGAAGACATCCAAGCTCTATGGATCATGGAGTTCAGATGCAATTGCCACGAAAGCATATCTGACAAGTTACGCAGTTCTGAACGAGTATGAGAAGAAAGCGTTTCCGATGCTATTTGGAAGGGCGGTTATCACCTTCAATCCGAATGGCACTGGCACGATGAAGATGGGTGCTGCTAAGATACCTAAGAAGGATGGTGGGGAATTAGAGTTGGCTGCCACAGAGATCAGTTTCAAGTTTGAGATTCTAGGAGAGACTGATTCCCAAATTGTGATCAAGTCCACGTCCGAGGAACCACTTTTTGCCGATTTTCCATTTTCCATACTGAAGCTCCATGACGCCAACACCTACTCGGTCATGCTATCCGATGGCATCACTGAGATCAATGGGCGTGAGTTTTTTAAACGCGTCGAGAAAGATCCAAGCGAATAAGACGCTCGTGGCAACCGGCGATAACGTCCTTCTTGAATTCGAGCTTCCATTTCGCCGGTGCCACAGCTAGACGTTCGGCCAAGAAACAAAGTCACCTGTGAATCCAAGGATATGAAGCACACTCCTCCCCGTTGGTTCTCTTGGTTTACTACCCTATGTGGACTTAACGTGCTCGTGTATTTATCCCTGACGGCTGGTAGCATCACGAAATGGATTTTCCCGACCGGGGTCGTTGCGGTTGTCATGATTGCGGCCGGGCTTCGGTGGATTCTACGGCAGCCTGGACCCCAACCATGAACGCCGAACAAAACGGATGCAGGCAACGGCTCGAACGCTATCTGTCGTGTCAGCGGAGTCTTGCGCTCGCCTTCGCCTGATCCGAGACGTTCTGCAAAAAATGAAGACAAAATTCGCACTCACTTTTCTGATAGCCGCTTTCACACTATCGCAGGCCGAAGTAGTTGAGGTATTTACCTGCGATACAAGGACCCATCTGATTGAATGGGGTGAGGAAGGAGACGAGAACCGAGTCGTGGACACCGTGACCTACCTTCATTATCATCGTCTTGGCGAGTTCGTCGGCAAGATTGACACCAAGGAAGTTCCGCTCGGTCAGTTGGCAGCTCAAGCGGCTGCCTACGACAGTTCATCAGATCCGTTTTTTGGCCCAGGAACGAATTACATAATGAGAGACAGCAAAGGGCGCAATTTTATCGTGTTTTTTGAGTATGAAGAGGGCCATCGGACATTCACCGGATTTAGAATGGCCATCAACGAAGCGAAGCTGGTTGATCCCAGACTGACGGTTTATGAGGGGGTTCCGTATTTGGGGACATCATTCGACAAGGGTGTTTTAGCGCAGTTGAAAAGTCTCACGCAGAAAAAGATAGCAGAACAAGCCGGCACTGGACAACCCGCTACCCGCCCCGAGTCGAAGTCGGAGGGTAGCGACAAACCTCAACCTGAAGCGGAGGGGCGCTCCCGGTAGCGGGTGCCAGGCCTCGACGTTGGACAAAAAAATGCAAAAATTAACTCTCATAGTCTCGATCTCATTTCTGCTTTTCTTTCCGGGCATCGGGACTGCTCAAGAAGCTATTCTAGAGCCGGAATCATGGTCTTTTCCTGCGGTTATCGAGCACGCGAGGAAAATAAGCCCTAACAATGTTGAAGGTAAGCCATTCAATGAATTTGGATTAGCTTATTCAATCGACGAGCTTGAGCGTGTTCGATTCTCCGAATTAAATGCACAAGAGCTTCAAAGATACGCTGATATCGTAACCCATGCTTACCCGGATGCGGTTGCAAAACAGATTCCTAAATCACTTGATGGTATTCCGTTACAAGAAATAAACGAGACTACCATAGCTGGACTAGCTTATATCTCAATTCATGCGAAGGGTATAGAAGCAAGAGAACAAGCAAAACGCCATCTATCGAAAATTCAAGCCCGGTTGAAAAGTAAGGAAAAAACTAAATAAAATCCAACAATGCGATCCACCGAACACTCACCCGTGTCACGCCCGATGCTTGGTCGCGCCACGGGCGAGCGTCGGTAATCGCGGACGTTCGCTGAAAAAATGACGCGCCAAATCATCACCGTCGGAACATGCCTCCTGCTGTTGGCTTCCTGTGATTCGAGCATCACCAATTCCAAATCGTATTCTTCGCCGGATGGGAAGCTGATCATCACGGTTATCGAAGAACTTCAAGGAGCTAATGACCCAGCACCATGGTGGACGCACGTTTCCCTGCGAGAGAACGGAGACGAGTTGAAAAAGATTCCCGGTGACATCCTCAAGCTCGATGGTCGCGGGGCTATTACCGCCGCATGGAACGACGATAAAGATGTGACGATCTTTATCGATGACACACTTTTCCCACAGGTGTCTGCGACCAAGTCTGAGAAGCATGGGGTCCAGATCGGTTTCCGTAAGGCGAGCACCAGAATCGAAACTAACAGCGAACAAGACGCTGGTGGACAACCGGCTACCCGCCCCGAGTCGAAATGACCCTCTTGACTACAACCCTCAACCCTGTTGCTGAGTGGCATTCCCGGTAGCCGGTGCCACACCTTGACGTTCGTCCTAATATGAAAAATTCTTAATCGCGGGAATCATGCTTTTGATCGGTGTCGTCTCTGGTTGGCTAATCTGGGGACAGCATGAAGGTGAGGAATCATCGACTTACCATTGGGGTAAAGTGAATAAATATCGCGAGTTTATCGCTAATCCCAGTAACTACACAAAGCAGGATCAGTATTTAGTATCTGGTCAGGTTCCTGTAGTGATGCCGCACTTGGAAGCCTTGGTGGCTATGAATGAACTCAACAAGCTTGTAGCAATTATTCCTGAATTACCAAATGAGAATGAGCATATTCACGCTTGGATGAGATTTTGTCAGCACCCAGGCATTATTGAGGCGACCGCTCCAGGTGTTTACCAGAGAGGTGAGATTCCATTGATGTTCACTGTATGGTACAAGGATGAGGCCAAGGCGAATCTAATGGCTTTCGTAGAAAGCCTCCGAGCCAAAGGCCGACAAAAGAAAGATGCAGGCGAACAAGCCGCGCCATCCAACGGCGATAAGCCGCCCCGTTGAATTCGGACTTCCATCCCGCCGTGGATGCGCTCTAACGTTCGACTGAGAAATGAAGAAGTCGCGCTACATGCTGCCGATACTAGTGCTGGCGCTATTTCCCTCGACAGCATCGGCTAACGCAGGAACCCCGCTAATGTGGGCTTCGATGCTTCATCTTGTTTTCGGGAACGCAGTCATTGGATTTATCGAGGGGCTCCTTCTCGCATGGATCTTCAAGTGCTCGAAGTGGAAGTCGATTTTGATTCTAGTGGCAGCGAATTACGCTTCAGCTTGGGCTGGCGGATTCTTTGTCACCGGTTACTTGGCTTCCCTGCCTGACATCACAATCGAAACTATTCAGCTTTGGTTTCTGGCTTTTGTCTCCGCTGCATTTGTTGTCACGCTTCTGATTGAATTTCCCTTTTTCTGGTTTGCATTACGTTCTAGAGAACACCCTTTGCGGAGAGCCCTTGTGGCTACACCAGTGATTCACGGTGTTAGCTATGCTTTGCTCTTTGGGTGGTATTGGATGGCGAGCGGAACGTCGATGATGTCCAAACTTGAAGTGGTTTCAGCGGATGAGATGAAAGTGCCAGAATCCTACGCTCTCTACTTCATATCCAGCGACGGAAGTAAAGTTCTCAGCATGGAACTCAACGATTCAAGTTCCACACAGTTAGTCTCAGAGATAGCGGCACCTCACAAGAACGATCGTCTTTTTGTCCGCCCACATGATAGCTCAGGTTTCGATCTCTTCGTTTACCTCGATTCAGAGGAACGGGGAGTTGAGACAGAAGCGCGTGTTTTGGAGGCATTTTCAGAGCAAGCTCCAGTCGAGTCGCGGATAGCCGAGGGACATTCCGAAAAGGCTGAAGGATCGTGGTTCAATTTTGGTCCGGTTCCGACAATCGCTCCGGTCACCGATTGGAAGTTTCGCACTGGTTTCTGGCCCGTCGAAGGGATCAGCGGTGATAACGAGAAGACCCGCGAGAGGTTTCATTATTCATTGGAGTTGCCATTCGCTGCCTGGCCAGTTCGAAACGCAACCCATATTGCCGGCGACTACGTGGTTGCTCAGCTCGGGGATGATCAGATTTGCATGATTCATCCAGCTTCCAACCGGATCGCATTGATCTCTCGCGGCAAAGGTCCGATTGTTGCGAAACCAAAACTGTCGAACAAGGCTTCGCTCTCAACACCTGCCCCGCCTTGAGTTCAAGCCGCCATGCACGTTCAGCCCTCAACCCACAGTCGAAGCCTCGCCCACGGGCAGGTGTGAGAGGCCTTCGATGTTCGACCAAGAAATGGAACGCCTCAAAATGCCACCAAGCAGACTACTGGCCATCACTAAAATTTGCGGTGCATTGCCGTTGATGGTAGGCGTGATCATCTTCGGACTTTGGGTGTGGACTCGTTCCGACGGATTAATTTCTGCCGGTATTTTTACCATTTACGGAGGGCTCGCCTCATTTGCTTTGGGATCACTGTCACTTTTTTCCTATATCCTAGCCGCCAGAAAGTCAGCAGAGTTCCCGAGACCATTGGTGTGGCGATCCGCGCTGAAGGCAAGCGCACTCCTTTTGAGTAACTTTCCTGCTGCTTTTGCCATCGTAGTCGCAGCAATTTTAATTGAGACACGATACACAGTTACCATTCAAAACCAGACAAGTAGTTCAGCGACAGACCTGAGGATTCATGGCGGAGGTTGCGATATTACCATTTCGAGTATTTCGCCACACGGCAGCACATCTCGTTCATTTTGGATTCAGCATGACGACCGCCTTGAGCTTTCACTGCAGCTCAATGGACAGGAGCGCACTCATACCATCGAAGGCTATGTCACACATGGACAGGGAGGAAGTAAGACTGTAACGATTGACCAGAATGAACAGCTATCCACCAAGTGCCAAGAAGCCGAACAAGACGCTCCATCCAACGACGGTTAACTTTCATGTTTGAATTCGGTCTTCCTTCCCCGCCGTGGATGAGCTAGACGTTCGCTAAGACAATGCCGACTCACACAGCTTACATCTACTTCGGCATCCAAGGTGATTTTGACCCGCATGAGTTCGCAGCTCTGATTGACCTTCCACCGGACAAGTTCGTCGCCAAACATTCGAGCAATCCAGAGCACAGGATCATTCGCAAGACTTCCCTATTACGTTACGCTCAAGTGGAGACGTTCTCAGAAATCATAGACATTTACGAACTTGCTGAGAGATCCGTTGATATTCTCGAGCCACACATTGATTCCTTCATCTCGACGATTCGCTCCTGCGGTGCCGACGCGGTTTTTCAGGTGGTTTTGTATTTCCCGATTTCCGAGGAGATTTCCACCCCAGCGCTTGGCTTCTCGAAGAGAGTTGTGTCTTTCATTACAGCCACAGGTGCCTCCATCGACATCGATACTTATAGATATTAACCACAAAGCGAACAAGCCATGAGTGGCAACGCCGATCCGCATCCCACTTGATTTCGAGCTTCACTCCGGCGTGCCACCAATCTAACGTTCGCTGAAGAATGAATCCCTCCAAACTACTACGAATTTCCATCATTACTGAGATTGCGCTCATACCTGTCGGCGTCGCCGTTAGTTTCTGGGCAGATAGCTTTCTTCCGAGCGATGTCCTTACCCTTGAAGAGAATCAGAAGGTCGCGCTCACTGATATTGAGACCATTGGGCCGGGAATGATCGCGTTTATGGTAGCGACGCTTGCTATGTTTGGCGCTTGGATTGCTTCGATCATCGGACTTCTCAAGTTGAAGCGATGGGGCGCATGGCTCTACCTTGTCACCACATTTTTAGCGTTACCCATCTATTTCATGACTGGATTCGATGTCCGTCATCCCGTCGATCAGGTTTTCGGTGATATATACCGTTTCATTCCTGGATTCATCATCGGCTTAGCATTCTTCTCCGGCGCAATACCAAAAAGAGACGGCGAACAAGCCGCGACATGACAACCACTACCAGCCGCCCTGTTTCGATGATTTTCCGTGACCCCAACCCAAACCCCCTGATCGACGTGCGCCATTGCAGGTAGGGGTGCACTCGCTTTACGTTCGCTAAAAAATACACTGATTGCAAAAATCCCAACTCGTAGCATTGCCTCTCGTGAGGACAATATCAAACTTATCTCCCCCATCCCACAAGATCGCCTACGAGAGAACAAAATATTTGAAAGGAGTATTTGATGGATGAGATACTTGGTTTCCTGGCATTTTTATTCATCGAGGTTTTCCTTGTATGGACAGGTGAGATTGTGAAGTTTGTAATTTCGTTCGGACGCTACAAGCCAGACTTCCAGCAATCAGCCAATTCATACTGCATGACCTCTCTCGTCTTGGGATTGGCATTCTGGATCATCTTGATTGTTAGTCTTTACTACATTCTTCAATAGTAATCGCGGAAGCGAACAAGTCATGCGAGGTAACCGGGGGACATTGCGTTTGCAAGCGGATTCCCGCTCATTTTGCCGTTTCTACTATTGGTGGTTCTTCATAGCGTTCCGAGTAGCGGGATTCTCATTTTGTTGATTCTCAGTTCATGCGTTGCGCTCGCTGGAGGCATCGTGATGAGTTGGGCGAAGATGCCACTGTATCGGCAAGGTCGATTTCTGACACTCGGGCATACAGGTCTCGGTGACCGTGGTATTCGACTTTACAGGATTGGTCTTCGACTCGCGATTTCTGGCCTCATCGCTCAGGCGATCTTAGTTCTAGTTCTCTGGATGCCGGGGTAGCCGCTGAAAATCAAGAAGAAGCACAACAAGTCGGCACATTCAACGGCGGGTAACGTCCTTCTTTGAATTC
This sequence comes from Verrucomicrobiota bacterium, assembly GCA_046308575.1. Lineage (GTDB taxonomy): Bacteria > Verrucomicrobiota > Verrucomicrobiia > Verrucomicrobiales > Akkermansiaceae > Luteolibacter. Next base: position 45,710 of record JBKDYW010000151.1, read on the forward strand.
GGGCTTCTATACCCGCCGTGCAT
>JBKDYW010000152.1:0-2309 GCA_046308575.1 Verrucomicrobiota bacterium
TCCGCTCGCCAAGGATCTGCCGGAAGACATCGCCGATGGACTCCGCGAAACCATCGACCGCAACTGTTTGCAGGGATTCGAATTTCAAAATTCCATCAAACGCTGGTACACCTCGTCGAACCTTGCGACGCACCTGATCGGATTCACCGGCGAGTCCGAGAAGTTGAACGAAGAGGGCAAGATCGAGACCAAAGTCGTCGGGCGCTTCGGCATTGAGCAGGCGATGCAGGAATATCTCTCTGGCCGCGACGGATGGCGCCAGCACCACCGCGACGCACGCGGCTTTGTGGTGCCCGGCAATTCCGCCAGCCTCCTGCCGCCGCGCGCGGGACTCAATGTGCAGCTCACCATCGACATGGGATTGCAGGCGATCGTCGAAGAGGAAATGGAAGCCTGCCTCGCGGAATTCCAATCCGAGCGCGGAGCCGTCATTCTGATGAATCCGAAAAATGGCGAGATCCTCGCCATGGCAAGCAGGCCGCACTTTGATCTGAATCACCGCAAGGACATCGCGCAAAACGGATTCAACTTTGCCACGCAAGCGATCTACGAGCCGGGCTCGACCTTCAAGATCATCGCGACTGGCGCAGCGATCAACGAAGGTCTCGCCAAGCCGACGACGCAGGTTTTCTGTCACAATGGCATGTATGTCGAAGGCAGCAACAAAGTGCCCGATCATCACCCCTACGGCAGCCTCACGCTCGAGGGAGTGCTTGCGAAATCGAGTAATATCGGTGCTTACAAGTTTGCGAAAATGATCGGCTCAAAGCGCTTCTATGATTATGTCCAACGCTGGGGCTTTGGTCGCAAAACCGGAATTTGTCTCAATGGCGAAAGTTCGGGCATCGCGCGCAACACCAACAACATTGTCGACTTCTCGCGCGCGAGTTATGGCTACGCTCTCAATGTCACGCCCTTGCAAATGGCCAGCGCGTACGCGGTGATCGGCGGCGATGGCCGCTTGCTCAAACCGAAGATCGTCAAATCACTCGTCGCCAATGACGGCACGGTGGTGGAAACATTTCCTGAAGAGGAAATTTGCCGCGTGCTCAAGCCCGAGGCGGCAAGGCAGATGCGCGAGGCGATGATCAAGACCATCGAGCCCGGAGGCACCGCAACGCTTGCAGCCGTGCCGGGCTACAAAGTTTCTGGCAAGACCGGCACCGCCAAGCGCCACAACCCGAATGGCTCGGGCTACCTCAACAACAGCTACACCGTTTCCTTCGCCGGCATGATGCCTGCACACGATCCTGCTTTTGTCGGCGTGGTGGTGATCGATGATCCGAAGACAAACAAAGTGTCGCGTTACGGCGGCACCATCGCTGCGCCCGCCTTTGGCCGCATCGCTGCACGCGCTGCCACCTATTTGAACCTGCCACCCACCGAATCCGTGAATCCCTCGCTGACGAAGGTCGCCAAACCATGATTCTGAAGCAACTTGTCGCCAGCCTTGCACGCGTCACCGCCTCCGGGCCGATGGACGCGGAGATCCACTCGCTTACCGCATCATCCAAAGAAGTTGGCCCCGGCGTGATGTTTGCCGCGATCCGCGGCAGCGCAAATGATGGCCATCGTTTCATCGATGATGCCTTGTCAGCCGGCGCATCGGCGATCCTTGCCGAGACTGCGCCGCCGAGTGACTTTGGAAATACGGTGGCATGGCTGCATGTGCCCGACAGCCGTGCGGCGCTTGCCGAAATGGCATCAGCGTTGGCGGGCCATCCATGGCGCGACCTCGCGATGGCCGGTGTGACCGGCACGAACGGAAAAACGACCACTGCGTTTCTCATTCATCATGTGATGAAAACCGAATGGCACCGCGCGGGCTTGCTCGGCACCGTGTTGGTCGACGATGGCGAAACAGTTTCGTCCGCCACGCACACCACGCCCGATCCGGTGGCGCTTTTGCAATTGATCGCCCGCATGCGCGACCACGGGTGTCGTGGTGTGGCGATGGAAGTTTCTTCGCACGGCATTCATCAAAAGCGCGTGGCGTCGATCGGATTTGATGCCTGCGTTTTCACCAACCTCAGTCAGGATCATCTCGATTATCACGGCACGATGGACGCGTACTTCCGCGCCAAGGCCGATTGGTTTCATGCGCTTGCGGCCGACCCGCACGGCAAAAAACCGGTGGCAGTGATCAACACCGATGATTCGTTCGGCGCAGAGCTTGCGGATGAGCTCGATGGCAAAATGCCGCTCATTCGATTTGGCTTCGGCGTGCATTGCGACTTCCGCGCCAACAACTTCATGCAATCGGCGCGCGGCATGGAGTTTGAGCTGGCGACCAAGGGGAAATCCTATCT
>JBKDYW010000153.1:0-7494 GCA_046308575.1 Verrucomicrobiota bacterium
GCCGGGAGACATCATCGCAGGCAAGACGCCTTTTGGCAAAATGGTGCGGATGACGGACCGCAAGGACAAGGGAGGTGGTCGCAAGGAGTTGGCCGATTGGATGGTGAACAAGACCGATGATCAATTTGCGGCGGTGATCGCCAATCGGATGTGGAAGCGGGTGATGGGCAAGGGGGTGATTGAACCGGCGGATGAATATGTCGAGGCCAAGGATACTAATCATCCCGAGTTGGTGAAGCTGCTGAGCGATCTCATGCGCGAGCTCAAATACGATCTGCGGGCGTTTCAGCAGGTTTTGTTGCTCACCAAGACTTTTCAATTTGCGACCAACCCGAACGCGTCGGTGGTCGAGGGTGGGGATGATTTCCACGGTCGGAAAATCGAGCGACTTTCGGCCGAGCAAATTTGGGATTCGTTGATTACGCTGGCTGACGGTGACCCTGATCGCAAGCCGAGGAAACAGCTCGACGATCGCATCAAGGTCGCAGGCAGGCCTGTTTTGGCTGGCAAGAAGTCGATGTCGCAACTTTCAAAAGAAGTGCTCGCTTTGCAGTCCGAAGCTGAGGTGCGTTCATACTTCAACAGGTTGGTGGAGGAGGTAAAATCCGACTCCTCGTCCGGTGGTGATGGATCGATGATGTCGATGAGTGCGGCGGGCGGGCATGACGCCGATCCGATGGTGCGTGCGTCGGAGCTTCCGTCGCCGGCACCGCGCGATCATTTTCTTTATGTCTTCGGTGCGTCCGACCGCGAGGTGGTCGATGGAGCGAGCAAAGATCCGAATGTGGGTCAGGTGCTATCGCTCATGAACGGATTCGTGCAAGACGAACTCGTAAACCGCAGCGAGGCGCATCTTTACAAGAGCTTGGAAGGCGTCACATCGGATGCGGAAAAAATTCGGCGCTTGTATCTTGCCATTTTGAGTCGCACGCCGACGACCGAGGAGATGGCGCTGATGCTCGAAGAGCTCCAGGCGCGCGGTGATGAAGGTTGCCGCAATGTGGTTTCCTGTTTGGTGATGTCGTCCGAATTCCTATTTCTCCAATAAGCCATGAATGATTCATCTTTTCAAAAATCCGACGAACTGACGCGCCGTCATTTCATGTCGAATGCGGCGCGCACTTTTCTGGGGGTGCATTTGGTTCCAATGTTGGGCCCTACGATTGCGGCGGCGGCCCCAACGAATGCCGTCGAGGGCAAGGCGAAGCATGTTATTTACTTGTTCATGGCGGGTGGCATGAGCCATGTGGATACTTTTGATCCCAAGCCGAAGAAGAAGGATGTCATGGGCAAGACCGAGGCGATCGCGACCAAGGCGGATGGCTTGATGGTTGGTCATTACCTCAGCAAGACCGCGGAGGTCATGGATAAGGTGTGCGTGATCAACTCGATGAATTCCACGCAGGGTGCTCACGAGCAAGGTGCGTATGTCATGCACACAAGTTATGACATGCGCGGAACCGTGCAGCATCCGTCGTTGGGTTCGTGGGTGTTGAAACTTGGGGGCAAGATTCATCCGGAGTTGCCGGGTTATGTCGCAATCAACAGCGCACCGGAGATGACGGGCGGCGGATTTTTCGGTGCGAAGTATTCGGCGGCACCGGTGGGCAGTCCTGAAGAGGGTTTGAAGGATTCGCATCGTGGTCATGAGCTTTCCGAAGAGGATTTCGGGCGTCGCTTGTCATTGGCCGACAAGTTGAACCGGCAGTTTCACGGGCGTTATCCGAATGTGGATGTCAAAGCGTACGAGGAACTTTATCGTGATGCGGTATCATTGATGAATTCGAAGGACCTCGAGGCCTTCGACCTGAGGCGTGAGCCGGAAAGCACGCGCAGTCTTTATGGCACGGGTCGTTTTGCCCAGGGTTGCCTCTTGGCGCGTCGTCTCGTTGAGCATGGCGTGCGTTTTGTTGAAGTGCAGTTGGCCGGATGGGACACGCACTACGACAACTTCACGGGTGTGGAAGGGCGCTGCAAGGAATTCGATCAAGCGTACGCTGCCTTGCTCACCGATCTGGAAAAATGCGGCAAGCTCAAGGACACGCTGGTGGTGGTGGCGACGGAATTCGGCCGCACGCCCGAGATCAACGCTGATCATCAGGGCGGGCGAGATCATCACCCTTCGGCATTTAGCTGCCTTCTTGCGGGTGGCGGTGTGAAAGGTGGCATGCGGCATGGCGAAACCGATGCCTCTGGTTCGAAGGTCAAGGATGGGATCGTGACGGTGCAGGACTTCAATGCTACCATCGCTCACGCGCTTGGTTTGAACTGGAACGAGATCATCATGTCGCCAAGCAAGCGACCGTTCCAAATTGCCGATAAGGGCAAGCCTTTGACTTCGATTTTCAGTTGATGTGCTAGCTGATCTTACCGAGCGCGTGTTCGATCAGCTTGAAAATTTCCTGCGGCGATTTGCCTGCTGCGCGGAGTGAGGCGATTGATTGCGAGTCGGCGCGTTTTGCGAGGCGTTTGCCGTTTTCGTCGGGCACGAGCGGGTGGTGGAGGTAGATTGGCGCCGGAAGTTTTAGCATGGCCTGAAGCAAGCGGTGCACATGCGTCGAGTGAAGGAGGTCTTCGCCGCGGGTGACATGGGTGATGTCCTGGAATGCATCGTCGACGACGACCGCAAGGTGGTAGGCCGGGCCGATGTCTTTGCGAGCGAGAATCACATCACCAAGCAGTGATGGGTCGACGCGTGTGTGGCCGAAGCGCAGATCGGTGAAGTCAATCGGGCCGCTGAGTTTTGAGGCGAGTGCGGAGTCGAGTCTCCACGAATGGGCAATGCCTGCGTCGATTTTTTGCTGCTGTTGAGCAGGGCTGAGCGCGCGGCAGGTTCCCGGATAGGGTGGTCCGTCGGGGCCGTGTGGTGCGTATGGAATGCGTGCGGTTTCGGCGAGGATCTCGCTGCGGGTGCAAAAGCACGGGTAGATCACGCCGATGGATTTTAGTTGGGCGAGTGCGGATTGATAGGCTTCGCTGCGTGTGGATTGTCGCAGGGGTGTGTCGTTCCATGAAAGTCCGAGCCAATTGAGATCGGTTTCGATCGCGTCATAGTAGGGAGCCTTTACGCGAGGGGTATCGATGTCCTCTAAGCGCAGTAGAAAACGGCCTTTGGTGCTTTGCTGGGCCACTTCTCGCGCGACCCATGCGGCGTAGGCGTGACCCATGTGCAGCAGACCGGTGGGGCTAGGTGCGAATCGCGTGACGATGGGCGCGCTGCCGATTTCCGGGGTGAGGCCCTGGAGGTGCAAGGTCATGGTTTGGGTTCAGGCGGTGACCGATGCGAGGTCTTCGAAGATCTTGGAGATCTCTGCAAATTTTTCCGGAGCGATTACCGGGGTTTCGTTGGTGGCGGGTGCGGGCGGGAGCTTGATCCAACTGCGGCATCCGCCAAAGGCAGTGGTGTAGGGAAGCTCCCAGGGCTCGTTGAGTTTGAAAACGCGGACGAGAGCGACATGGATGCTGCCGGAGCTCATGCCTTTGCCTTGCCAGTCGAAGCGATCGCGCACGGTGGCTTCGGTGAGAATGTGAAACGGTGCGAGGGCGGCGACCTTTTGCCAATCGGTCAATGTCACCGCGTGGATCGCCTCGGCGCGATGGGTGATGCGTACCGTGTCGCCGACCTGCCATTCGGCGAGAGAATCAACTTGGCCTTCGCGGACATGTTCGGCTTGGGCGTGAAAGCGGGTCGGGAAGAGAAAAAACGAATCGTGGGCGAAAGAGAATCCTTCGCGGCCTTCGTGGATGCCGCCTTTGCGCAGGATGATGCTTTGTGTGCCGTCGGCGAGGGCGTCGCAGACGACTTGCCATTCCTTGAAGCCGATGGTCGGATCCATGTGGGGGATCAGTTCAGGTCATCGGCGGTGACCGATGTTTGTTCGCGGCTGCCGAGGATGCGTGCTTGGAGAACGACGCGTTCGGAGGCGGGATCGAAGCGGTAGCCGTGGCAGTTTGGGCAGAGGCTGGTACCGCTGCCGACGATCGAGTCGCAACCTTCGCAGACTTTGTAGGCGGCGGGGTTGGCGGCGATTTTTGCGGCGGTGGCCGCGCGGTTGGGTGCTGCGGGTTCGGGCATTGCGTTCAGAAAAAAAGCGGCACCGGGTGACCGGTCCGCTTGATTTTTTCAGTGGGTGCCGGTGGTTCCGGAATTTTTCACCTTAGGCGATGGCGGCCAGTGACTTCGAGGTCTTGCTCTTGAGGTTGGCGGCCTTGTTCGGGTGGATGAGGTTGCGTTTGGCGGCCTTGTCCACGGCGGAGGAGAATTCGGAGCTGGCCTTGGCGGCGCTTTCCTTGTCGCCGGCGGCGATGGCTGCGAGCGTCTTTTTGCGCAAGGTTTTGATGCGGCTCTTGGCGGCGCGGTTGCGCTCGGTGCGAACGATGGTTTGGCGGGCGCGTTTGATGGATGACTTGTGGTTGGCCATGATGAATGATGGAAGGAAGGTCGCTTGCGTGCGGGGGCGCAAATTAGGGAATCGAGGGGAGGTGTCAAGCTCGTCTTTTCGGGAAATCAGAGCAGATGGCTCAGCCGCGGGGGATTCTGCCGCTGGTGCCGGCCATTTGGCTGGACCTGGAGCTCGAGCTGCGGATCGATTTGCGGATGACGAAGACATCGGCGCCGTATCCGACGCGGTTGTAGAGATCGGCGACATCCCGGCTGGACATGCGGATGCAACCGTAGGAGGCGGGTCTGCCAAGGCGGCTTTCCTCGGGGGTGCCGTGGATGTAAATGGTGCGCTTGAAGGCGTTGCGGTTGCGGTCCTCGGTGCCTTTGAGCCAGAGGATGCGGGTGACGATTGGGTCGCGTCCGGGCGCGTTGGGTTTGAGGATCTCGCCGGTGCGGCGACGGCTCTTGAAGACGCTGCCGAGGGGTGAGTCGCAGCCGATTTTTTTGGCGACTTGGAGGCGTCCAAGCGGGGTGCGGTTGCTTCCGGGTCGGTCGCCGCAGCCGAATTTCGAGGTTGAAATCTTGTAAGTTTTAACCGGGACCCCGTCGCGGACGAGTAGCATCTTCTGGTCCTTGACGCTGACAATCATCTTGTTGCGGTTGTCCTTGCCGATTCCGGCGAATCCTCCGGTGCTGCAGCTCGAGAGGCAGCACGCAGCCGCGAGCGCGATGATGGCGGCCGGGACTTGGAGGAATTTTTTCATATCAACGCGGTGGGGATCATTTGCGTTTTGCGACTTCGCTTGCTGTCTGTCCGGACTCCGATGAGACCATGCGTGAGAGCGATGCGAGCGAGGTGTAGAAAAATCCAATCGGGAAGGGCAGCAGGAGAATCGCGGAGGAGACATTGCCCTTCATGGCGGCCTCGATGACGATGAAGAGGAAGAAGAAACCGAAGAGCAACTCAACGAAGGGCGTTAGGGTTTTCATGGCCTTGTAGCTGCTTTTTTTCCAGTCGGTGGCCTTGTTTTGGCTGATGCCATACTTTGGAGTGCGAACGAAGGCGGTCTGGTGATTGAAGATGGCTTCGATCACGGCTTTGGCGTTGCTGATCGACATGCCGATGCCAAGGGCGAGCAGCAGTGGGAGGTAGGGGATTTCTTTCCACCAAGTGCCGGGGCGCAGGGCTTTTTGTGAGAAGAGGTAAAAGACGATCACCGACACCGAGGAGAAGAAGAAGATCGGCACATTGATGATGTAATAGGTGAGTTTTCCGAAATCCGGCTGCGATTGCTGGTTCGGATAGATCAGGAAGCAAAGCAGTATGAGGAGCAGGTAAGCAAAGTTGGAAGTCAGGTGGAAGGTGGCCTCGACCTTCACACTGAAGGGCACATCGCTGCGCCAGATGGCGGGTAGGACTTTTTTGCAAACTTGGATCGAGCCTTTCGTCCAGCGGTGTTGTTGGCTTTTGAAGCCATCCATGTCGATTGGCAACTCGGCCGGAGTTTCGACATCGTTGAGGAAAATGAAGCGCCAGCCTTTGAGTTGGGCGCGGTAGCTGAGGTCCATGTCCTCGGTGAGCGTGTCGTGCTCCCAACCGCCGGCGTCGGCGATGCAGGACTTGCGCCAGATGCCGCCGGTGCCGTTGAAGGTGAAGAAGCGGCCTGAGCGGTTGCGGGCGGTTTGCTCAAGCTCCATGTGGCCATCGAGGAACATCGCCTGGATGCGGGTGAGCACATTGTAGCTGCGGTTCAGGTGACCCCAGCGGGTTTGGATCAGGCCAATTTTTTCATCGCTGAAAAAGTGGATCGTCTTTTGAAGTAGGTCGGGATTGGGAACGAAGTCCGCGTCGAGGATCAGCAGGAAATCGCCCTTTGCCATGCGGGTGCCGTTTTCGAGGGCGCCTGCCTTGTAGCCGGTGCGGTCGCTGCGGTGGATGTGATCGGCATCAAAGCCGAGCGCCTTGAGGCGGTTGATGCCATCGCGGCAGATGTCGACTGTCTGGTCGGTCGAGTCGTCGAGAAGTTGGATCTGCAGTTTGTCCTTCGGGTAGTCGAGCGCAGCGACCGCGTTGAGCAGGCGGTCGACCACATGCATTTCATTGAAGACCGGAAGCTGGACTGTGACGACCGGGAGCTCTTTGAAAAACGATTGCGGCTTCGGATGGTTGCGCGCGTGCTTAAGGTAGAGGAAAACGATCGCAAGACGGTGGGAGCCAAAGCCGGCGAGTCCAATGAGAACGAGAATGTACGAGGCGTACCAGATGGGCGAGGACCAGTCCATGAGGGAGAAAAGAAATCGAGTTGAGGGCGGCGGGTTTCGATTGGTTCAAAGAAGTTGAATATCAATCGTCTGCCCGCACCAGTGAAGCAGTCGGGCGGGGGGGAGTCAAGCGCCGGAGGGCGCGAGAGGCCCCCGCATCCGCGTAGTCGTGATCGGTGCAGGGGCGTGGTGATGGGCGAGGCGCCGGATTATTCGCGGCGGTTGAGGGCCATCATGAGGAAGTAGAGCAGCTGGGCGATCGAGCCGACGGCGGCGGCGACATAAGTCATAGCGGCCCAGAAGAGCGCGTTTTTGGCGCGTTCGTGTTCGATGCTGGCGGAGATGCCGCTGCGTTCCATCCAAGCGAGGGCGCGGTTGCTGGCATCGAACTCGACCGGGAGGGTCACGATCGAGAAGAGCGTGGTCACGCCGAATAGCGCGACCCAGGTCCAGAGGATCGTGGGGTTGTTCATGAGGCTGACCCCAACGAGACCGGCGATCATGATGAAATTGAGGATTTTGCTCGAGAGTTGGACGGCAGGGACCATTTTCGAGCGGAAGGTGAGCCAGTGGTAGGCTTGCTGGTGTTGGATCGCGTGGCCGCATTCGTGGGCGGCGACGGCGGCGGCGGCGATCGAGTTCACATGATAGACTGGCTCGCTGAGGTTGACCGTCTTTTTGATCGGGTCGTAGTGGTCGGTGAGTTGGCCTTCGACGCTGATGACGCGGACATCGGTGATGCCGTTTTGGCGGAGCATCAGCTCGGCCACTTCTGCGCCCGTCATGCTGATGGGGATTTGCGAGTATTGGCTGAAGCGGCGCTTGAGCATGCCGCTGATGAGCAGGCT
>JBKDYW010000154.1:0-15543 GCA_046308575.1 Verrucomicrobiota bacterium
GATCAGCTCGCCGCGCGCGCAGTTGACCAGAAAAAGCCCGGGCTTTGCGAGTGCCATGCGGCGGGCATCGATCATGTGACGGGTCTGCGGCGTGAGCTTGGTGTGCAGCGAAACCACATCGGCAGCACGAAACAAATCATCGAGCGTCGCGGCTCGTTGGATGCCATGCGCGGCGGCAAAGGCATCATCCCAATGATTGCCAAATCCGATCACCTCCATGCCAAAAGCTCTTGCCCGCGTGGCGACCTCGCAGCCGATGCGGCCAAGGCCGACGATGCCGATGGTCTTGCCGTGAAGCTCATGACCAGTAATGCGTTTCCAGTTTCCCGAGCGCACATAATTGGCCTCCTCGACGAGCTTGCGGCACGCGCCGAGCAGCAGAGCGAAGGTGTGTTCGGCGACGGTGGTGTGGTTGACTCCAGGGCAGAATGTCACAGGAATGTTCAGCTCAGTAGCGGCGGTAACATCGACCTTGTCGAGTCCGATGCCGTATTTCGCCACCACCTTGAGTCGCGGCAGTGACTTTTCGAGTACCTTGCGGGTGATCGCATCGTCACCGCAAAGAAAGGCATCGAAGCCGCCCGCGAGTTCTAGCATCCGCGCCTCGGACAAAGGGCCGCGCTCGCGGACGATTTCAAAACCGGTTTGCTCAAGGAGTTCGTGGTGCGGGCCGGGCGTATCTTGAAGCGAGGTGGTGGTAAGCAGGATTCTCATGGGATCTATGGTCAGCGTTTGAGTCTGAAATGCGTGCCGTATGATCACCAGGCCAACAGGCAATGCCAAACAAAAAGGGTTAGCAAAAAAGGGCCGATGACATGAAATGCTAATCGAGAATCGACCGCTGAGAGCCGACAAAAAAAGGCCCGTGATCAACTCACGGGCCTTATAGAAATATTCGTTTGTCCGCAATCAAGCGGCATCATCGGATCAGTTGGCGATGGCCACCACATTCACGCGGCGAGCTTCCTGATCGAACTTCACGCGTCCGTCGACGAGGGCGAAGAGCGTGTGGTCGCGGCCCATGCCGACGCCAACACCCGGATGAACCTTGGTGCCGCGTTGGCGGATGATGATGTTGCCGGCGATGACAGCTTGACCGCCGAATTTCTTCACGCCGAGGCGCTTGCTGCGTGAGTCGCGTCCGTTCTTGACGGAACCTTGTCCTTTTTTATGGGCCATGGAATTGGGTAGGTGAAGTGTTGATGATTAACCGGCGATCGAGGTGACCTCGAGCTTGGTGAGGCTGCGGCGATAACCTTTGGTTTTGTGGTAGCCCTTGCGGCGCTTGAACTTGAAAGCCACGCCCTTGGGTCCGCGGAATTGGCTGAGCACCTTAGCGGTGACGGAAGCACCGGCGACGAGGGGAGCGCCAACCTTGACGGTTTCGCCTTCGCCCACGAGCAGGACATCGAACTTGATTTCAGAATCCACGGGCGCGTCGAGTTTCTCGACATCGAACTTCGTGCCTTGTTGAACGCGGTATTGTTTGCCGCCGGTTTTGATCACTGCGTAGGCCATGGCCGTATTGGGAAAGGTTGGTTGTGCCCCTGCGGGCGGGCGGGGAGAAAATCACGGAGCCCCCATCCGCGCAAGGTTTTTTTTGGCTGATTCGGGGGATTTCGGGGAAATCGCCCGCAGGTGGGTCATTTCGGCGAAAAATCCCGCAAATTGCGCGGTTTTGGAGAAGTGCCCCTGCCCTACTCTCTGCGCTTGAGCAGGGGGAAAAGCACGACATCGCGGATGGTCGGCGCGCCTGTGAGCATCATCACCAAGCGGTCGATGCCGATGCCGATGCCGCCCGCGGGTGGCATGCCGTGCTCAAGGGTCTCGATGAAATCGTAGTCTACTTTCTGCTCTTCCTCGCCGCCGGCTTGATGCTCGAGACGCTGGCGCTGCACATCGGGATCGTTGAGCTCGGAATAGCCCGGTGAAATTTCCTGGCCATTGATGATCAACTCGTAGACTTCCACGGTTTTTCCGCCGGGGGTGAGCTTTGCGAGTGGGATCAGTTCGCTCGCCACACGGGTGACGAAACATGGATCGAAAGTGTGCTCCTCGACCTTCTTTTCAAAGACCTGCTGCACGACTTCATAGTCCTCCATCTCGGGGGAAATCTGCACGCCAAGTTCCTCGCAGCGCAGTCGGCGACCGGCCGGGCTGAGTTCGAAGAAATCATCGCCGGCAGCGAGCTTGATGAGGTCGTGATAATTTGCGCGGCGCCACGGACGCGTGAGGTCAATCGTGCGCGTGACATTGCCGTCCTCGTCCTTGTGTTCGATTTTCAAGCCACCGCAAAATTTCTCCGCGAGGTGGCAGGTCATTTCCTCGACGAGGTTGGCCATTTCCTCGAAATCCGAAAACGCCCAGTAAGCTTCGAGCATCGTGAACTCAGGATTGTGGCGGCGTGAAATGCCTTCGTTGCGGAAGTTGCGGTTAAGCTCAAAAATTTTCGTGTAGCCGCCGACGAGCAGGCGCTTGAGGAAAAGTTCCGGCGCAATGCGCAGCGTGAGTGGCATGCCAAGCGCGTTGTGATGCGTCTCGAAAGGACGCGCCGCCGCACCGCCCGCGACATCTTGCAGCATCGGGGTCTCGACCTCGAGAAATCCCCTGTCCTGCAAAAACTTGCGGATCTCGGCAAGCATCAGCGAACGCGTCACGAAGAGATTCGCACTCTCTGGGTTGCCCATCAGGTCGAGGTGACGCTTGCGGTATTTCGTTTCGCGATCGGCGAGACCATGGAACTTGTCGGGCATCGGCCGCAGCGACTTTGATAGTACGGTGAAGCTCTCGACCTTCACGGTCGGCTCGCCGGTCTTGGTGACAAAAGTTTCGCCCTCGATGCCGATCCAATCGCCGCGATCGAGGCATTTCCACGCGGCCGCCTCGTTTTCGCCGAGGTTCTTGGTGCCGAGGTAGCCCTGGATCGATCCGAGCACATCGCCGAGCTGAAAGAACACCGACTTGCCCATGTCGCGCAGCGCGGTGATGCGGCCGGCGATCTTCACGCGGCGACCTTCGCTGAAATTGGCCCGCAGCTCGCCCGGGGTGGTGTCGACGGAATATCTCGCGCCATACGGATCGATGCTGAGCTCGCGGAGTTTGGCGAGTTTCTCGCGGCGGATGGCGATGAGTTCGGCCTCGGTCGAATGCGTTTGTGGCGTGGCGTCTGCGGACATGACAGGCATGGCTTAAGCGCCCCGGCGCTCTCCCGCAAGAGTTGAAACGGATTGCCCTGCGGAAATCGCCCGCCTTGGCAAAAATTTCGCATGGCCCGCACCGCCATCCGGTGCTAACCCTGCCTCGGATGTTTGAGGTCAGGCAGAAACCGGAGATGGTCGAACGCGCGCTGCTGGTGCGCTTTTGTTTCGATCCGCGAGAAATGGATGAAGCAGAGTCGCTGCTCGAGGAGCTTGGCGAGTTGGTCAAGACGCTCGGCATCGAGGTGGTCGATTCGGTTCTCGCCCGTTGCCGCGACATGCACAAAAAATTGCTCTGCGGCACTGGCAAGGCCGATGAAATCGTGAGCCTCGCCCGCGCGCATGACTGCGATGTGATCGTCATCGACAATGGCCTCGCGCCCTCGCAGCAACGCGAGTGGGAAAAACTCGCCGACCTCTGCGTGATCGATCGCGAGGAGGTGATTCTCGATATTTTCGCCAAACGCGCGCAGACGAAGGAAGCACGCCTGCAAGTCGAACTCGCCCGCATGCAATACGCGCTGCCGCGACTCGCACGAATGTGGGGACACCTCGACCGCGAAGGCGGATCCGGCGGCGGCCAAGGCGGTGGCGCGGCACGCGGCATGGGCGAAAAACAAATCGAGGTCGACCGCCGACTGGCCAACCTCAGCATCGACCGCTGCAAGCGCGAACTCGAACAAGTTCGCAAACAACGCCGCACCCAACGCAAAGAACGAGAGAAACTCGAAACCCCGCACGCCGCCATCGTCGGCTACACGAATGCTGGCAAGTCGACCTTGCTCAATGCGCTGAGCGGCGCCGATGTGATGGCCAAGGACATGCTCTTTGCCACGCTCGACACGACCACGCGGCGCATCGATCTGCCCGATGGCCAACCGCTGCTGCTCACCGACACGGTCGGCTTCGTGCGCAACTTGCCCCACCGCTTGGTCGAGGCCTTCAAGGCCACACTCGAGGAAGCGGTGCTCGCCGATTTCCTCATCCATGTGCTCGATGCCACCTCGCCGGAAATCGAACGGTTTCATCGCACCACCCTCGAGGTGCTCGACGAACTCGGCGCAGAGGGCAAACCCACGATCACCGTCCTCAACAAAATCGACCTCGTCGAGGACCCCGAGCAAATCGCCTCACTCGCAAGAATGTTTCCCGATGCACTTCGCGTCTCGGCATTCACACGCGCCGGGCTCGATCAGCTGCTCGATGCCTGCTCGGCCGCTCTCGCCGACCGCGTGCGCTGCCTCGACTACCGAATCCCCCAGCAACGGGCCGATCTCGTGGGCCTTTTGCACCGCGATGCGAAGGTGCTCTCGACGGATTACGAAGGAAACGATATCCTCGTGCGCGCGGTCGTGCCGCCGATGCTTGCCGGAAGGCTCGAGCCATTCGTCGCGCAACCCGCCTGAACCCACTTCACACCCATTTCCATGATTCGCGTTTTCATCATCCTCTCATGCATGGCGCTCGGCTCGCTCCAAGCGCAGGAGCCCGCGATCGATTCCACCAATCGGCCTGTCCTCAAAGCCCTACCCATCGGCGGCGACGATGACATCACCTCGCAACCGCTTCCCGACGAAGTGGTGAGCATGCCGGAAGAAACACCCGCCGTTGCTGCGGATGAAACAAATGAAACGCCGGCCGCGATCGTCATTGATGAGTCCGCCGAGATCGCAAGCCCACCGAGCACTACCGCTTCGAATGCCAAACCCGAAGGCCTCGAAGCACTGCGCCTGCAGGTGTTTTTGGACAAATCCAACTTCGGCCCCGGCGTGATCGATGGTCGCATGGGTCAGTTTGGCGAACTCGCCGTGCGCTCATGGAATGAAGTCAACGGCCACCCGCTCGACGACTGGTCGGCGGTGATGCTGGCCGCCAAGAGCGCGGTGCCGGAGCCACTGATCACAGTCACAGTGCCGAATGTCGCAAGCAAATGGGTGAACCCGTCGCTGCCCACCAAACGCAGCATGCAGGCATCCGCCAAAAGAATGAGCTACCGCAGCATCGCGGAGTTCATGGCCGAGCGCTACCACAGCGATGTCCCCTACCTCACCGAGATCAACCCTGGCGTTAAAATCCAAAGCCTCAAGCCCGGCGACTCGCTCATCGTGCCGAATGTCGAGCCTTTCGAAATCGAGACACTCACTGGCGCGAAATATGAAGCGGACGCAGCACTCAGCGAACGCCATGTGGTGGTGAATACTAAGATCAACCAAGCAAGGATCTTCGAAGCCGCACCCGCCGCCTTGGTGGTCGATGAATCGGAGGACGGCAGCGCGCCCGTTGCAAAGACCAAAGCCAACCGCGCGCTGGTCGCATCATTTCCCATCACACCGGGCAAACCGAAATTCATCAAATTCGGTACCTGGAAGTTGCTTAACATGATCGAACTGCCCCACTGGCGCTACGACCAACAACTACTCGACACCGGCAAAAGAAGCGCCAACGCCATCAACATCCCACCCGGCCCCAACAGCCCGGTCGGCGTCATTTGGAACGGCACCAGCCGCCCCGGCATCGGCATGCACGGCACCTCCGACCCGGAAACCATTGGCCGCGCACGCAGCGCCGGATGCATTCGCCTCGCCAACTGGGACGCCATCCGCCTACCAAACCTCATCCGCCCCGGCGCAACCGTGGAGATCCGTTGAGAAAGTGGCGATCGACCACTTGATTCAGCGGCGCGAGAAGACGAGGCAAATCGGCGAGGGCACTTGCAGCTTGTGTGCGGTGGGCGTGAGCTTTCCGCTTTGCGGATCGATCGAGAGCACATTGAGATTGTCGGAATCCTGCCCGGCAACAATCAGATAGGCTCCACCGGGAGCGATGGTGAAATGGCGTGGGTTTTTTACTTCAGCAACGGTTTGACCCATCGCGGTAAGATCCCCATTGGTCGGATCGATCTGATAGGCCGCGATGGAATCGTGCCCACGATTCGATGCATATAGGAAGCGACCATTGGGATGAATCTCGATTTCAGCGGTGGTATTCGCATCCCTGAAGTCAGCGGGCAGCGTGGAGATGGATTCTTTTTTCTCCAACTTGTGATTTTTGCGAACGAAGTGAGTAACGGTATTGCTTAGCTCGTTTACGCAATAGACCCATGGTTTTTGCGGGTGAAAAGCCAAGTGACGCGGTCCATCACCCGCCGTGGTTGATGCATGCGGTGGATCTGCGGGGCGCAATGCGGCGGTGACTGCATCATGCTGATAAACAAGAATTTTATCCAACCCGAGATCCGGCACAAAGCAATGACCGTCGGCGAAATACACGCCATGAGCATGGGGCGAAGTCTGCCTCTTGGGGTGCACGCTATGACCCTCGACGCGCATGGAACTTACGGCCTCAGAGGGGATGCCATTTTCATCGAGTAAAAAACTGGCGGTACTGCCGCATCCATAGTTGGCAACGGCGATGCTTTTCGCCTCCTCGTCCATGGCCAAATGGCAGGGTCCCTTTCCTCCGCTCGGCACATCGGCGAGCAAGTTGAGAGTGCCGTCATTGGCAATCGCGAAGACCGCAAGTGTGCCGGTGCCATCTTGCCGCGCGCCGATCGAGTAAAGCAGACTCTTGTGCGGATGTGGGCAAAGGAACCCAGGATCCTTGTAAGTTGCGGCAAGCATCAATCCGGATAGCTCACCCGTGGCGTCATTGAATGTGGCGCAATAGATTCCCTTGCTATCACGCACACTTCGCGTGCCGATATAAAACTGATGCTCGGCGGCATGACAGGCAGCGAGCATGATGGCGGAGGCACCAATGATTCCAAAGCGCATGCCAATATGAGCGCACTCAGAAGCGATCGTGTCGAGCACCGACAGATCATCAAATGCCCTCCCTCAATGGGCGCTGCTGATGGTGAACTCAGGCAGGAGGCGTTTTGGATTTTTTCATCCGGCAACGATCGCTGCAAAATTTCACTTCGTCCCAGACCCGCTCCCACTTTTTCCGCCACTTGAAAGGCCGCCCGCAGGTGGCGCAAATTTTCTCGGGCAGTTGTTGTTTCTTCACACCTCGATGCTCGGAATTTGCTTTGGGATGAATCAAGGATATTCGGGCAATTGATGCTGAAGGATGGAAAGGGCAACTCGCCGGTGGCGCTGCTGGAACTTGATGCTATCCTGCGCCGCATGAGCCTGCATCACGCCTACCTCGGTTCCCTCGTTGCCGACGCTCTCGCAATGCCCGGCCATTGGTACTACGATCGAGCGGCACTGCGAAACGACTATGGGGTGCTCGATCATTATCAAGCTCCGCGAAACCCGCACCCGGCTAGCATCCTCTGGCGATCGGAATACCACCCGCTCAACGAACGGGGCGACATCCTTCGCGAGCAAGCAGCATACTGGGGCCAGCACGGCATTCACTATCACCAATTTCTCGAAGCCGGTGAAAACACGGTGAACTTCCGACTCGCCACCGAGCTTCACCAGCAAGTGATTTCACACGGCAACTACGATCCAGAGCGATGGGCGCTGCGCTACATCGAATGCATGCTCACACCCGGCTGGCATCGCGATACCTACCTTGAGGAATATCATCGCGGATTTTTCACCCGCTACGCGCAAGGCAAGGCAGTAACCAAATGCGGGATTTCCGATGAACACATCGGCGGACTTGCGCAAATCCCCGCGCTGCTTGCCGCACTGCCGGAGGATGCCGATTGGCGGTCCGCCACACGCGAGCACCTTGCCCTCACCCACCGCCACAGCAATGTTCAAAGAGCTGCCGATTGCCTCGCCCGATTGTTGAAATCCATCACCGCGGGCACTCCCCTGCGCGAAGCGATCGCGCGTGAAGCTGGTGATTGGTTTTCGAGCCGAAAAGCCGAGAGCTGGGCAAAGCGACCGGATGACGAAATCATCGGCAGTGTCCTGAGTCCTGCTTGTTACATCGATCAGGCATTTCCCGCCGCCCTCTACCTGTCATGGAAATATCACGACCAGTTCGACAACGGCATCGTCGCCAACGCCATGGTCGGCGGAGACAACTGCCACCGAGGCGCGGTCGTTGGGTCCTTGCTTGGAGCAACGAATGGCATCGATGATCGCTGGATCAAGGGCCTGAAGGCATTTCGCGAAACATCCAAGGATCACTGAAATGCAGGACGAACTTTTCACGCGCCCAGCACCCGTCTTTGCCGCCACGCGCAAGGACGCGCTCGATCAACTCGATGCCTTCATCTCATTTGCCGGACGCTACGCACGCGACCGCAATCATGTGCTCCCAGGTCACACCAATGTGTCGAAACTTTCCTCAGCGATTCGTCATCGCCTCATCCTCGAGTCCGAATGCGCAGCAGCTCCGCTCCGCCGTTATGCCGCATCGACGGTCGAGAAGTTCACCCAAGAAGTTTATTGGCGTCGTTATTGGAAAAACTGGCTCTCGCTGCGTCCGCAAATTTGGACGCAATACCTCGATGAACTTGCCACGCTGCATAACGACCCAAGCATGGAAGCCACACGTGAAAGCGCGGCACGATGCGAGGCTTGTGAAAGCCCGATTGCCATCATGAACCACTATGCCCGCGAGCTGATCGCGACCGGTTACCTTCACAATCACGCCCGCATGTGGTTTGCCGGATGGTGGATTAACATCGAAAGACTCCCTTGGCAACTTGGGTCTGACTTTTTTCTTCGCCACCTCCTCGATGGAGACCCGGCATCCAACACCCTCTCATGGCGCTGGGTCGCCGGTCTTCAGACTCCAGGAAAAACCTATCTGCCCCGCCGCAGCAATTTGGAAAAATACCTGCCAAGCAAAGTGCTCGAGGCGCACCATGAAGGCCTTGAGCAACTCGAACATCCCCAGGCATTGATCATCCCCACCGAAGCACGACCGGCGATCACCCGCCCTTCACTTCCACCCACACCATCGCTGCACGAAGGCCGCATCGGCATCTGGATTCATGAGGAAGATCTTCTCATCGAACAAAGCCCGCTCGCATCGCTTCATCCGAAGGCCATCATCGCCACCCGCGACACCGCCACATGGACTCGCCTCCGATATCCGGAAATCAAAACCACTTGGCTGCAAACTGCGATCGACGATGCAGCGAAGCGCGCAAGCAATGCCTTCGGTATCGAAGTCGAAGTCTCCAGCGATTCATCCACCACCCAAGCGCTCCTAAATTGGGCGAGCGAGTACCAGCTCCAGCAAATCGCCGCGATGCGACCCGAGATCGGACCACTTCACGATCAACTCGCCACCCTGCAAGCCGCTCTATCAAATGCCGGCATCGAACTCATCTTCTTCGACCGCCCAGAAGACCTCGCTCTCCGGCCCCTCGCCACCAGCGGTTTCTTCGGCTTCTGGCAAAAGATGCAAAAATTGCTGGAGGGATGATCCATCGGCATGAGCACGAATCCCAAGCTCAGGCTTCAGCGCTTTGGCTTGCCACTTGGACCAGTGCCTTGATGCAAGAATTCACCGGGCGTGAGGCCGGTTTGTTTTTTGAAAACGCGGTAAAAGTAAGCGAGATCGTTGAATCCAGACTCGTGGCAGGCATAAAGAATGTGACCGGTTTCGCGCAAGCGCTCGATGGCGAACTCGATGCGCCTGCGGTTCAGATAGGCATTGAAAGTTTCGCCGGTGACTTGTTGGAAGACATCGGTGAATCGGCGCGGCGAAAGTTGGCAGCGCTCGGCCATGTCGACGATGCGCAATGGCTCGTAGGGCCTTGAGTCGACATACTCCACCGCGCCGGCGACCGCTTGGCGGCTGGTGGCGTGGTGACTGTCGCGGGCCTCGACATGGCCGCGCGCGAAGCGGATGAGCACAGCATCGGTTGCGGCCTGCACCGCCGTTTGCCAGCCTGGTCGGCCCGCACTCTGCTCGTGCAGCGCGCGCCGTATGTGCTCCACCAACGCCGTGTGATGAAATGCCGTGCGGGCACAAAGCGCGCGGCAAGGAGCTTCGCATTGAAGCGCCGCGCGCCAAAGTTCCATCAGCTCGCGGTTGCTGTTTTGCTCCAGGTATCCGACATCCAAACACAAAATGACAAGGGTCAGCGGATCGCCCGGCTCGTCGACAAAGCGATGTTTCACCCCGGCAGGCAGCAAAAGGAAATCATCGCGCTGAAGCTCAGTCGCCTCGCCGGCAAATTCGAGCCGTCCGCGGCCGACCGCCACCCAGCAAATTTTATGAAACGGCCACACGCCCATGCCCATTTCAAAGCCTGCGGCGTGATGACTCTCGATCACCCGTACCTCACCCGGCGGGACATCGACCTCGGCAGGCGAGACACGGCGGGTGGCAGACAGGTGCGAACGCTTCATTGCCGGATAATACAATCGGCGAACGACGAATCATCCAAGAAATTTTCTGCCGACCGAATAGTTTGGAAGTCACGGATCGGTTCGGAACCATTCGTAAAGAGCACCGCAATGGACCTCATCTACCAATCGGAGAAATGGCTGAAGGAAAAGATGTTTGGCTGCCAAACCTGCGGTCAGTGCATCCTGAGCCATACCTCGCTCATTTGCCCGATGAACTGTCCGAAGGGTCTGCGCAACGGCCCCTGCGGTGGTACGCTCGACGGAAAATGTGAGGTGATCCCCGAGATCGACTGCGTCTGGACGCGCATCGAGACGAAGAAAAAAAACAAGACCTTCGGCATCCACCTGCCGCCGCGGGAGGATCTGCTCAACACGGCGAGCTATGTCAATTTGTTCAATGGCAAGGACCGCGAAACGCGCTTGCCGCACGAGTTTGTCGACACCCGGCATATCCCTGCCAGCTCACGCTTGGCCACCAAGATGGCGCGCGGCGAGTTTGTTGTGACGCTCGAAATCGCATCTCCACGCGACAGCACCGGCCTCCCGCGCGTGGAGAAAATCATGCAGCGCGTGGCCACGCAGGTCGACGCGGTCAATACCACCACCAATGCGGGCGGCGTGCCATCGCTGCACTCGACAGAGACCGGCAAGATCGTCGCCGCACACGGAGTCGAGTCGATCATCCAGTTCTGCGGACGCGACCATGATCAGGACGATTTCCTGCGCGAGATCGAAAAGGCGATGGAGATGGGCTATCGAAATTTCCTGCTGCTCACCGGCGACTGGCTGCCGCAAACCGATCGCAAGGTCTCGCAGCAAACTTGGTTTCCAATGGACAGCTCGCAAATGATCCATTTCGCCAATAAACGGATTGAAGAATGGCGCGACCGCTTGGGCATCGTGCCCTTCATCGGCTGCGCGGCCAATCCATTCTCGATCCCGATGCCGATTAGCGTCGATCGCCTCGCATTCAAGCGCGCGGCTGGCGCGAGGTTTTGTCAAACACAAGCGATCACGCATATGCCTACTTTTGCCGAGTGGTATAAGCAAGTTCGCGCCGGACGCGACCACGAAGCCAAGCTCACGATTCCGTCGCTGCCACTGGTCGGCAGTCGCAAGCTCTTCGAAGTGCTTTGCCGTTTGCCAGGCGTCCATGTCGATGAATCCCTGCACCGCATCATGGAGCGCGAAGACTTCCAACGCGCCAGCCTCGACTGGGCATTCGGCATCGCCGAGGGAGTCATCGAATGCGGCGCGGCCGGCATCCATGTCATGAACTTCGGCATGCCACCCGAAATGATCGACGAATTCCTTACCCAAATCCGCCAGCGCGCCACCGAGGTCCGCGCCCGCAGCGGCGTCAAATTTCCCGCGTTCTCCATCCAATAAAATAGCAACCGTTCACCACCAACCAAGCATCATAAAACAATGAAACAAAACACACCCAAAAACCTTGAGGAAAAACTCCAGCTCCACACCAGCCCGGTGGAAATGCTGCGCAACTCGCCAACCGGCGGCTACGAATTCCCATTTGCCGCGCAATTCACCAACTGGCGCGACGAACAGGAAGCCTGGCAGAAGAGCGTCGTGATCTTCGACCAATCGTTCCACATGACCGATGTCTATTTCGAAGGACCCGATGTCCGCCGCCTACTCTCGGATGTTGCCGTCAACACGCTCTCAAATTTCGGAGCCAACAAGGCCAAGCAAATCGTCGCCTGCAATTACGACGGCCATGTCATCGGCGATGCCATCCTGTTTGGTCACACCGACACCAAAGTGAGCGTCGTCGGCCGTCCCTCCGTGCCCAACTGGGTCGATTTCCACGCAAAGACCGGCGGCTATGATGTCAAGGTCACTCGCGACGAACGCACGGTCAGCAACAAGGGCCAACGCATGATCTATCGCTATCAAATCCAAGGCCCCAACGCTCTCGACCTCATCAAGAGCGTTCATGAAGGACCATTTCCTGATATTAAATTCTTCAACCTCGGCGACCTCAAAATCGCCGGTCGCCATGTCCGCGCGCTCAACCACAACATGTCACGCATGGGCGGTCTCGAATTGCACGGACCAGCAGCCGACGGTCCCGCGGTGCTCGAAGCCATCCTCGCGGCCGGGCCTCAGTTCGGCCTGCTTCGCGGTGGCAGCCGCGCTTACTCGACGGTTTCCCCAGAAAGCGGATGGATCCCTTCGCCAATGCCCGCAATCTATTCGGGTGAAAAAATGAAAGCATACCGCGAGTGGCTTTCGGCCGATGGCTTTGAAGCCTGCGCCTCACTGGGCGGCAGTTTCTACTCCAACCGCATCGAGGATTATTATCAAACACCTTGGGACCTCGGCTACGGCAAGCATGTCAAATTCGACCATGACTTCATCGGTCGCGAGGCGCTCGAGAAAATGGCCAACAAACCCCAGCGCCGGAAACTCTGGCTCAAGTGGAACAACGACGATGTGCTCAAGGTTTTTGCCAGCCAGCTCGGTCATGGCCCCCGCTTCAAGTACATGGAAACCCCGAACGCCTATTACTCGATCCTTCCCTTCGACAAAGTGCTCGTTGGCGATCGCATGGTGGGCCTCTCGACCTACACTGTTTACACCTCCAATGTCCGCCAATGGTTCTCGCTGGCCATGCTCGACGAGGATGTCGCCGATGGCTCGGAGGTCGTTGTCGTTTGGGGCGAAGAGAATGGTGGCTCAGCCAAGCCGATTGTCGAACGCCATGTGCAAACGGACATCCGCGCAACGGTTTCCTACCAACGCCTCAATGAAGACAACTGAACCCGGCACCGCAGGACTGCGCCTCGTCGCCACATGCCCGGATCGGATCGGAATCGTGGCACGCGCCACGACCTTCCTCGCCGATCGCGGTGCATCAATCACCGAGGCCGACCAGTACCATGATGTTTCCAACGGCATGTTTTTCATGCGCTACGCATTCAACATCCCGGATGGAGATGGATGCGCGGCGCAGAAACTCCGCGAGGATTTCTCGCCGCTGGCCGAGGAGTTCAAGATGGACTGGCGTTTGGTGGATGCCTCGACGCGCCGGCGCGTCGTGCTGCTGGTGAGCAAGTTCGACCATTGTCTTGCCTACCTCCTTCACCGGCGCAAGGTCGGCGACCTGGCGTTCGATGTGCCTTGCGTGATCTCCAACCACGATGACCTCCGCGAACTGGTCGAGTGGTATGGCATCCCCTATCACCATGTTCCCGTGCCGAAGGAGCCTGCCGCGGCAAAGCAGGCTGCCTTCGAGCAAGCGGCGCGGCTGATCGAGGAAGCCCAACCCGACACCATCGTGTTGGCCCGCTACATGCAGATCTTTCCGCCGTGGTTGTGCGCGAAATATCGCCACCAAGTCATCAACATCCACCACAGTTTCTTGCCATCATTTGTCGGAGCCCGACCCTACCATCAGGCCGAAGAACGCGGCGTGAAACTCATCGGTGCCACCTGCCACTATGTCACCGAAGAACTCGATGCCGGCCCGATCATCGAGCAGGATGTCGTGCGCATCCGCCACTGCGACAGCATCGAAGACATGATGCGACTCGGCAAGGATGTCGAAAATACCATCCTCTCCCGCGGCCTTCGCTATCACCTCGAAGACCGCGTGCTCGTCCACGGCAACAAAACGATCCTGTTCGCGTAGTACCCGATCCGAGGCGGATTCAAAACATTGGGCAATCCATCAAGTTTGGAGAAAGTACGGAGAATGTCCCCAGATTTTATAAAGGGACAGTCCTTTTATACGAATTTCTCTTGCCATCGGGCTTTGGCTGGCTATTCTCCCTTCATGCGACAGGCACGTTGGCTTGCAGAGTGGCGGAATTCGGAGTCCAAACCGGTCTTCTACCACTGCATTTCCCGCATCGTCGACCGGCGCTTTGTGCTTGGGGCCCGAGAAAAAGAGAAATTCCGCGCGCTAATGCGCATCTACGAGAAATTCTCCGGCTGCCGGGTCACCTCCTACTGCCTGATGGACAACCACTTCCATCTCCTGCTCGAGGTCCCGCCGATGCCGAAAAACGGCGTGTCCCATGCCGGCCTTTCCGACACCGAACTCCTCCAGCGCATTTCCGCTCTCTACAACGATGCCTTCGTCGCGACCGTGGCCAAGGAGCTTGCCGACGCGCGACAACACGTGAACGCCGGCCTCGCCGAAGAATCTGTCGTCGTAGCGCAGATTCACGAACGCTTCACCTATCGCATGCACGACCTCGGCGAGTTCATGAAAGGCCTGCTGCAACGCTACACCCAATGGCACAACCGCATTCACGAACGCAGCGGTCGCTTGTGGGAGGACCGCTTCAAAAGCGTGATCGTCGAGGACGGCGTCGCGGCCCGCACCATGGAGGCCTACATAGATCTCAACCCAGTGCGAGCTTGCCTTGTAAAAGATCCGGCCGAATACCGCTGGAGCAGCTACGGGGAAGCGATCGGCGGCGGCGCGAAAGGAAATGGAAAACCCGCGCGCGCAGGGCTTGTTCGCGCATGGGGTGCACACAAGGGCATGGTTGCGGATGCCGCCTTGTGGTCGGGCGAAGTTTCACGCGCATACCGCAAAATGCTGATGGCGCATGCGGTGGAGAAAACTTCCGAGAGCATTGATCGCAATGGCTCTTTGGTGCGCAAGACAACGCGCAAAGGCATTGCCAAAGATCAGGTGGCCAAAGAGCAGCGCGATGGCGAGATTCCCTTCGCTCGCATGCTGCAGCATCGCATTCGCTACTTCACCGACGGCGCGGTGATCGGCAGTCGCATCTTTGTCGACGAAGCATTCGCCAATTCCCGCTCGCGCTTCGGCCCGAAGCGAAACTCCGGCGCCCGCAAGATGCGAGGCGAAGCCTCTGCCGCAGGCCCTCTCCTCTGGAGCATGCGCGAACTGCGAAAGGGCATTGGCTGAACCCGCAGCGAACTGCGATCATCAGAACATTGCTCCCTCTTTGCGCTTTCCCGATGCCGCATTTCCATTCACATCCTCGTGCGTGTCTTTGCCTGTTTTTGAAATTGCCAACGCCTTGCGTGCCGCTGTCACTTCCAGCGATCGCGCGCGGGTGCTGCTGAAAGCT
>JBKDYW010000155.1:0-8042 GCA_046308575.1 Verrucomicrobiota bacterium
GCAAAAGTCGCCTTGGTCGCAGTGATGAGAAAAATGCTCAGCGTTCTCAATAAAATGGTCGCTCAACCAAACTTTTCACTTGCTCACTAACACCACTGCTTGGCGGTAAATCTTTTCTGAAAGAATCAGCGCCGCGGGGCCGCATCGCCCTACCCACCTCACATCTTGCGCTGGCATGAGGCGTCGATTCGGTTTATCAAGTCCCCCTTGCCTGCGGGCGAAACTGTCATGATTCCCGATCTCACCGTCATCAAAGCCGGCACTGGCGTGCTCACGAAATCCGCCGATGGCACGCTCGACCGCGCCGCTTTGGTGCATTTGGTCGCGGCTATCGCGGGCCTGATCCAAGCCGGCCACCGCTGCCTGTTTGTTTCCTCCGGCGCGGTCGGTTCGGGGGTGTCCGCGTTTGGCCTCGCCGAGTATCCGACCGATACCGCCACGCGCCAGGCCTGCGCCGCAGTCGGTCAGGCGCGCCTGATGCAAACTTACAGTAGCCTCTTTGCAAACTTCGACATCACCGTTGCGCAAGTTTTGCTGACTGCCGCCGATCTCGCCACACCCGAACGCGCGGCTTATGTTTCCGACACGCTCACGCGCCTGCTCTCCGAGTCGCGCATTTTGCCAATCATCAACGAGAATGATTCAGTCGCGGTCGAGGAATTGAAATTTGGCGACAACGACATGCTCTCGGTGCGTGTCGCAAAACTTGCCGGTGCCAAGCGCGTGATTTTGCTCACGAGCGTCGACGGCCTGCTCGATCCCGAGAGCAAACAACTCATTTCCGAAGTCGCCGACATCGACGCGGTGTTTCGTCATGTGCGCGATGACAAAGGCCGATTCTCGATGGGTGGCATGGCATCGAAACTCGAAGCGGTGAAGTTTGCTGTCGATGCGGGCATCGAGACGCACATCGCACACGGCCGTCATCCGGAGCGCCTTGAAAAAATCATCGCGGGACAAGGGCTTTCGACGAAATTTTTACCGTCCGCCAATTCGATTTCATCATGAGCGCGATCGAGGAAAGCATCCTGCAAATGGGGCGTCAGGCCCGCGCGGCGGCCTATCGTCTCGCGCAACTTTCTTCCGAAGAGAAGAATGCGATCCTTCGTGCGATGGCATCATCGATCCGTGCCAACGCCGCCGTATTGATGCAGGCCAACGACAAGGATCTCGCCGCCGGTGTGGAGAAAGGCCTTTCCGCCGCGATGCTCGATCGCTTGCGGCTCGATGAGGCGCGCATCGAAGCGATGGCTGCCGGCATCGATCAGGTCGCCACGCTGCCGGATCCGGTCGACCAAGTGATGGATGCCTGGGAGCGCCCGAACGGCATTCGCATCGAGCAAGTGCGAGTGCCGATCGGCACCATCGGCATCATTTACGAAAGCCGCCCGAATGTCACCGCCGACGCAGCCGCGCTTTGTTTCAAAACCGGCAACGCCACGATCCTTCGTGGTGGCAGCGAAGCGATTCATTCGAACCGCGCGATCGCTGCCGCCCTCGCATCGGCCGGCGCGCCCGAGCATGCGATCCAACTCATTCCGTTCACCGATCGCGAAAGCGTCGCCGCCCTTGCACAGATGGACAAGTGGCTCGACCTGATCATCCCGCGCGGTGGCAAAGGTCTCATCGAAACCGTCGTTTCGCTCGCGCGCATGCCGGTGATCAAACATTACGACGGCATCTGCCACCTGTTTGTCGATCAGGCAGCCAAGCTCGACATGGCGGTGAAACTCACCGTCGATGCCAAGACCCAAAAGTGCGGCGTTTGCAACGCGCTCGAAACCCTGCTCGTCCACGAATCGGTGGCCGCCGAATTTTTGCCAATGGTCGCCGCCGCACTGCGTGCGAAAAATGTCGAGCTGCGCGGCTGCGAAAAAACCCGCGCGATTCTCAGTGATTGCATCCCCGCCACCGATGCCGACTGGGACACGGAATACCTCGACCTGATTCTTTCCATCAAAGTCGTGAGCTCGATCGATGAAGCGATCGATCATATCAACACCCACGGCTCGCATCACACCGACACCATCGTCACCGAAGACCAAGCCACCGCCGAACGCTTCCTGCGCTCGGTCGACTCCGCCTGCGTTTTCCACAATGTCTCCAATCGCTTCGCCGACGGCGGCGAATTCGGCTTCGGCGCCGAGATCGGCATCTCTACCGACAAACTCCATGCCCGCGGCCCCATGGGACTGCGCGAGCTTACGAGTTACCAATATCGGGTAAGGGGCAACGGCCAGACCAAGGCGTTGGTGGGGTGAGGTAGCGTCAAAATGGCGCACTTGGGGCAAGTCCCGGATAAGTGGAAATGGCCCGCTAATGTAGAGAAAATGTGGATACATCACGCATCGCGGCTTGATCGGTAATCCTATTACCGATAAATGAAGTATACAGCGCTCCACTGGTAGCTGATATCTGTCGCATGCAGGCCTCAATCAAACGACTGAACTACCACGGCTATTTTCCAAACCCACCCCCACTAGAAAAATTCACCTCCATGAAAATCATGTCCTATTCATACAGGTTGCTCCTTTGCGCCTCAGTGTTGCTAACGACTAACTCATTGAAAGCGATCGAGGGCTTTTCACTCATTCCCGCTGGGTCTTTCACGATGGGGGACTCGCTGGATGGAATTAGCGACGCCCCCACTCGCACAGTGACCTTGGATGCCTTCTACATGGGCAAATATGAAGTGACAAAGGCCGAGTGGGACGAGGTTCGCACTTGGGGCTTGAGCAATGGCTATACGGATCTCTCGGCGGGCTCGGGCAAGGCCAGCAACCATCCCGTGCAATCGATCACTTGGTACGACATGGTAAAGTGGTGTAATGCCCGCAGTCAGAAGGAGGGGCTCACGCCTGTGTACTACACCAACGACGCGCAAACGACGATCTACAAGACGGGCTCGGTGAACGTGACCAACGAGCAGGTGAAGTGGGCAGCCAATGGCTATCGCCTGCCGACCGAGGCGGAGTGGGAAAAAGCGGCGCGGGGCGGACTCTCGGGCAAGCGTTTCCCATCGGGTGATACGATAAGCCATAGCCAGGCGAATTATCATGCATCTAGTAACTACAGCTACGACTTGAGTGGCTCTGTGGACTACTACCATCCTACCTACGCGACGGGATCACAGCCTTACACTTCGCCCGTGGGGGCTTTTGCGGCGAATGGCTACGGGCTTTACGACATGGCGGGGAATGTGTGGGAGTGGTGTTGGGATTGGTACGGGACCTATGCAGCGGGTAGCCAGACCAACCCGCATGGATCCTCCTCGGGCACGAACCGGGTGGGCCGGGGCGGCGGCTGGGGCAACTACGCCTCCTGCCGCGTCGCGGGCCGCAGCTACAGCGACTCCGCGTTCTCGGACGACGCCGTCGGGTTCCGGGTGGCCCGCAGTGCTACTGATTTTGCAATACCCCCTTCGTCACTAGTCGGCAAAGTAATGGTAGGTTACTGGGATGAGCCAGGCTCCGGGGTTGAGTTTCATTTTTTCAAAAATGAAAATGAGCTTTTTTTCAAGGATTCAGAGGAGCATTCCGTAAACGAATATGCATGGGATCCTGAAACGGGAATTTTGAACGATTATTCTTTTGGTGAGTATTTTGAGATTTCTTTCGAAACCCCCGACAGTGGCACATTCGCGCTCTATGCGGAAAATGAACCGCCCAGCTTCGGCACATTCGATATTTACGACGGCTCATGGGATCTTGATGGTGATGGCATCCCCGATGGCAAAGAAGTCGAAGATGGCACATTGCCGAACTTAAGCACTCCTCCAGACCTTGAGAGCTACCAAACAACAACCGAGGGATTTTCGCTTGTTCCCGCTGGAACTTTCACGATGGGAAATAGTGTCGTTGAAGATACGGATAT
Organism: Verrucomicrobiota bacterium; assembly: GCA_046308575.1. GTDB lineage: Bacteria > Verrucomicrobiota > Verrucomicrobiia > Verrucomicrobiales > Akkermansiaceae > Luteolibacter. The sequence continues at coordinate 3,874 of JBKDYW010000155.1, forward strand.
TACAAATGCTCCAATCCGCGAAGTGACCTTGGATGCCTATTACATGGGTAAGTACGAGGTGACCAAGGTGGAGTGGGATGAGGTCCGCAATTGGGGCTCGAGTAATGGTTACACTGATCTTGCGGAAGGATCGGGCAAGGCTGGCAATCATCCGGTGCATTCGATTTCGTGGTATGACATGGTGAAGTGGTGCAATGCTCGTAGCGAGAAGTTGGGGCTTATTCCAGTGTACTATACTGACGATGCCCAAACGCAGATTTACAAGACCGGAAATGTGGATGTCACAAACCGGCAGGCGGATTGGAACGCCAACGGCTACCGTCTGCCGACTGAGGCCGAGTGGGAAAAAGCGGCGCGAGGAGGGCTCTCGGGTAAGCGATTTCCATGGGGTGACACGATAAGCCACACTCAGGCGAATTACCATGCAAGCAGTGACTACAGCTATGATCTGAGTGGCAACAGCTACCACCACCCGAGTTACAAGACAGGAGCCGAGCCCTATACTTCCCCAACGGGATCCTTCGCCGCCAATGGCTATGGATTGCATGACATCTCAGGGAACCTTTTTGAGAGATGTTGGGATTGGTATGGGGATTACGCGCCAGGGAACCAAACCAATCCGCGCGGTGCTACCTCGGGCGCGGCCCGAGTGCACCGTGGCGGCGACTGGGATGATGTTGCCTCCCGCAGCCGAGTTGCCAATCGCGACTATGATTCCTTGCTCTTGAGCCACTATACTGGCTTTCGTCTCGCCCGCGGTGTGGCGAAAGAATCCAAAATCACCGGCGTAGTCACTGGCCTGGAAGGTGTTACTCCTCTAGCGGGTATTTTTGTTACGGCTTATCACGATCGTGATAACGACGAATATTGGGACTACGTTTCTTGGGCGGTCACTGACGCGAATGGTGAGTATTCTATTGGCGGCCTATCACAAGGTGCCTATCGTGTAAAATTTGAGGACATTAATGGCGTCTACGGAATCAAGTGCTACGGTGGAGCGTCGGCTATCAATTCATCGGATGACATTAATCTGCTTCAATCGTCCACATTCACCGGCGTCAATGCGTCGCTGTCTCGGGCATCGACTATTTCTGGTGTGGTCATGGATTCGGATGGGCTTCCTCTCGATGGCATCTCCGTTTCTATTCACCAATACGACATCAATGATGAGTGGTGGTATTGGGTGAGCGAGGTTAGTACGGACGAGTTTGGCGAATACTCCCTCGGAGGTATTGGTGCGGGCACTTATCGAATCGAATTCCGCGATTACGCCGAAGATCATGCAACCGAATCCTACTTGAACGCGCCCGACCTTGAATCGGGCAGGGATATTGTGGTGTCCGAAGCAAACGAAATAAAGCACATCAATGCCTTGCTTGATAAAGCATCAAGCATTTCGGGGAAGGTTGCAGACCTCAACGGTGTCGCATTGACCAATGTGGAGATCGATCTCGAGCGATTGGGCGACGATGGCGATTGGCGCTGGCATGCCTATGCCGAAACGGACGAGAATGGGGAATATTACTTGGGCGGATTGCAACCCGGGGCTTATCGCATGGTGTTTCAGGATGAGACAGGCCAATATGCCCTTGAATACTATGACAGCGCTGTCGAATTTGATCTCGCAAAAAACATCAATCTTGGTTACGAGCAAAATGTTAGCATCGATGCGTCCTTGGTCTTGGGTTCGCGCATCACTGGCAAAGTAACGGGTCCTGATGGAAACCCACTTGCGAATGTTTGGGTTGATGCGATTAGGTTGAACTCAAAAGGAAAGTGGGAATGGTGCGCAGATGCAAAGGCAAATGCCGACGGCACCTACCAGATTGGCGGCCTGCCGAATGGCACTTACCGGGTGGCTTTCTCTGACCACAACAACTTTTACGCGGCGCAGTTTCATGGCAATGGCGACACCACAATGTATCTAGAGTTGGCTAAAGACTTTGTCATCAACGCCCCTCAAATGGTGTCTGAAGTAAATGGCCAATTCAGTCAAAGGGCTTCAACTATTGCTGGGATTGTAACAGATGCAAATGGATCCCCTCTCCACAATGTTCGAATTGAAGCCTATCGCAAGGACGGGCTGGGTGTATGGCGACTGGTATCGTTTGTTGGTGACCTTGAGACCGGCGATATTGGTTCTTTTGATGCTGAGATGCTTCCTTCGGGCACATATCGCTTCAAATTCGAGAAAGACGGATACATCACCAAATACTATGGCAATTCCCCCACGCTTGAAAGCGCCGCAGATATCGTCGTAGCGGACAGTGGTTATGTTGACGGCATTAATGTGATCATGGACATTGACCTTTTAGACAGCGATGGCGATGGATTAAGCAACTATGCCGAGGTCGTTACATATGGATCCAACCCCAATCTTGCCGACAGCAATGGCGACGGACTTCGTGATGGCCTTGTCGTAGCGCTTGGCAAGGATCCGATGGAAAATGTATCCGGCTTTGTTAGCGCCATCATGACCAATCGTACGGAGTTGGGGCTTCATACTACCGAAGATATAACGGATATGCGTGTTGGTTCGATGATGATTGAACGAGCTGCAGGAACCAATAAGCTTCAATTCCGCATGAAATTTCAAAAGAGCAACGATCTGCAAAATTGGCAGGATGATGGTGAGGCAATCTTTGAAGCGCCATATACTCCGTCACCAACGAAGCGCTTCTATCGATTTGGTCTGAAGTGATTTTTTGGCTGAAGTGGGTACCAAATAGTTGCGGTTTGGCATAGGGGAAGACCAAGCGCGAGTGCAATTGGCCCAAAACCAATTGCTAGCGTATTCGCCTTACTCCCCCTTCACACCAACCCATCTTTCCGCGCTTGCTTCCAGTAGGCGTATTCGGAGCGATTGAAGTCGATGTACTCGGGTGAGAGGTCGCTGGAGTACATGGTGTAGCTGGCGTCGCCTTGGTTGAGCTGGATGTCGATTTCGAACTCGTTTTCGGCGACGATGGCGCGGAGTTCATTCATCGGTGTGGCGGCTTGGAGTCCGCCGAGGCAGGCGGCCTTGCCGCCGATGTGGATGTCGATGAGTTCTTCGCGGATGCGCGCGCGCGAGTAGCCGACGGCGTGAATGATGCGGCCCCAGTTCGGGTCGCCGCCGTTCCATGAGGATTTGACGAGCGCCGATTTGCAGACGGCCTCGGCGACCTTTTTCGCATCGAGGTAAGTGCGGGCGCCGGCGACATTGACCGTGACAAATTTCGTGACGCGTTCGCCGTCGCGGACGACGGCTTTGGCGAGCTCGAGCATCACCCAGCGCAGCGCTTCGCGAAATTGCCGGCAGCGTTTGCCGTTGCGGCGAATGGGCGGCATGCCAGACGCGCCATTGGCGAGGACCATGACGGTGTCGTTGGTCGACATGTCGCCATCGATGGTGATGCGGTTGAAGCTTTCCTCGACGCATTCCAGCACGGACTTGCGCAGGCATTCGCCGGGCAGGTTGGCATCGGTGGTGATGAAGCAAAGCATCGTCGCCATGCTTGGAGAAATCATGCCCGCACCTTTCACGCATCCGCCGATGCGCACGCGGTGTTCGCCGAGGTCGAATGAAATCGCCACTTCCTTCGGGCGCGTGTCGCTGGTCATGATCGCGGCCGCGACATCGGGTCCGTTTTTCGGGCCGAGTTTAGAAACGAGTTCTTCCGCGCGTGGCGTGATGCGCGTCATCGGCATCGGCAGGCCGATCACGCCGGTTGAGCACACGCCGATTTGCGAACGCTTGAGGCCCAGCGGAACAGCGACCGCATCGCACATTGCGTTGGCATCCTCGATGCCTTGCACGCCGGTGCAGGCGTTAGCATTGCCGGAGTTGGCGACGATCGCGCGCAGCTCGCCCTTGCGCAGATGAGATTGCGAAACACGCACGGGTGCGGCCTTCACACGGTTGGTGGTGAAGGTGCCGGCCGAGGCGCAGGGTTTATCCGAATAAATTAGTGCGAGGTCGAGTCGGCTGGCCTCGGGGTTCTTGATCCCGCAGCTCACGGCACTGGTCAGAAATCCCTGTGGCGCGCCCACGCCACCTTTGATGCGGGTGAATGGAAAGTCCATGATCGGAAAGGAAAGGAGGGGGATCCTGCGCCGCGATCAGAAACTTTGCAACCCGGCAGTTTCGCCGAGCCCGAACATGAGGTTGAAACTTTGGATCGCCTGAC
>JBKDYW010000156.1:0-3533 GCA_046308575.1 Verrucomicrobiota bacterium
CCAAACGACCCGTAATACGGATGCTCCTGCACCGCCATCAGCTGCACGGTGTTGTATCCCGCTGCCTTGATGCGTGGCAGCACATTGTCCGCAAATTCGCGATACCCATGCACTCGCGGCTCTTCGCCAGCCATGCCGACATGTGCTTCATAGATCAATGGGACTTTAATCGTCACCGTTTCATGCTTCCACTCGTACTCCGATGGCGACCACAACTCGCCGCAATAATCATTTGTCTCAGGCTCTTGCACCGCCCTGCGAACGCAGGCTGGGATGCGGTCACGCTGCGAACCATCGGCACCGACCACATGCAACTTAATTCGCTGACCGTGCGCGAGCGCATTGGCCGGAAGCTTCAATTCCCAAACACCACCCTGCCCCATGACCAGCGGATGCGACCCGCGATTCCATCCATTGAAATCACCCACCAAAAAAACCGCCTGTGCCGCAGGTGCCCACTCGCGCACCCACCACGAACCATCAAGCGGATCGGCATTTACCCCGAAACGCCGATGAGCGTCGGCATGAGCAAGCATCGAGCCCGATTCCTTTTCGATCGCCGCCAGCTCGCTCTCAAACCTCGCGATGCGCCGCTGGATTGCCGCCTCGTGCGGCTCAAGCCACGGATCGTCGACCACCAATTTCGGTCTCGCCAGCATCGCGACCCACCATGACGCAAAGCACCCCGATGGCAAATTCAATTCCTTGTTCCCGCCTTACGCGATGAGGGAATCGGCGATCAGAAATTCAGCGCCCGCGCCATTTCGAGGTAAATCGGAATGCCGATGGCGATGTTGAACGGAAAGGTGATCGCCAGTGCGGAAGTGAGGTAAAGCGTTGGATTTGCCTCGGGCAGCGAAATGCGAATCGCGGCCGGTGCGGCAATGTACGATGCGCTCGATGCAAGTACGCCGAGCAGCGCGGCACCACCGGTCTCAAGCCCGGAGAGTTTGCCGAGCAACACACCGATAGCACCATTGACGATTGGCACGAGAATGCCAAATCCAAGAAGGAAGGGGCCGACCTTTCTTAGGTCGCCAAATCGCTTACCAGCGACCACACCCATCTCGAGCAGGAAAAGGGCAAGCACGCCTTGAAAGGGAGCCACGAAGAAAGGCTCAACCTTTTTCATGCCGGTTTCGCCGCAGAGCGCACCGACGAATAAAGCCCCAACCAACAGGAAAATACTCCGGCCAAAAAGCGCCTCGTGCACCGCCTTGCGAAGCACCGCACCGCGCGACTCGCTGCCGTTGTTTTGCTTCATTTTACCCAACACAATGCCCACCAAAATCGCCGGCGATTCCATCACCGCGAGGAATGCCGTGGCATAATTTTCAAATGGCTCGTTGACCGCTTTGAGGTGGTTGGTCGCTGCGATGAAGGTCACCGCGCTCACCGATCCATAGTGCGCCGCGATCGCCGCAGCATCAGCGCGCCCGAGCTTGCCACCGCGTCGAAGCAAGGGATAAGTCCATAGCGGAATCAGAGCCCCCAACACGATCGCCGCAAGCGATGGCAGCCAGACTTTTTCAAGGCCTGCATTGGCAATGGCGACACCACCTTTGAAGCCGATCGCCGCCAAAAGATAAATCGTAAGCCCGACATAGAGCGGCTCAGGCATGCGCAGATCGCTCTTCATCACCGCAGCCGCGAGGCCGAGCATGAAAAATAAAACTGCAGGCGAAAGGAGGTTGGCGCTTACCGCGTCGAATAGATCCATGTTCAGGCTTTCTTGCTTTTGTTGGTTTGGGAAATTTTGGGAACCGACTTCACAAGCCGGCGGGTCGAGGCCCGCGACTCTGCAGCGATGCGCGTCTGGTAATCATTCATCTTGCGGCGGATCTTCGCATCGCTGCTGCCAAGGATCCGCAGCGCGAGCAAGCCGGCGTTGCGGCCACCATTGATCGCCATCGTTGCGACCGGCACGCCGGCGGGCATTTGCACGATCGAGAGCAATGAATCAAGCCCCTTGAGCGACTTGCTCTCGACCGGCACGCCGATCACCGGCAGCGGCGTGAGGCTTGCCACCATGCCCGGCAAGTGCGCGGCACCACCGGCGCCGGCAATGATCACTCGCAAACCGCTTGTTTCGGCAGCACGGGCGAACTTGACCATGTCGAGCGGCGTGCGGTGAGCGGAAACCACGCGGACCTCGCACTCGACGCCGAACTCGGCGCAAATTTCCGCAGCGGGCTGCATGGTGGGCCAGTCGGATTCACTGCCCATGATGATGGCGATCGGTGCTTGGGTGGCTTTGGCTTTCATGAGTGGCGGGTGGGTTTGGATTTTTATGCGTCGTGGTTTGATACCGGCTGGAAACTGATGGCTTCGGCGCATGCGACAGCCGCGTGCTCGGCCTCTTCGGGAGTTTTTCCCAGAGCGGTGACATGGCCCATCTTGCGGCCGGCCGAAGTGGTGGTTTTGCCGTAAAGGTGTAGGTTCGCGCCGGCGAACGCGAGCGCGCGATCCAGTCCGAGCGCCGTGCCGGTGCCTTGGTACTTGCCGAGCAGGTTCACCATCACCGCATGCGGCGCGACCATGTGCGAGGAGCCAAGCGGCAAGCCCAGCACCGCACGCACATGGTTTTCAAACTGCGAACAGGCACAGGCCTCGATGGTGTAGTGCCCGGAGTTGTGGACGCGCGGCGCCAACTCGTTGACCACGATGCCGCCGTCATTTCTCAAAAACATTTCCACTGCAAAGGTACCGACCGCACCCACCGCCTCAATCGCACCAAGCGCGATCTGTTTTGCCTGCGCCGCGATGTCCTCCGCGACCATGGCCGGTGCGCGCACGATGTTGCAAACATGATCTTTCTGCACGGTTTCCACCAAAGGATAAACCACCGTGGCACCATCAAGGCCGCGCGTGATGACCACCGCCAGCTCGCTCACAAAGGGGCAAAATTCTTCGACATAAAGTGCGTTGCCCTGATCGCCGCGAAGCTGCTGCCACGCACTCGCCATGTCTTCGCGCGTGCGGATCGTCGCATTGCCCTTGCCATCGTAGCCATTGCGGCGCGCCTTGAGCACCAAGGGCAAACCAAGCTCTTCGACCGCCGACTCAAGCTCGGCCAGATCGGCGATGCCACGCATGCCCGGCACTGGTATGCCCGCATCAAGCAGCGTTTGTTTTTGGATCAATTTGTCCTGCACCAACGCGATCGAACGCGAGGTCGGCCACAACTTGTGACCCGCCGCTTCAAGCTTTGCCAAATGAGCGGCGTCGACAAATTCGTTTTCGAGCGTCAGCACATCAACGCGCTCGGCCAAACGAAAGAGATCATCAGCCGAATTCCAATCACCCACCAAGCATTCAGCTGTCGCCGCCGCCGGACAATCGGCGCTCTTCTCCAAAACCACACTGCGATAACCGAGCCGCAAGGCCGCCATCGCAGTCATCCGCGCCAACTGCCCCCCACCAATGATCCCCAAAACCGGGGGGCCGGCAGCAGCCAAGGCTTGCGGCCGCGAAATGGAAGAGGCGTCAGTGGTTCGATCGGTCATGCTCCGGACGAGCCGATCTTCTTCGGC
>JBKDYW010000157.1:0-10068 GCA_046308575.1 Verrucomicrobiota bacterium
AATGCGGGCGAGCCTTGCAGCATGGGTGCGTTGAAATCATGACGCGGAGTGATTTCCGGCGAGAAGAAGGGCAGCATGAGGTTGCGGCCTGCTTGGTCGCGGCTTTGAGCGAGTGCAGCTTCTTCGAAGTCGGACCAATCGAGCTGGTATTGATCGCGGAGTTTTTCGCGGGCAAGCGATCCGTTGCGGAAACAGATCAGCGACATGAAGCCGCCGGCCGGATTTCCAAAGACATGGCCGAAGCCCTTGGGGTCGGTTTTGGCCTCGGGCATGGCGGCGAAAAAGGTGTCGCTGGTGCCGAGGGAAATCACCACGAGGCCGGGTGTGCCGGCGCCCATGCCGATGAGCGAGGCGGGATTGTCGCCAGTGAATGGCGCGATGCGGCAGTCGGGCGCGAATCGGTATTTTGCTACGAAGTATGGGGAAATCGGCGAAAACGCGCGGGTGGCGGAAGAAAGCGCTGGGAGTTTATTTGCAAGGTCGGGCGCGGTGGCTTGCATGAGATCGGGATCCCACGAGAGCTGGGCCAGATTCATTAGATTCATGCCCGCGCCATCGCCGAAATCGATCGGGGCCGCGCGACCGGCGAGGATCGACGCGAGAAAAGAGCTGACCAAATGAATGTGTTGGGTGCGCGAATAGGCGGCCGGGTCGGATTTGAAAAAGCGGCGGATTTGCGGGCCGGTGAAACGCTCGATCGCGATCGAACCGCTCCGGCAACATATTTCATCGGGTCCGCCAAGCGCGGCGGTGATCTCCGCGCATTCGACGCTGGTCGAGGTGTCCATCCAGATCGGCGAAGTCGAGCGCGTGAGGGCGGGAGCGATTTGCGTGGCAAGGTACTTGGTTGGATCGAGCGCCTTGAGTCGCGACTCAAAGCTGTCGTCAATATAAACCGAGCCGTGCTGCTGACCCGACCCGGCGATGCATTTCACCTGCGAGAGATCGATGTTTTGAGCGAGTCGGCCGAGCAGCAAGTCGAGTGCCGCGAGCCAGAGCAGTGGGTTGGCATGAACCTCGCCATCGCGACCGTCGGGCAGGAATCCCTTGGGGCTGCCGAACTCAGGGAGATCGTTGCCGAAATTGACCGAGCATTCGTGGAGAATGCGCCCGCGCTCGGGGTCGATAAGGATGGCGCTCAGTGATTGCGTGGAAGAGTCGAGTCCAAGGAACATGGAGGAAGAGATTCGCCGGGTTGATGATTTTTCCAAGTCGAATCGGGCGTGGGTGGGTAGATCGGGGAGGGGGCCACGAAGGTCATGAAAGAGTCGGCGCTGCGAGGCTGCATAGCCCTAACGGTGAAAGAGGCAAGAGAAGATGCGGGCGGGACGCCCGCGGTCCCTTTTAAAACAAAAAAGAGCGGCCGCTTTCGCGACCGCTCTCGAGCTGATTGAAGTTTAAACTTCGAACGAATTAGAAGCTGGTGCTGAGCATGCAGCCGCCAACGAGTTCGTTGCCGAAGCCGCTGGTGTAGTTGTCATTGTCGTCGGTGAGTTGGACGGCAAGAGCCACGAAGGGCGACAGCTTGGCGCTTTCAGCAAAGCCCCAGTCGAGCGAAGCCTTGGTGGTCCAAGAGGTGTCTTGATCGTCTTCCCACATGTAACCGATGTTGGTACCGAGGTTGAGGGTAAGGCACTGGTTGAGCTCGAAACCACGGCTGAGGCCGAGTTCTGAGTAGCCGTCGTTGTCGGTTTCGATGTCCCAATAGTAAGCTGCATAAGCATTGGCGAAGCCAAGATCACGCGAAGCCTTAACATAGATTTCCTGTGCGTCATCAACCCTGAAAGAAGGGCCGCCGAAGCCGCTGAAATCGAGATCATCGTTCTGATACCAAATATAACCGAGAGCCAAGGTGGCAAATCCCAAGTCTTTGGATACTTCACCGAACAGGTCGAGTTCAGTAGTGCTGTTTTGGTCGGCGTCAAAGCTACCGTACCAAGCGCCAGCGCTCAGTCCGAGGCCGTTCCACTCGGTCGCAGCGCTTGCGCTAACTTCGACGAGGTCTTGACCAAGGTTAGCTCCGCGGAAGAGGTACTCCGAGGAGTAGCCAGTGCCGAGGGTGTATTCAACTTCCGCCGAAGCGTTGCCGGCCACAAGGGCGGAGGCAGCGGCCAGGGCGCCAATAGTTTTGCAGTAGTTTTGCATATATTTTTTAGTGTTGGTTTCGGTTGCTGCTTGCTTCCTTGCTGCGCCGGTTTGGAACAGTGAGGAACATGTCGGAGTTAGCAACCCGCGTGCCAGAAATGGTGCTGGTTGCGTTCCGTTGAGGCGAATGTTTCGCATTTCTTAAGGAACTGTCCAGCATTTTTTTCAGGTCCGCGTGCGCGATCCGTGCCGGGCAAATAAAGCGGGTCCCGCAAACCCGGCAAGGAAAGAGTGCAAGTTTACGCGATTTTTGCCTTAATTGCAGGGAAAATTGGGTGGTTTTTTAGTCGATTTCCATCTTGGCACGGGATGTGCTCAGTGTTTTGCGCCTACCTTCAATCAAGTGATTTTGGGTCCCGGCAACCAAACATCTGATCAACCCTACGCAATATGAGCAGTCATTACCTAAATAAAGTGCGGGCCATGCTGGCTGCGGCAATTGGATTTGCCGTGATCCCCCTCGCGGGTTCCGCTTATGCGCAGGACGCGGCGACCGCACCCACTGAGGTGGCGGTCGAAGCGCCTGCAGCCGAACCAACGGCGACCGAAGCCCCAGCCGCTGAGGAGGCAGCCAAGGCAACACCCACCGTCGAGGAGCGCCTGGCGGACATCGAGGCCTACATGAACAATGTGGCTCGTCCGGAAAAAGCCAGTGGTGCGGACTCACTCGTCGCCGGTCCCGGCCCGGGAGCCAACGCCTGGCAAATGGTTAGCACCGCGTTGGTGCTCTTCATGACCCTGCCCGGTCTGGCACTTTTCTACGGTGGTCTGGTCCGCCGCAAGAATGTGCTTTCGGTTTTGGCCCAGTGCTTGGGCATTGCCTGCGTTGTCACACCGCTTTGGTGGCTCTGCGGCTACAGCCTGTCCTTCGGTGCGGGCAATGCGTACATCGGTGATTTTGCATATGCGCTGTTCAAAGGAGTCGAGCCCGGAAATGTCGGCGCCGGCTACTACTGGATCTCCGACAGCATGTGGGCGATGTTCCAACTCACCTTTGCGATCATCACTCCCGCGCTCATCATTGGAGCGATCGCCGAACGGATGAAATTCATCTCGATCATGGCTTTCGTCGTTCTCTGGATGTTTGCAGTCTACTTCCCCTTCGCCCACATGGTGTGGTCGACCACCGGTCTGATGTGCGGTCCGCTCAATCCCGATGCCGGCATCAAGGCCATCGACTTCGCGGGTGGCACGGTGGTGCACATGACTTCCGGATGGAGCGCCCTGGTGCTTTGCATGATCCTCGGCAAGCGCATTGGATTTGGTAAGGAGCAAATGGCTCCCCACAGCATGGTTCTCTGCATGATCGGTACCGGCATGCTCTGGGTCGGATGGTACGGCTTCAACGCCGGATCCGCTCTCGGTGCCGATGCGATCGCCTCGAACGCCTTCACCACCACCACCTTCGCCGCAGCGACCGCCGGTCTGGCCTGGGCAGCGATCGAGTGGATCTTCAAGGGCAAGCCAAGCGTGCTCGGATTCTGCTCGGGCATCGTGGCCGGCCTCGTGGTCATCACTCCAGGTGCAGGCTTCGTGACAGCAACCTCGTCGGTGATCATTGGTGTCCTCGCCGGTGTGATTCCCTTCCTCGCCGTGGCATATCTCAAAAAACTGCTCGGATACGACGATGCGCTCGACACCTTCGGCGTGCACGGCGTGGGTGGCACCCTGGGTGCGATTCTCACCGGCATCTTTGCCGACGAGAAAGTCAACTCCGTGGTTGGTCCGCTCAAGGATGGTCTTCTGATGGAGCAATTCAAGGCTGTGGGTCTGACTGTGGTCTGGAGCGTGGTTGCCACCGCCATCATCGCCTACATCATCAAGTTCACGCTGGGTCTGCGCCCTGATCCCGAAGTTGAGACCTCCGGTCTCGACCTTGCGGAACACGGCGAGCAAGGCTACGAGCACTGATTTGCCTGAATGGGTTCCGCAAAACGGGTGTGCTGGAAACAGTCCACCCGTTTTCATTTGTTAAAGATTCAAGAATCAAGAAGCCAGAGACCAGAGGAAGAAGAGTTATTGGTTAAGTGTTATTGGTTATGGGGGTAGAGTATGAAGAAGTTGCTTTTTTATCTTCTGTCTTCTTCCGCAGGGGGCTCTGCGTTGACTGTGCATTCGAGCGGACCTTTCGGAGAAAGGTCCCTGCCTGAAAAATTCGGTGGTTTTTGCGTTGGTTTTCGAGTTCATCTGCGGGCGTGAATCGCGTGCGCGTGCAGAAAATTTTGGTTTTGGCGGTGCTTGGTGCCGCATGTTTTGCGGCATGGGCATGGCTGCGGCCTTATGCGTGGCAGGTCGATCCTGCGGCGCGTTGTAAAATCGAGGGGGTCGCAGTTTCCGAGGATCACGGCTATTATTGGGTCGAAGTGTTTTTGAAAACCAATGAGGGCCAAGGGTTTGATCCGACCCGAGCGGTGAAGATCGAAACGGCGGCGGGGCGTGAGATTAAGCCGGCCGATTTTCATTATGCTGCGCAGGCGGGAAGCGAGCGTCCGCGACTGAAGTTTTGGCTCGAGTCGGCCGACCTCGCCGGGCGTCTTGAGCTTCACATCAATGACGGCAAGCTTGTGCTCAAATCAAACGAAGGCTTGCCGCAGATCGCACGCGCCGGCAATCGGCGCTTCACAACTCATCGCTGGTGAACATGGCTTGGCTGATCATCGACAACTCCAACACGCGGACGAAATTCGCCCTCGGCGATGAGAATGCTCTCGGCGCATGGCGCAGTGTTTTGCCTACGCCGGACATTTCGCCCGAATCGCTCGAGCAGCTCACTTCGCCGCTCGAATTTTCGGCGGTCATCATCGGCTCGGTCGTGCCGGCCAAGGCGGCGGTGCTGCGTGCGTATTTCGAAGATCGCGTGCCATGCCATTTTCTTGGTCATGCAAGCCCGCTCGGCATGGGCGTCGATTACCCCGAGCCGCAAAAGATCGGTGCCGACCGCCTTGCCAATGCAGTGGGCGTTTTAGCGCGTCATGGCGCACCGGCGATCGTGATCGATTTCGGAACTGCGGTGACCTTCGATGTCATTTCTTCGGAGCCCGCGTATTGCGGTGGTGTGATCGCGCCTGGCCTCGGTGCGATGTCGGGTTACTTGCCGCAAAAAACCGCGCTCTTGCCATCGATCGAACTCGAGGAACCCGCCTCGGCGATTGGCAAATCCACCGAACACGCGATGCAGGTGGGCGCCGTTTTTGGTTATCGCGGCTTGGTGCGCGAAATCATTGCAAAAATTCGCGCCGAGCTTGCGGGTGCGCCAAAGATCATTGCCACCGGCGGTGATGCGGAACTGATCGCGAATGGTCTGCCGGAAATCCAAGCAGTCGATACCGACCTCACACTTGAAGGCCTGCGGCTCGTCGCAGCGCGGGTTTTTGCGTGAGCGATGACGCGAAATTTTTTCCGCTCATTCGCCATTTGATTTCCTCCCGTTCGCTGTTAGAAATGCAGAATGGAAATGCCCCATACACGCAGCAACCGTCGTCAATTCGTCAAACTCAGTACCCTTGCCGCAGGTGCGGTCATGCTACCGTCGCGCGCGATGGCGCAAGCGCCCGGAGCCTTTTCATTGCCCGCCTTGCCGTATGCGTTCAACGCGCTTGAGCCGCACATCGATGCCCGCACGATGGAAATCCATCACGGCAAGCATCACGCCGCCTATGTCGCCGGGCTCAATGCCGCGCTGGAAAAAGCGCCCGAGCTGAAGGGCAAATCGCTCGAAGAAATTTTTGCGGGCATCACTGCCGTGTCCGATGAATCGGTGCGCACCGCGCTGCGCAATCACGGCGGCGGTCACTGGAACCACACGTTTTTTTGGAACACCCTCGCGCCGGCGGAAAAATCGGGCGCGCCATCGCCGGAGCTGCTCAAGGCGATCCAGGCGCCCTTCGGGTCGATGGATGACTTCAAAAAAGCCTTCAACGAAACAGCGACCAAGCGCTTCGGATCGGGCTGGGCGTGGCTGATCTCTGCCAATGGCAAGCTGCGCATCACCAGCACCGCGAATCAGGATAACCCGTTCATGAAAGGTATCGTCCCTGATGCCGATCTCGGCACGCCCTTGCTCGGCCTCGATGTGTGGGAGCACGCCTATTACCTGCACTACCAGAACCGCCGCGCGGATTACATCAATGCCTGGTGGAGCGTGATCAATTGGGGCGAGGTTTCGCGCAAATTTGCGGCTCTTTGATCCAAGGGCCGAAAAATCGAGTCGACCTTTGCGTCGCGATCCGGACAATGCGCGCATGTCCGGACGCGACGACCTCAACGACCTTTCCCTGCTTGGCAAACCTGAGACGCGTTTGCCCTCGTCGCCTTCCGAGGCGCGCCTTGAGGTGTTTCCCAACCACCGCCCCGGCCGCCGATATTGGGTCACGCTCAACTGCCCGGAGTTCACCTCGCTGTGCCCGGTCACCGGTCAGCCCGACAGCGCTAAAATCGTGATCCGCTATGTGCCGGGCGAGACCTGCGTCGAGACCAAGAGCCTCAAGTTTTACCTCGCGTCATTCCGCAACGAGCCGTCCTTCAACGAGGAAATCGTCAACCGCATTCTCGATGATCTCATCAACGCGATGAACCCGCGCGAGATTGTTGTGCGTGGTGAATTTGCGCCGCGCGGCGGCATCCAGCTTAGCGCCGAGGCCTCCTATCCCGAGAGCCCGGCATCTTGAAATGAAAGCCTGCGTCCTGCTGAGCGGTGGAATGGATTCGGTGACGGTGTTTCACCAGGCGCTGCGTGATGGCGAAGTGGCCGCGTGCCTTTCCTTTGATTACGGCGCGAAACACAACGCGCGGGAAATTCCTTTTGCCAAAATTCACGCCGACCGTGCGGGTGTGCCGCATCATGTCGTGTCGTTGGATTTCATGGACCGCTTGTTCAAATCCGACCTTTTGCGGTCGGGCGGCGAGATTCCGGAAGGTCATTACGCCGAGGAGTCGATGAAAAAAACCGTCGTGCCGTTTCGCAATGGCATCATGCTTTCGATCGCCGCGGGCTTTGCCGAAAGCATCGGCGCGGATGCGGTGACGATCGCCGCGCATTCGGGCGATCATGCGATTTACCCCGATTGCCGCGAGCCCTTCATGCGGGCGATGGGCGAGGCGATGGAGCAGGGGACCTACGCGGGGATCAAGCTGCTGCGGCCGTTCATCGACATGGACAAGGCGGCGATCGCGCGGCGCGGTGCCGAGCTTGGCGTGGATTTTACCGAGACATGGTCCTGCTACAAAGGCGGGGAAACCCACTGCGGCGTTTGCGGGACTTGCGTCGAGCGCCGCGAGGCATTTCTTTTGGCCGGCTTGCAGGACCCGACGGTCTATGAGCAGACTCCCGAGCTGCCGCGGCTTTCCTGACCACCTGCCCACCAGCTCACCACGCCATGCCTTACCGGATTTGCAAATCGCTCGAGATCGAGAACGGCCACATGCTTTCAAAGCATCCCGACAAGTGCCGCTTTCCGCACGGTCACTCGCGCAAGGTCGAGTTTGTGATCGAGGCCGACGAACTCGATGCCAACGAAATGGTCTGCGATTTCAAAATCATCCGCGAGGCGATCGGCGATTGGCTCGACTCGCTCGATCACGCGCTTTGCATGAACACGGCGGATCCTGCTTACGAGGATTTCAAGTCGCGCTACGGCGAAAGGGTCATCGGATTTGAAAACCAAGACCCGACCACCGAGCTGATGGCGCGCGCGATTTTTGACCACACCCGCAAGGCGCTGGAGGCCTACGCGAAACAATCCACCACCCGCTACCATCTCCGCTCCGAAGTGCGCCTCGTGAAGGTGCGTCTTTGGGAAACCTCCTCATCGTGGGCGGAATACGAGGCTCCTGTTTTGAAATAAATTTTCCCATGCTTCCCGACATCCAAGCCACCAAGGACACCCGCGGCATCGACATCGATCAGGTCGGCGTCTCCGATCTGCGCTACCCGATCCAAGTCACCGACCGTCACGGCAAACCCTTTCCGACCGTCGCCACGATCTCAATGTCGGTGCACTTGCCCCATCATTTCAAAGGCACCCACATGAGCCGCTTCATCGAGGTGCTCAGCAAACACGAAGGCGAGGTGACCTCACGCACGCTGCCTGACATCCTCCACGATCTGCGCGAGCGACTGCATGCCGAAGAGGCACACATCGAGGTGGCCTTCACTTATTTCGTCACGAAGAAAGCCCCGGTCTCCGGCGCTGAGGCCAAGGTCGGCTGCGACTGCGTGCTGATCGGTAAATCATCCTCAGGCGCGGATGACCTAACGCTCCGCGTCACCGTGCCCGTCACCACACTCTGCCCGTGCAGCAAAGAGATCAGCGACTACGGTGCCCACAACCAGCGCGGAAATGTGACCATCGAGGTACGACCAAAACGCAAGGGCAGCGGCTGCGAACTCATCCTGATCGAAGACCTCGTCGACATCGCCGAAAAATCCGGATCGGCGCCGGTCTATGCTTTGCTCAAGCGCACCGACGAGCGGCATGTGACCATGCAGGCCTACGACAATCCGGTGTTTGTCGAAGATGTCGTGCGCAATGCCGCCGCCTTGCTGCGCGCCGATGCGAGAATCGACTCGTTCACCGTCAGGGCGGTGAACCAGGAAAGCATTCACGATCACAACGCGTTCGCTGTCATTTCGGGCAAAGCAAGCGCGTGAGTGGCGGGCGCATTTTGTAGCGATTTTGTCACGCAATGATGATGGTAGCCGCAACTTCCCGGCATAGCCTCGGCGCATGTCCGATATGGAATTTCAAACGCTCAGCCGAGAGTCTCTTCCAAACAGCGCGCCGATGCCTCTGGCGATCGAGCCGCGCATGAATGGCTTTCGCAAAAACACGCGTCACATGGAGGCGCCGCTTTTTGGTCATTCACAATCCGAGGAGGATTCATCCGAGTTGACATCGTCCCGCATGCGAAACATCCGCTTTGGTTCGGCCGAAGATTCCAATTTCGCCACGATGGATTTTTCCGTTTCCGCCAAGCGGTTCAAGCGCAGCGGAGAGCCAAGCTTTGGAATTAGGCCCATGAATGGCGAACGCATGAAGCTTGCCGAGCCAGCCGATCCCTTCGAAGAGCCGCTTGTCTAAGCGAAAGGAAGGCTTCCGTTCCTTTATTTTCCGATCTTGAAAATTTGTGGCATGCGCGCAGGTTTCCTGTTGCAAGACATTGACCTCACAAAACTCCGATCAACCTAACATCATCCCTCTCGAGGCCCTGCTGAATGCTTATGCCAACGGAGTTTTTCCGATGGCGGAAGAGGGTGAAATTTTGTGGTTTTCGCCAGAGCGCCGTGGGCTGATACCGCTTGATTCACGCTTTCGAACTCCGCACGGCTTGCGACGCACTTTGAAGCGCGGAATTTATGAAGTGCGATGGAACACCGCCTTTCGCGAAGTGATGCTCGCCTGTGCCGAGCGGAAGGAAACATGGATCGATGATGTGATTCTCGAGAGCTATTGCGCGCTGCATGAAGAGGGCTTTGCGCATTCCGTCGAGTGCTGGGACGCGGATGGTTTGCAGGGTGGGCTTTATGGCGTCGCCTTGGCCGGCGTGTTTTTTGGTGAAAGCATGTTTCATCGCAAAACCGATGCTTCGAAGGTCGCGCTGGTTGCCTTGGTCGAAACCTTGCGCGAGAAAAATTTTCATCTCCTCGACACCCAGTGGATGACCGATCACCTCCGCCAATTCGGCGGCTACGAGCTGCCGCGTCGCGAGTATCTCTCCCAACTCCAAGCAGCCCTTGAGACGCCCGAATCGCCAGCCGAATGAAATCCCCAAAAATTCCGCTTTCCGCCCAAGCCCCTACGGTGCTATCACTCCCCCGCAATTTTCGCCGGCTTAGCTCAGTTGGTAGAGCAGCTGATTTGTAATCAGCAGGTCGTCGGTTCGAGTCCGACAGCCGGCTCCAGCATCGCTGGAGCCATTCGGCTG
>JBKDYW010000158.1:0-6924 GCA_046308575.1 Verrucomicrobiota bacterium
GGGTTTTTGGGATAGTGGTTTGGTTGGTCGTACATAGGCGACTTATTTGAAATCACCCCCAACCCCACACCCACATGTCCATCCTCAACTCCATTCTCGGTGCCCTTACCGGCAACTCTTCCACTGGCAATGCCGACCCGCTTCAGGCCGCTCTCAGCGCACTGCTCACTCAAAACGGCGGTATCGAAGGCTTGATGAACAAATTCAACCAAGGCGGTCTCGGCGAAGTCTTCACTTCGTGGGTCGGCCTCGGTGCCAACCAATCGATCTCGGCCGATCAGATCAACAAGATCCTGGGCTCCGATGCGGTGCAATCGCTTGCCGCATCGATGGGCATCGACGCCACCAAGGCATCAGGATTCCTTGCGGATTACTTGCCGAAGATCATCGACAAACTGACCCCATCCGGTCAGGTCGGCGCAGGTGGTGATTTGTCGCAAGGCATCGCCGCATTGCTGCCATCGCTGCTGGAAAACCTTGGCGGCAAGCCGGGTGGCGCAGCTTGATGTCGGCCACGAAAAGCGGACTTTTCTCCGGCGGGCCCTTCGTGAATGATCGGCCTGCCATGATCGCTTGCCACGATGTGATGACGCTTGCCGACGCCGAATGGCGTGCGCTCGCGTCAGCACATTTTGATCGGGCAAAGGTGCACACTGGTCCGGCCAGAGAGCGGCGCGATCGTGGCTTGCCGCATCCGATTGCCGACTTCCTTTTTGAGTACTACCCCTACCCGTTCGCATTTCTCGAGCAATGGCATCCGGGCCACGGCACAACCATCGAGTGGTCGGCCGAAGCCGCGCAGAACCCAGCGCTTCGTCATCTTTCGGGTCGCGGCTATCGACATGAGAATGGCGTGCTGTTTGCGGATCCCGCGCTGATGCCAGAAAAGGAAAAGCAACGGCTTGAATGGATCTGCAGCCTGCTCGAGGCGACCCGTGATCGTGCGCCGAATTTCGCCTGCCATGGATTGCATGAGTGGGCGATGGTCTATGGGGGTCGCAGCGTGCGGCACGAAAAAATCCTGCCCTTGCGGCTACCCCAGCAGGAAATTGATGCGCTTGTTTCGAGTCGACCGATCTGTTGTTCGCATCACGACGCCTTTCGTTTTTTTGCGCCCGAGGCCCGACCTTTCAATCGCCTGCAACCGGATCTTGCGACGCGTCACGATCATGAGCAACCCGGCTGTTTGCATGCCAACATGGATCTCTACAAATGGGCTGCCAAGGCGATGCCGTGGTGCGGATCCACCTTGTTGATCGAGTGCTTCGAACTTGCGGTGCGCATTCGTGATCTCGACATGCGGGCCAGTCCCTACGATCTCACCGCGTGGGGCCGCGACGCGGTTTGCATCGAGACGCCCGAAGGCCGCAAGGCTTACGAAAACGAACAACGCGCACTGGCCGCTGAAGCGCAACCGCTGCGCGAGCAATTGATCCACCGCATCCGGCAGACGCTGGATGCGTGCTGAGCGGATGGCTACATCCCCTGCCAGCCGAGCTTTTGGCGAAGCGCCTCGTAAAATGACCAACCCTCGAGTCGCAGCAGATGAAATGATCGAGTCGCTTTGCAAACCTCGATGCGATCGCCGTATTCCACATGCACGCTGTCGCGTCCGTCGACCGTGAAAAGCATGGGCCCGCAGTCATCATCCTCGGAGGACAACTCGACGGTGCTGCCATCGGAGATGACCAAAGCACGCTGACTAAGGCTATGTGGGCAAATCGGTGTGATCAAAAACACACCAGCCTCGGGAGCAATGAGCGGTCCACCTGCAGAGAGCGAATAGGCGGTCGAGCCAGTGGGCGTTGCGATGATCAATCCATCGGCGCGATAATCATTGAGCATCTCACCATTCACTCTCGCACGAAGTGAAACGAGCCTGCCGGTGTCGCCGCGGGCAAGTGTCACATCATTGAGCGCGATGAATTTTTGAGCGGGCTTACCCGGTCGGTGCCAAGTTGCTTCCAACAGCGTGCGGGTGCTCGTCGTGAAGCGCCCGGCCGCAATCGCATCGGCGAAGGCTTTGATTTCATCATGACGGCAACTGGTAAGAAATCCGAGCGTGCCGACATGGATGCCGGCGACGGGTTTTTCAAATTCACCAAGCAGGGATACCGCGTGAAGCATCGTGCCATCGCCGCCGATCACTACCGCAAGGTCAACCTCATGCGCAAATGCGCCGGCTGGCATACCATCGGCCTCACCCGCAAGCGCCGCAGTCGACTCCTCTAGCCGCACCTTGATTCCATGCGCTTCGAGCGCACGGCGCAGATCCACAAGAGCCGGCAACGAGCCGTGCTTGTGAGGGTTGGCGATGATTCCGACTTTCACGGGCGCACTAGCGATAAACGCGAATCACGATGCTGGCAAGCCCTCTGGCGAAAGCGGGATCAGCGTTTCGCCGCATCGGCCTCGATCCATGACCACAGCGAGTCGAGCCCGGTGCTGACCTTGGCCTTCGAGGCCTCGAGGTCGGGACTGGGTGCGGCTTTGCCAAACAGGTAAAATTTGATCTTTGGCTCGGTACCCGAAGGACGGACAGCAAACGAGCGGCCGTCCTCGAGGTCGATGAAAAGCATCTTCTCTTTGGGGATGAGGTCCCCTTCCTGATCGTAGAGGTCCTGGCGCGAGAAATCGCGAGTGCGCAGGACAGGCGAGCCATCGACGATGCTGGGCGGGTTGTTCGCGTAGGAGTCGGCAAGCGCCTGGATTTTTGCGGCTCCATCCGCGCCTTCCATCACCACCGACTTGCCAGCCTCAAGGTGATAGCCGTACTCGCGGTAGATGTCGTCGAGCAAATCGGGGATCGTGCGACCAAGCGATTTCGCGTAGGCAGCCACTTCCGCAAACATCAGCGTCGCGCCATTCGCATCCTTGTCACGCACCGAATCAGAGCCGAGGTAGCCGTAGCTTTCCTCACCGCCAAACACAAAAAAGCGCGAGTACTCGAGTCGCAGCAGGCGTGTTTGCTCTTCGGTGAGCGAGCGGTAATCACCCTTCTTGTCGGCCGGGATCGCATCTTCGTATTTGCGGAGCTTCGACGAGATGTACTTGAAGCCGGTGAGCGTGTCGACAATGCCAACGCCAAAGCCATCGGCGATCGCGCGTTGAAGTTCGGTGGTGACAAAAGTTTTGATCAACACCGCGCGGCTGCGGTTTGACTGGGTGAGCCAGCCAAGCTCGAAGCAGGTCTTGAGGCGATACCATGCCATCAGTGAGCCGATCTGATTGCCGGTGAGCAATTGCATTTCCCCTTTCGCATTGCGGACCACCACGCCCATGCGGTCGGCGTCGGGGTCGGTGCCGATGACGATTTCGGCGCCCGATGCGATCGCAAGATCGACGCCCATCTTGAGTGCGGGAGCATTCTCGGGATTTGGTGATTCGACGGTGGGGAAACGACCATCCTCCACATCCTGTTCTGGCACGGTGAGTACCTCGAAACCGAGGCCGCGCAGCATCGGCACATTGATGTGGCCGCCGGTGCCGTGGAGGTTGGTGAAGACCACCTTCGTCGAAACACCTTGCAGCAGCGAGGGCTTCAAAAGCAGAGATTTGAGACGCTCGACATAGCGTGCGTCCATTTCAGCACCGAGCACGATGATCTTGCCGCGTTCATTTTCGGGCACTGCGTCGTAGCGCTCGCTGGTGACGGCATTGACCTCGGCAATGATGGCAGAGGCGTGAGGTTCGACGATTTGTGCGCCATCATTAAAGTAAGCCTTGAAGCCATTGTCATGCGGAGGGTTGTGACTCGCCGTGAGCACTACGCCCGCATCTGCGCGAAGATCGCGCACGGTGAATGAAAGTTGCGGCGTCGAGCGAGGACCTTCGAAGAGGTATGCGTCACAGCCGTGCTCGGATGCAACCTTGGCGCAGAATTCGGCGAAATCGCGCGAGAAGTGGCGAGTGTCATGGCCGAACACAAGGGCTGGCTTGCGACCGGACGGTGCAGATCTTTTCGCGTAGGCAACGAGCCCGCGAACCGCGCGGCCGACATTGTAGAAATTCATTGTCGCGGTTCCAACGCATGGATGCTCGGGGCGCCCGTTGGGTCCGCCAGCGCCTTGCTCGGATTTTGCGATTACGCGGCCGATGGTGCGCCCACGCAGACCACCAGTGCCGAAGGCGAGGGTTTTGTAAAAACGATCGTTGAGCTCGCCCCAATGGCCATCGGCCGCCAGCTCGCCGATCACTCGCGCGGCAAGATCCGAGGATGATCCTTGGACGAGGGCTTCGATGTTGGTTTTTGCCGATGCCAGCATTTTGCCTTCGGCCACAGCAGCGGTGAGAATCGCATCAAGGTTGCTCATGTGCGGCGGATCATAAAAAAAACCTGCCGCATGGCAATGCCGCCCGTGCGTGAAAATTCACTCCGGCGCGGCGCTCAAACCCGGTCGAGCAGCACATCCTCGCCCAGCACCACCAGATCGACCGAGCCCTTGAGCGTCTTGTCGAGGAATGGCGTGTTCTGCGATTTCGACTTCATGAACTCGCGGGTGAAGGTCGTTTCGCCTGCCGTATTGAAAAGCAGCAGATCGGCAGCGGAGCCTTCCTTGATCGCGGGGACCGGCAGACCCATCAGGCGGCGAGGTTCAGCGGCAAAGCGCTTCACCACGAGGTCCCAGCCAAATTTGCCCGTCTCGACAAAGTAGTGATACAGCGAAACAAGCGCCGTATCGAGGCCGGTGATGCCGTTTGGTGCGCTGACAAAATCCAGCGACTTTTCGAATGGCGTGTGCGGCGCGTGATCGGTGGCGATCAGGTCGAAGGTGCCGTCGATCAAGCCCTCAAGCAATGCCGCATTGTCCGCCTTGGTGCGCAGCGGCGGGTTCATCTTGTAGTGGGTGTCGTAGTCGCCGATATCGTCTTCGCAGAAAATCAGGTGGTGCGGCGCCACTTCGGCGGTGACCTTCACATCGCCGCGTTGCTTCCACCAGCGGATCGTTTCCATGCCAATCTTGCTGGAAACATGTTGGATGTGAATATGAGCGCCGGTCGCGTGAGCGAGACGGATGTCACGATCGATGATGATCTCTTCGGCGCAAGCTGGCGAACCCTGGATGCCAAGGCGATAGCTCATTGCACCTTCGTTGAGCGCGCGTGGCCCGGCGAGCTCCGGTACTTCGCAGTGGCTCGCGAAAAACATGCCCATTTCTCCGGCATAACGCATCGCGCGGAACAACACCGCCGCATCGGCCGTCGTGTCGCCATCGTCTGTAAGCATCTTCACCCCAAGCGCACGCATGCCATCGATGCCCGCAAGCTCCTTGCCCTTGCGTCCCATCGTGACACAGCCCGAGGTGTAAACTGGGATACGCGGATTTTTTGCGGCAATGGCAAGCACCTGGCCAACCACCGTCGCCGAATCGATCGCAGGCACGGTGTTGGGCATCATCACCACGCCGGTGATGCCGCCATTGATCGCCGCCTCGGAACCTGTCGCGATGTTTTCCTTTGCCTCAAATCCCGGCTCACGAAAGTGCACATGCGCATCGAACATGCCCGGCATCAAAATTCGCTCCTTGGCATCGATCACGCGGCAGCCATCGGGCGCTTTAATCCCCTTCCCAATTTTTCGAATCACACCGCCCTCCACCAGCACATCACCGGGCACCAACTTCGGATTGTCTTCCGTGGCGATGCGGGCGTTTTGGATGAGGAGGTTCATAGTTCTTTGCGCGAAATTGATGGGGCGTTGATCATGACTCGGATCCGGCATCGGGCTTGAGCCAGTAGAGGACTGCCATGCGGACCGCGATGCCGTTTTCGACTTGGTCGTTGATGAGGCTGCGTTCGTAGTCCATCACCGCGTCGCAGAGTTCAACCCCGCGGTTTACCGGGCCGGGATGCATGAGGTAGAGCCCGCGTTGGCGGATCTCCTCAAGGCGCGCATCGGTGATGCCGTAGAGGCGATGATACTCGCGCAGACTCGGGAAAAACTGAGCTTCTTGGCGTTCCATCTGCACCCGCAGCAGGTAGACCACATCCGGCGACCATGCCATTGCCTCTTGATAGTTGGTAAAGCGGCGGATGTTTTCCGGTCCTTTTTGAGGCACCAGCGAACCGGGGCCGAGGTAGGCGACATCGACGCCAATCTTCTTGAGGATCGTGCTCGTCGATCGCGCAACCCGCGAGTGGAGAATGTCGCCGATGATGAGAACTTTTTTGCCGACCGGGTCGGGAAACTTTTCCTTGATGGTGAAGGCGTCTAGCAGCGCTTGGGTCGGATGCGCATGAGCACCGTCGCCGGCATTGATCACCGAGGCGTGAGTCTGTTTTGCGATCATGCCCGGCAGGCCGGAGCGCGCGTGGCGCACGATGATGAAGTCCGTGCGCATCGCTTGCAGTGTTTCCACTGTTTCGCGCACCGACTCGCCTTTGGTGATCGACGAGTGCCCGACATCGAAGTTGGTGACATCGGCCGAGAGGCGCTTTGCCGCGACTTCGAATGAAGAATGAGTGCGCGTGCTGGGCTCGTAGAAGAGCATCAGGACCGACTTGCCTTTGAGCGCCGGTACTTTTTTGACCGACCGGGTGAAGAGTTCTTTGAACGGAACGGACTGGTCAAGAAGATGGTCGATCTCTTCGCGACTGAGTGATGATATATCGAGCAGGTCCTTACGCGGCATGCTGGAGCTGGGGAAAGTAGTGGAGGATTCCAAAGGCGATTGCGAGAAAACAAATCGCAAAAATGAATCCCGCATGATGGCGCGAAATCGGCTTGCGAAGAAGCACATACAGCGCGACGAGCATCGAGATGACCACAAATGGTGCGGTCACGATGATCGGCTGATCATAAAACCAAGCGATCGAGGCGCCGATCAACACCGGGATGTAACCAAGCGCCACGAGAAATGGGTGGGCTTTTTGCAGGCGCGGGTCATAGACCTGCTCGACCTGCGCTATGGCACCCTGGCGTCG
>JBKDYW010000159.1:0-4911 GCA_046308575.1 Verrucomicrobiota bacterium
TTCCGACAAGGCAAATTCCGTGAAGCTCGTCTTCAGCGAAAACCGCATCGAAGTGACCGCCAACTCGCCGGATGTCGGTGAAGCTCAGGAGTCGATGGATGTCATCTATCAGGGCCCGCCGATGCAGATCGCATTCAATCCCGAGTTCCTTCAAGCCCCGTTGCGCGCGCTCGACAGCGAGCATGTGTACCTCGACCTCATCGACGAGATGAGCCCCGGTGTTCTGCGCATTGAAGGAACCTTCCTCTATGTGCTGATGCCGATGCGCGTCACCAACTGATTCAGTACCTCCTTGGAGCGGACCTTTCAGAGAAAGGTCCCTGCCTATCATACTCGGTAGGGCGATACGGCCCCGCAGCGCCGAAACCATCGACGCTCCCTCGTGAAGATGCTGCCTTTTTCAAACGAGCGCCTTGAAGCGTTCGTAGGCGGCGTTCCAATCGGCGCTTTGGCGTGGCTCGTAGGTTTTGAAATCAAATGAGCGTCGAATGAGTTCACGCCCGGCCTCAAAGTTCTCGAGGTGGCCGGTGCCGATCATTTGCGTGATCACATTGCCGCATGAGGTCGCCTCGATCGGACCGGCGACGACCTTGATGCCGAGGGCGTCGGCGGTCGATTGGCAGAGTGGTTCGTTTTGGATGCCGCCGCCGCCAGCGTGGAGTTGGTCGAATGTCGTACCGGTGAAGGCCTTGATGTGATCGAAGACCTCGCGGTATTTCAGCGCGAGCGAGTCGGTGGCGATGCGCAGGATCGTGCCTTTGTCGGCGGGGATTTTTTGTCCGGATTTTTCGCACCACTTGCGGATTTTTTCCGGCATGTTGCCGGGGCTTGCGAAGACTTCGTCATCGGGGTTGATGAATGCCGAGAAAGGTTCCGCCGCTTCGGCCATGCGGGTCATCGTGGCATAGTCGATCGATTCGCCATCGAGTTCCCACTGGCGTTTGCATTCCTGGATGAGCCAGAGTCCCGCGATGTTTTTGAGGAAACGCACGCTTTGATTCACGCCGAGTTCGTTGCTGAAGCCTCGAGCGAGTGCCTCGGGTGTGGTGACCGGCGTTTTGGTTTCCACGCCCATGATCGACCAGGTGCCGGATGAGAGCCAAAGTTTTTGTCCGTCGTGCATCGGGATGCCTGCGACTGCGGATGCGGTGTCGTGGCTCGCTGAAGCTATGACTGGGATGCCGGCCTTGCCGATGAAGCTGGCGACTGCATCACGGATCGGTCCCAGCACGGTGCCGGGTGCGACGATTTCACCAAACATTTTGCGCGGCAGACCGAGGGCATCGATCACCGGCCATGCCCACTCACCATTCGTGGGGTCGACGAGTTGCGAGGTCGATGCGATGCTGCGCTCTACCGCTCTGCGGCCGGTGAGCCAGTACGCGAGGAGGTCGGGGATGAAGAGCAGCGTCTCGGCAGCATCGAGCGCCGGATTTTTTTTGTGCGCCTCGGCAAGCAGATGCAGCGAGCTGTTGTAGAAATTCGTCTTGATGCCGGTGTGGCGATAAATTTCCGCCTCAGGCATCAGCCCGTGCATCAGCTCGGCCATGCCCTCGAAGCGTGAATCGCGGTACTGGTGTGGCATGCCGAGCAGCGTGCCGTTTTGGCCAATGAGGCCGTGGTCGCAGCCCCAGGTATCGATGCCGATCGAAACGATGCGATCGCCGTGAATTTCGACCGCGCGGCGCAGGCCTTCGAGAATGTCGCGGTAAAGGCCAACGATGTTCCAAAACGATCCGCCGGGAAGCTCGGTGCCGGGATTGTCGAAGCGGTGGATTTCCTCCAGTTCGATTTTTTGGAAATCGGTGGTGGCGGCGATCACGCGGCCGCTGCCCGCTCCGAGGTCGACGGCAATGAAGGTGTGGGATGACATGGTTCGGTGTTTTGGAAATGCGGATCATTTTTCATGCCTCCCTTTGATGCAATCCCGAACATGTCCGATGGAGCTCGAAATGCGGCCGAAAAAGAGTCTTGCCCGCAGCGTCCGGATCGCTTATCAAATGGCCATCACCGCTCCATGGTGATGTCGCAAGCCCATCGGCTGCCACATGATTTCCTTGAAACGATACCCTATGACGCCCACGCCCGGTCCAGAAGACCGCATGACTTCCGCTGTCCGCAATTCATGATTTCGCAGCCGGCTCATCGTTTCACGACACTCTTCGTCCGGATTTGCCGCGGCCCTGTCCGCGCACAGACCTGGGCGTCGCATCCACCCATCGGAGGACAAAGCCATCGCTAAGCCACAAAGAGACCAAAACCGGGGTCGTTTCCGCGACATGACGCGGATCAACGACCGAATTCGCGCCCCGAAAGTCCGCGTCATTATGGCGGACGGACAACAGCTTGGAGTCATGGGCTCCCGCGAGGCGCTTGCCAAGGCCCAGTCGCTCGGGCTCGACCTCGTCGAGATCGCCGGGCAGGTGGATCCGCCGGTGTGCAAGATCATCGACTACGGCAAGTTCAAGTACGAGCAGGCCAAGCTCAAAAAGCAAAAGTCGAAGAGCGCGACGCGCATGAAGGAAGTGAAATTCCGCGTCGGTACGGGTCAGCACGATTACAACATCAAGCTCGGCCGTGCGGAGGGATTCCTCGACGCCAATCACAAGTGCCG
Source organism: Verrucomicrobiota bacterium (assembly GCA_046308575.1). GTDB lineage: Bacteria > Verrucomicrobiota > Verrucomicrobiia > Verrucomicrobiales > Akkermansiaceae > Luteolibacter. Next base: position 2,615 of record JBKDYW010000159.1, read on the forward strand.
CTTCGTGCTGCAGTTCAAAGGTCGCGAAAACGCGCACAAGGAACTCGGCTTTGTCGTGCTCAACCGCATCATCGAAGACCTCAAGACCATGGCGCAGGTGGATCAACCGCCGCGCCTCAATGGTCGGGCCGTTGCTATGATTCTTTCACCGCTGCCCGCGCATCAACGCAAGCGCAAGTTCCATCTCTTCCACGGTGAGTTGATGGAAGAAGACGATCACGATGAGGATGATGCAGCGGACGAGGACTTCGACGACGAAGTGCCGGACGAATCACCCGATGGCGAAAGCGCTGTTGAAGAAAAACTCGAGGAGTCTGGCAAGGCTGAGTCCTGAGGTGGTTTCCCGCGCCTGTCGCCGATGCTTTACCTGTTCGACATCGATGGCACGCTCGTCGACACCGGCGGCGCCGGCATGGCGGCATTGAAACAAGCGACGCGCGAAGTCTTTGGTGACGATGGTCCCGAGCTCGACCTCGCTGGCGCAACCGACCTTGGCATCGTGGGTGGCATTCACCGTCACTACGGGGTGGAGTTCACCGATGAGGGGTTTGCAAACTACCTTGCCGTTTACCATGAGCGCCTTGCTGAAAATCTCGCGCGAGGTGAATTCGCCGGACGCGTGATCGACGGCGTTTTTCCATTGCTGGATCATCTTGCCGCAAGTGAACACGCGACGCTTGGCTTGCTCACCGGCAACACGGCGCAAGGCGCGGGCATCAAGGTGCGGCATTTCGGACTGGCCGATTATTTTGCCTTCGGCGCTTACGGGTGTGATCACGCCGACCGCAACCGGCTCGGCCCAATCGCACTGCAACGTGCGGAAGTACATGCGGGCAAATCATTCAACGCCGCGGAAACATGGATCATTGGCGACACCCCCAAAGACATCGCCTGCGCCAAAGCCATCGGTGCCCGCTGCCTCGCAGTGGCCACCGGCAGCTTCAGCATCAGCCAACTCCAAAGCCACGGCGCCGAACTCGTCGTCGCGTCGCTAGAGGAAGCGATCGGGCTTATGGGGTGAGGAAGAGATTTTGAATGATGGATTTTGAATTTTGAATGAGGGAAGAGCCTGAAGAAGTCACATCTTCACGGCAGGGACCTTTGTCCCCAAAGGTCCGCTGAATGAATTGTCTATGAAGGCGCCTCTTCACGGGAGCGCGGGCATCTTGCCCGCTTGGGCGCCTGCGGCGATGAGTCGGCGCTGCGGGGCCGCATCGCCCTACCGGGTGAAGTTGCTTGAGCAATCGCGGCGGACCTTTAGGGACAAAGGTCCCTGCCATGTGACCGATGACGCACATAACTCTTGCATCATCGGTCTGATCCGGTTTTTTCCACCTTCATGGTGATCGCATTTCACAAGCCCTATGGCGTGTTGTGCCAGTTTACGCCAGATCAGCCGGGTCAGCGGACATTGGCTGATTTTGGTTTTCCCGCGGGGGTGTATCCGGTGGGGCGCTTGGACATGGATTCGGAGGGTTTGCTTTTGCTCTCGGATGAGGCGGGGTTCAATCATCGGCTCTTGGATCCGTTGGCAGCGCATGGGCGGACTTATTGGGCGCAGGTGGAGGGTGTGGCAGATGAGGGGGGCTTGCAGCGATTGCGGCGTGGCGGGATCGAGATTCAAAATTACCGTACGCTGCCGTGTGGCGCGAAGTTGCTGCAGCCCGAGCCCCAGGTGACTGAGCGGAATCCGCCCGTGCGGTTTCGGAAATTGATCCCGACCTCATGGATTGAGCTGCGGCTGACCGAGGGGAAAAATCGTCAGGTGCGGCGCATGACTGCGGCGGTGGGGTATCCGACGCTGCGATTGATCCGTGCGGCGATCGGAAACTTCGAGCTTGGCGCGCTGGCCCAAGGCGATTGGAAGGTGCTCGAGAAGGGCGATCTCGAAAAGGTCTGGGCCTAGAAAATTGCTACCGTGTTTACATCGAAATCGGCAGGTGGCCGTAGAGGGTAAAGCCGGTGGATTCGTCGATGTGGATGTCGAGGATTTGGCCGGTGTGGCGGTTGGGGTCGCCTTCGAAGATGACGATTTTATTGTGTGAAGTGCGGCCGGAGAGGCGGTCCGGATTGTTTTTTGAGGGGCCTTCGCAAAGGATTTGCTGGCGGGTGCCGACAAGTGCCGCGTTTTTTTCGATGGCGATGCGGTTGACCACATCAAGGAGGCGTTGGTTGCGTGATTCCTTTTCCTCTTCGGAGAGTTGGCCTTCCATTTCGGCGGCGGGGGTGTTGCGGCGCTTGGAGTAGCGGAAGACGAAGGCGTTGTCGAACTGCAGGCGTTCTACGGTGTCCATCGT
>JBKDYW010000160.1:0-25607 GCA_046308575.1 Verrucomicrobiota bacterium
TCTTTGTTTTTTGTTGGCGTTCTGCAGCTTTGGCTCGGCCTTGAGTCAGACCTTGACCTACGTCGGCTCGCAGACCATCGCGACCGCGACGGTCGTTGGCGGAGTCGAGATCGGCGGGCTATCAGGCATTTCCTACAATCCCTACACGGACCGCTTTATCGCGATCAGCGATGATTCACGCAGCGAAGGGGCCAGTCGGATGTGGACGTTTGATCTGGCCTACAACGGCAGCTCCTTCACCTCGGCGACGGCATTGTCATCCATCGGGATGAAAAAGCCGGATGGCAGCACGCTTCCGTTGGCGGATACCGAGGGCATCGCGGGAAACCTCGATGGATCATTCTTTGTTTCACACGAGGGTTTGGCGGCGGGTGTTGATGCGACTTACAGCATCCCGCCGTGGATCGCGCGCTTCAATGGCACGACCGGCAACAAGGAGGCCGATGTGGCGCTGCCGGTGAAGTTTCTGCCGCGCGACGGCTCCGGCAATCCTGTGGCACCCAGTGCCTCAAACCAGTCGAGCGGCGTGGTCTCGAACCTCTCGCTCGAGTGCCTTGGCATCACGCCTTCTAAGAAAGAGCTCTTCACCGCCAATGAAGCCGCGCTCAAGCAGGATTACAATGGTACCTACAACAGTGACACGAACCAGGCGCAGAACAGCTTGACCCGCATCGTGCGCTTCACTGGCGCGCCTGGCAATTCCGTGGCGGCTGAGGAAAAGGTCTATCAGGCCGATCTGGGAACAGTCTACATCATCGTTCGCCGCTTCAACACGGTGCCCGAAATCCTGCCGGTGGATGATTCCGGCCGGATCTTCGTGATGGAGCGTGGGTTGACCGCGAACAACACCAACCTCGGCAGCTATCGGATTAGAATTTACGAAGTGAATTTCAATCAGACAGGCACCACCAACGTCGCGGGCGTCAGCTCGTTGCAGGGAGCCACCTACACGAAGCTGAGCAAGACGCTCCTTTGGGAATCCTCCAGCAACATGGACAATGTCGAGTCGATGTGTTTCGGGCGCGATGTGAATGGCTATCGGACCCTAGTGCTGGCCTCGGACAATAATTTTAACGGCGCGCAGACCACCCAGTTCCATGTTTTTACCACCAACATTCCTGCGGTAACGCGCCGCACGCTGGATACTTCGAGCACGGGAAGCGGCAGCGTCACCGCATCGCCATCCGTCGCATGGTATCCGGATGGCAGCGAGGCTGCACTCGCCGCCACACCGGGGGCATTACATGCCTTCGGCAGTTGGAGCGGTGGCGCGAGCGGTAGCAGCAACCCGCTTGCGCTTACGATGGATGCCAACAAATCGGTGACCGCCAATTTCCTGTCTACGGTTGCGACGCTGAGCAATCTCGCTTTGAGCTCGGGTAGCCTGAGTCCAGCTTTTGCTTCATCGACCACGAGCTACACGGCCGTTGTGGCCAACGCGGTCAATGCACTCACGGTGACACCAGCACTCACGGAAAGCGCCGCATCGGTGAAGGTCAATGGGGTAGCGGTGGCATCAGGTTCGGCGAGCGGGTCGATTCCACTTTCGGTCGGTAGCAACACGCTCACGGTGCTGGTCACGGCACAAGATGGTACGACCACCAAGACCTACACGGTCACGGTCACTCGTTTGTTAAATTACGATTATTGGGCTGTTGCAAATGCCGGTGGCCAAGCCGCTAATCTTGATTACGACAACGACGGAGTCTCCAACGGCATTGAGTACTTCATGAATGCTGCGCCCGGTTTCACCGCCAATCCCGGTTTCATGGGAAACACGGTCACTTGGGTGAATGGTGGCAATATCCCGCACATCGCATACGGCACGCAGTTTGTCGTACAAACCTCGAGCGATCTCGAGAGTTGGACAAATGTTCCGGCGAGCCATAACGGCCTCAACAACACTGCAAGCGCGCTTTCCTATGTTGTGTCTGGCGCGAGCAGGCAGTTTGTGCGCCTGAGGGTGACTGCGGACTGAGCATCCACGATTTCGTATGAGATACTGCGGATGGCAATGATTACTGCGAGTTTCGCGAAATGGTTTTTTCCAACTCGGTGGCGCGCGAAATTGCCTGTGTGTGTTCCACCGGTGTGAGCCCGAGCGCCTCGATCTCGCCTGCGACATCCTGGCGTATTGCCGCGTTGTTGCTCTTGCCTGCGGTGAGAAACCATGCGGCTGCCTCGATCCGGCCAGCCGGTTCATTGAGCGCCGCCCGCCCGGTCCAAAGCATGGCGGTGGGGTCACCATTGTAGGCGGCTTTTTTTGCCCATATTACAGCCTCGCGCGGGTCGGTAGGCACGCCCTTGCCGAAGAGAAAGCGGGTCGCCAGTTCTCTCTGTGCCAAGGCTCCACCATTTTCAGCAGCCTCACGAAGCGACGCGAGGCTCGTTGGCGGTTTGTCCGAACTGTTGGAAAGGGCGGCAGTGACATAGGGATCCTGTTTCACTTCGCTTGCATCCCTCGCCGGGGATTTACGCGAACACCCGGCACAGAGAATCAAAAGAACAACGGAAAAAACCACCGATCTGCTCATGTACATGCCTGATCAAATCATCACCCATACCCCGTATCAATCTGTATTTGAATACCGATATGCGCCGGCTCTGGTACCGCTCAGCGTCCCAAAAGTCCGATGGGTGAAGGTCGTACTAGAGCAGGATGATCCACCTGCGACAAAGAAGTGGCTTCTTCATTCTCTTCTACTTCGATGTTTGCTTCACCTTCCTTCCAGTCTCGTCCAGCGGGCGTTGTGATGTGAGCTTTCGACGACGGCTTCGATGAAGGCCATGCCGCGGATGCCGTCTTCGATTTTTGGGTAGTCGAGTGAGGTAGGGTCGGGTGTGCTGCCATCGATGATGGCGCGAAGGTGGTTGGCGAAATGGCGATAGATGTTGGCGAAGGCTTCGAGGTATCCTTCTGGGTGGCCGGCGGGCGTGCGGGTGTTGGCGGCGGCCTTGGTTCCGAGGTAGCCCATGCCGGTGCGCCAGACTTCGACCGGTCGGTCGATGGATTTCACGAGCAGCGTGTTGGGTTCCTTTTGATGCCACTCGATGCCGCCAAGTTCGCCGTAGACGCGCAGTGAAAGGTTGTTTTCTTCGCCGACGGAAATTTGTGACGCGTGAAGGATGCCTTTGGCGCCGTTGTCGAATCGGAGGAGCACATTGCCATCGTCATCGAGCGCGCGGCCTTCGACAAACGATGTGAGGTCGGCGGCAAGCTCGCGGATCTTCAGACCGGTGACATACTCGGCGAGGTTTTCGGCATGAGTGCCGATGTCACCGATGCAACCTGCGGCACCGGACTTCGTGGGATCGGTGCGCCATGCGGCTTGCTTTTGTCCGCTTTCTTCAAGGCGTGTGGCGAGCCAACCTTGCGGGTATTCGACGACGACTTTGCGGATTTTTCCAAGCTTGCCCGAGCTCACGATTTCGCGCGCCTCCTTGATGAGCGGGTAGCCGGTGTAGTTGTGCGTGAGGCCGTAGGGGAGTCCGCAGCGGGCGACGATTTCGCCGAGCTCTTTCGCCTCGGCGAGGTTGAAGGTGGCGGGTTTGTCTGATAGGACGGGAAAGCCGTGCTCGAGGGCGCACTTTGCGGCGGGAAAGTGCAGGTGGTTCGGCGTGACGATCGAAACAAAATCCATGCGCTCGCCGAGCGGGAGAGCGGCCTCGGCTTTCATCATCTCTTCGAAGGTTCCGTAGCAACGCGAGGGTGGCAGGAAAAAATCGGCACCGGAATCGCGCGAGCGTTGCGGGTCGCTGCTGAAGGCGCCGCAGACGAGTTCGATTTGTCCGTCCATGTTGGCTGCGATGCGATGAACGCCGCCGATGAAGGCGCCGCGTCCACCACCGACCATGCCCATGCGGATCTTGCGTTGTGAGGCGGGGAGGGGAGTGCTCATGCGCGTGAGTATGGAGATTTTGCAGGCTGTTTCAAAGGGAAACGGCTTGGAGGATCGACCGCATCGGTCGGATCGGTCTTACGGGCACAGCGCATTGGAAAACGCGTAGACCGTGGTGTGGTCGTAGCGTTCTCCGGGCCGGAGGATGATCTCGCCGAGTTCCGGCGTGTGAACGGCACCGGGGCAGGCTTGGCATTCGAAGCACATGCCCGCGTGCTTGATGTAGGGCTTGCCGGATTTGCCGATGAGGCTGCCATCGAGCACGGTGGCGGTGAAAATTTGCACCGAGTCTTGCGTGGTGAGTGTGGTCATGACCAAACCGCTCGCCGGATCGCTCATCACGGCCGTGACAAGCAGCTTGCCTTTTTCATGCGCTTGGCGGCGGATGAAGTGGTTGTCGCCGTGGTGGTTCAGCAGTTGTGGGATCGCATCGCCGAGTCGGCGGAGCTTGTTGAAATCATTGCCTTTGCCTTCCACCGAAGCCTTGGTTCCGAGCAATGTCATTGCCGCGTCGGTGCTCGCGATTTCATCCGAGAAAACCTGCAGCCATTGATCGCTCACATCGCCGCTGCCCTCGCCAGCGAGGTTGAAGTAAGAATGATTGGTGAGGCTTAGGGGTGTGGCTTTGTCGGTCTCGGCATCGTAGTGAATGACGAGTTCGTTTTTGGGGCTGAGTGAGTAGCTGACCTTTGCCCGCAGATTGCCCGGATACCCTTCCTCGCCATCGCGGCTCAGGTAGCTGAGTTGGAGCGTGGGGATGCCGTCCTTTTCGACGATCTCCGCGTCCCAAAGTTGTTTGTCGAATCCGCCCGGGCCGCCGTGAAGGTGATTGGGTGCGTCATTGGCGGCGAGCGGGTAGTCGCGTCCGTCGAGATGAAACTTTGCACCGCTGATGCGGCCCGCGACGCGTCCGACGATGGTGCCGAAGCACGGATGCGGTCCGAGGTAGTCCTGCAAATTGTCGAAGCCCAGCACGACATCCACCTCCGAGCCATCCGCGCGAGTCACCCGTAGAGCGGTGATGATGCCGCCGTAGTTGGTGATGTCGCAGGAGAGCCCGCAACCATTGTTGAGTGTGAAGAGTTCCGCCGCGCGTCCATCGGGAAGATTTCCGAAAGGGCGGCGATGAATGGATGCGGTGGTGTTTGACATGCGGGCCGTGGCTCAGAATTCATCAAACGCGATGTGTTCTTTGTCAACGCCCATCCCCTCGAGCATGGTGCGCGCGGCTTGGATCATCGGCTGCGGTCCGCAGAGGTAGTATTCCACGGCTGCAGGGTTGGCATGATTGCCGAGGTATTCGCGACGCAGCACTTCGTGGATGAAGCCCGTGTGCGAGGTCCAGTTGTCTTCGGGCAGTGGCTCGGAGAGTGCGACATGGAACTCGAAGTTCTCGAACTTGCGTGCGAGGTCCTCGAAGTATTCCTGATAGAAAACTTCCTGCCTCGAGCGAGCGCCGTACCAGAAGCTGACTTTGCGTCCGGTCTGGAGCGTTTCGAAGAGGTGCGAAAGGTGCGAGCGCAAAGGAGCCATACCCGCACCGCCACCGAGATAGACCATTTCGTTTTGTGTTTCCTTGATGAGGAAATCACCGAAGGGTCCGAAGGCCTTGACCGTGTCGCCGGGCTTGAGGTTCCACACATACGAGGATCCGACGCCGGCCTTGCAGTCCTGGCCGCGTGGCGGGGTGGCGATGCGGACATTGAAACGCAGTTGCGTGTCCTTGTCGGGGTTGGTCGCCAGCGAGTAGTTGCGCCGCAGCTCCGAGTGGTTTTCGGTTTCGTAATCGAAAACATGATTGGCTCTCCAGACCGCGTCGTAGGGTGGGCGAATCTTGAAACTTTCGAATGAAATTTTGCCGTAGGCGGGAATCGCCATCTGGATGTACTGACCTGCTTGGTACTTGAGCTTGGGCGAATCCGGCAGCGGCTCGAGGACGACTTCCTTGATGAAGGTCGAGACATTCTCGTTGCTGACCACACGGAATTCGTAGGTTGTCGCGGCCTGCTTGGCACCGATGCCGCCTGCCTTGTACACATTCATGAAGATGCGGCCATCGCTCACGCGCACCGGATAAGTTTTGAGTGCGACGCAGACCGGTGGGCGTTGGGTGGAGCCGTCGCGCACATCGAAGCGGCCGTTGTGTTTCGGACATTCGATGAGGTTGCCTTTTACCAGTCCGGTGGCGAGGTGGGTGTTGCCGTGGGTGCAGATGCCGTCGGTGGCATAGTATTGGTCCTCGCCCGAGCGATAGACCGCATAGGTGGCGCCGCCATAATCGAAGCGCAGCACATCCTCGCGCAGCAGCGAGTCGGCCGGTGCGACCTCGATCCAACCTTCGGCATCGGCAATGCCAGTGGAAACCACGGTTTTTGCCGCCTCATTCGCCGCCGAACGAACCGTTGGGGTCGGCAGTTTGCGTTTCACGAAATAGCCGGGATCCTTCACCTGGCGCAGCACCGCGGGGATGATCTCACGCCACGCATCGAAGAGGCTGCGGTAGGGCGTGGGCATGTCCTCCTTCACCACCTCGTGGAGTCGCGGTAGGTTGTGATAAGGTACCAGCGGGAACATGTGGTGTTCGACATGGTAGTTCATGTTCCAATAAAGGAAGCGATTGATTGGATTCATGTAAACCGTGCGGCAGTTCATGCGGTGATCGAGCACATTCTCCGCGAGGCCTGCGTGTTGGGTGAAACCATAGATCGGCATCAGCCATGATCCGAGGAGGTTGGGCAGGCCGATGTAAAGCAGCGGCAGGATGCTGCGGTAGTAAATGCATGTGGCGATTACCGCGACATAGATCAGCAGGCTGATGCGGGCCTTGAAATAAATCGTGGGACGCGCCGACTCGGGGATGTAGGTCGCTTCTTCGGCATCGAGGCTGCCTGCAGCATGGCGGATCAATTTTTTGAAGTACGAAATCGCTGCCGGATATCCGAGAAATGCGGTGATGAACGACTTCATGTCTGCCGGGCGTGGTACGGCGATTTCCGGATCGCGACCGACGACGATCGTGTCGCTGTGGTGGCGGGTGTGGCTCCAGCGCCAGACGGTGCTTTCGCGCATCACCATGAACGATGAAATTTCATAAAGCGCGTTGTTCATCCAATCGCTTTTGAAGGCGGTGCCGTGGCTTGATTCGTGCCAGCGCGAATCGGAGGTCGTGCCATAGATCACCCAATACACCATGAACGGGATGAGCGCCCATGCGGTGGGCCAAAGCAGGAAAGCGGCGTAACCCGAAATACCGAGCAGCGCGAACCAGATGATCGTGTCACGGATCGCCGGACCATTTTTGCGCTCGAGCAACTCGCGCATCACATCGCGCGGCACGGGGCATTGATACCACTCGGCCTCGGCGAGACCTTTTTCGACAGCCAGTTTGGAATTTACCCCGACGAGGCTGTAATCGCTCAATTGATGGGGTTTCACTTCGGGTTCGGCAATGGCGCTCATGATGGTATGGATGTTGGAGAATTTTTTGAATGTCGAAAGCACCGATCTGTTTGCGGTTTCCGACGATGCCTGAAGATAGAGAAAATGTTTCCGATGCCAATGGGCGGGGTTCTGATAAATATGCACAAAATTCGCATTCAGGCTTGCAGGGGCTCAGGGCGATCGGCGATGGTTTTTGCGGTCATCAAGCCTTCTCAAGCCCATGTCGCACGCCCTCGCACCGCCTAGCCGCCTAGCCTTGAAGTACATTTACGGCTCGGTGGTGCGCTACCGGCCCGGCGACAAATTGGCGCCGCGCCTGCTGAGTGATTATGAGCTGGTGCTGATGATCGAGGGCACGGCCAACTACCGGCTCAATGGGGTGGATCACAAGGTGCCGCCGGGTGGCATGATCCTTGCCCGTCCGGATTTTCGTGAAGCTTACACTTGGGACAGCAGCGTTGAGACGCGTCATGCCTATGTTCACTTCGACATCGCCACCTTGCCTGCCGATTGGCCGCCGGTGGGGAAGTGGCCTTTCCTTTTTGTCGACCCGGATCCGGTTGTGGCGCCGATGCTGCGTCACTTGCTCGGGCGCATTGCCGCGCATGGCAAAAAAAATTGGCCGACCATGCGGGCCTGGCCCGAGGAGAGCCTTTTCATGGAATGCCTGATGTCGATTCTTCTCAAACCGGCGGTCAAGAAAGGTCATGCTGTTGGCGACCGATTGCCGGAGCAGGTGCACGCATCGTTGAATTACATGCGGGCGATCCTCGATGCGAATCCGCACCATGCCTTGCAGCTCGGCGAATTGTCGAAACGCGTCGGTGTCACCGAAAAACACCTTTGCCGGATTTTTCGAAATTCGCTGGGTCATGCGCCTATGGAAACATTTCGCCTGTTGAAGCTGCAGCTTGCGATGGCCTTGCTTGGGCGTTCGAGTTTGGCGATCAAGGAAATCGCCGACCGCTGCGGATTTGAAAATCCGCTTTATTTCACGCGTTGTTTCACGCGGCTCTATGGTCAGTCCCCAACGCAGGTGCGCCGCTCGCTGCTGCGCCAGAAGTCCCCGCCGCAAAACCCCTTGCCGCCCGACATCGCGCCGAGGATTTATTGGTGAGCCTCATCACCGCTGCGCGCACATGGATTTGCTGTTTGCCCGCGGGAGTGGCTTGAGTCAATGTGCTGCCCCGCATGAAAGGCCTGCGTCCGCTGCTGCTTCAAAAGATCAACATCCGCCTGCCGGGTGTCGATGTGATGCAGTTGCGGATCCACCGTCATTTGCCGGAAGTCGATCGGCTTGAGACGCACTCGCACCGCCATGGGCAATTGCTTTGTTATTTATCGGGTGCCGGAACTTTGATCGTGGGAAATGACGAGCATGCAGTGTTGCCGGGCATGGTGGCGTGGATTCCTGCCGGCACTCCTCACGCGTTTCGCGAAACCAGCGGCCGTCGTCCCTTGTGTCTCGCGCTCGATATCAAACTCCAGCAGCAACCCAAGGAGCGCATGGCGATGCTCAATCACTCCGAGTCGGTGCGCATGCGCTTGCAGCTTTCCGAGCTTGGTCAGCTCAAGGATCCGGCATCGATGGAGGCAAAGCTGCTCACCGCATCGCGCGCGCTGTCGATCCTCGACATCCAGTTTCGCGCGCTTGGATTTTTGCCGCGCGAGCCGCGCCCGACGCCGGGCTTCATCAAGTCCTTCACCCGGCTGGCGGCCGATCCCGGTTTGCACAGTGAGAGCGTTGGCGAACTCGCGCGGCGCCTAGGGCAGAATCCGGATTACCTCAATCGCCGCTTTAAGCGTGAGACCGGCCTGACCTTGCGTCAGCAGCGCGACGCAATCCGGCTCGAGGCAGGTAAGGCAAGTCTGCTGGCGGGATCGAGTGTCGGCGAAGCAGCGGAAAAAGCGGGTTTCGACGATCTGAATTATTTTTCCCGCTGGTTCAAAAGGCACACCGGCGTGGCGCCTTCGTGCTTTGCGCAAAAGCCTGCGCCGACAAGGCGTAAGGGGCAATCCGACAAGCACAAAAAATAAAGTCGGTTTTGTGCTAATTTGTTGACCATTTGTCATAACGAACCGGCGGGCACCTCTGTCATGTTGGGCATTGTGAAATCACCCGCCAACATTCTCGTCACTGGATCAAGTCGCGGCCTTGGCCGTGGCATCGCGCTTCGACTTGCGGCCGCTGGCCACAGCGTCGCCATTCACTTCGCCAGCAATCGCGCCGCTGCCGAGGAAACTTCCGCCGCCTGCGCGGCCGTGGCAGTGAACCCGGCTCAGAAGTTTCCCATCGTGGGCGGCAATGTCGGCGATGCCGCCGATCGCGAGCGCATGATGGCCGAAACGCTAGCTGCCTTCGGTCGTCTCGACGCGCTGGTCAACAATGCGGGCATCGCGCCGCGCGTGCGTGCCGACATCACCGAAGCGACCGAGGACATTTTCGACGAAGTGCTCGGCGTCAACCTCAAGGGTCCGTACTTCCTGTCGCAGTTGGCGGCCCGTCACTGGCTGGCCAAGCCCGGTGAGTCCGTGCTGCCCGGTGGATACAAACTGATTTTCGTTTCGTCGCTCTCGGCCGATACCGCATCGATCAATCGCGGCGAGTATTGCATTTCCAAAGCGGCACTCGGCATGGCGACTAAGCTCTGGGCAGTGCGCCTTGCGGAGTCCGGCACACAAGTGCTCGAGCTTCGCCCCGGCATCATGGCCACCGACATGACCTCCGGCGTGAAGGAAAAATACGACAAGTTGCTCGCCGAGGGCATCGTGCCGCAAAAGCGCTGGGGCAACCCCGAAGATGTCGGGCTTGCCGTCGAGTCCATCCTCGGCGGTGCGTTTCCGTTTTCAACCGGCGATGTCATCAACATCGATGGAGGCTTTCACCTTAAAAGACTATGATCCAATCCGACCCCAAACTCACCGCCGCCGACCTTGTGCCGGCGATCCAAAAACTCTGGGCTGCTTCGGCTCCGAAGATCCTCTCGATCGACAAGGATGAGGTGCCCGGCAAGGCCACTCCGGTCTTCACCGTCGCGGGCAAATACACCGCACGCGGCTGGACCGAATGGACCCAGGGATTCGTTTACGGCTCTGCCGTGCTGCAGTACGACGCTACCGGCGACGAGAGCTTCCTGCAACTTGGACGCGATCGCACGCGCGAGCGCATGGCTCATCACATCACGCACATCGGCGTGCATGACCATGGCTTCAATAATGTCAGCACCTACGGCAACCTGTTGCGCCTGATGGTTGAAGGGAAGATTCCCTTTGATGAGCGGGAAAAAGATTTTTATGAGCTCGCTCTCAAGTGCACTGGTGCGGTGCAAGCCGCGCGTTGGACGCGTGTGGCCGGCGGTGGCGGATACATTTATTCCTTCAACGGACCGCACTCGCTGTTTGCCGATACCATTCGCAGCCTGCGCGCCTTGGCGGTTTCGCACTCGCTTGGCCATGTGCTGATGGGGGAGAAAGATGCTCGCATTTCGCTGCTTGAGCGCCTGATCCAACACGCGCGGACCACCGCGGATTTTGCGGTGTATTACGGCGAGGGTCGCGATGCCTATGACATCCGTGGCCGCGTGGCGCACGAGAGCATCTTCAACACCAACGACGGCAACTTCCGCTGCCCGAACTCGCAGCAAGGTTACTCGCCATTCAGCACATGGACGCGCGGGCTTGCATGGATCATCGCCGGCTACCCCGAGCAACTCGAGTGGCTTGCCACGCTGGATGATGCAGAGCTTGTGCCGTTTGGCGGGCGTCAGGAAATCGAAGCGATGTTCCTCAAGGCCGCGAAGGCCGCTTGCGATTTTTACATCGAGCAAACTCCGACCGACGGCATTCCTTACTGGGACACCGGCGCGCCGAACCTTCATCACCTCGGCGATTATCTCGATCGTCCGGCGCAGATCGAAAACGATTGGGAGCCGGTCGATAGTTCCTCCGCCTCGATCGCCGCACAGGGGCTCATCCGCCTTGGTCGCTATCTTGGCAACAGCGCCGATGGCACGCGTTATATGCAGGCCGGTCTCAGCACCGCCCGCACCGTGCTTTCCGAGCCGTACCTCTCGACCTCGGCCGAGCATCAGGGACTCATTCTCCACTCGATCTATCACCGTCCGAACGGCTGGGACCACACGCCGGCAGGTTCAAAAATCCCGCGCGGCGAATCCTCGATGTGGGGCGACTACCATGCCCGCGAGCTCGCGCTCTACATCCAGCGTCTCGCCGAAAACAAGGACTACACATTCTTCGGCTGCTTGAACCGCTGATCCCACCAAAACCCTCAAACAAGTACTATCATGATTATTTCCGACCTCGCAAAAATCGAAGGCCGCCGTTATCCGGCCCGTCGCCGTACGCAGAACCTCGCCGGTGGCGTTGCTCCGATCCAGGCGCAGAATTTCTCCATCGGCAATGTCACGCTCGATCCCGAGGGTGGCCAAGTGCCATGGCACAACCAAGAACAGGAGGAGGTGTACTTCATCATCGAAGGCACCGCCGAAATGTGCCTCGGCGAAGAACGCCAGACGCTCACCAGCGGGCAGATGGTTTACATTCCATCGGGCGTTTTCCATCAACTCACCAACATCGGCAAAACCCCGCTGCGCATGATGTATTGCTACGGCCCTGCCGGCGATGTCGCTCACTGGCGCCAGGAACTCGACGGCACGCTGCCAAAAGCAGGCATCGATGTCCCGCCGCTCCCGGCCGGTGCGCATCCGCAATGCACCAGCACCGAAATGCCTTGAGCCAGATCCATCACATTCAATCCAACAACCATTACATCCAACCAACAATCCTTATGAAAAAACACAAAGTCGGCATCATCATGAACGGCGTCACCGGACGCATGGGCACCAACCAGCACTACATCCGCTCGATCCTCGCCATCCGCAAACAAGGCGGTTTGAAGGTCAGTGACAGCGAAGTCATCTGGCCCGAGCCGGTGCTCGTGGGCCGCAGCGAAGCCAAGCTCGCGCAACTCGCCGCGATGGACGAAGGCGTGCGCTGGACCACCGACCTCGATGCGGAACTCGCCAAACCCGAGAACCTCATTTACTTCGACTCGCAGACCACCGGCCGCCGTGCGGGTGCCGTCAAAAAAGCGATCGCCGCGGGCAAGCATGTCTACTGCGAAAAGCCCACCGCCGTCAGCTCCGCCGACGCGCTCGACCTTTACAATGTCGCCACCAAGGCCGGCGTGAAGAACGGCGTTGTGCAGGACAAGCTCTGGCTTCCCGGCATGCGCAAGATCCAGCGCCTCAAGGAACAGGGATTTTTCGGAAAAATCCTCAGCGTGCGAGGTGAATTCGGTTATTGGGTTTTCGAAGGCGACAACATTGTGGCCCAACGCCCGAGCTGGAACTACCGCAAGGAAGATGACGGCGGCATCATCGTCGACATGCTTTGCCACTGGCGCTATGTGCTCGACAATCTTTTCGGCGAAGTGAAGGCCGTTTCCTGCCTTGGTGCGACCCACATCCCCGAGCGCGTCGACGAACAGGGCAAGACTTACAAGTGCACTGCCGATGACTCGGCCTATGCCACCTTTGAACTCGAAGGTGGCGTCATTGCGCACTTCAACTCGAGCTGGACGGTGCGTGTTCGCCGCGACGACCTTCTCACGCTGCAAGTCGATGGCACGCACGGCTCCGCTGTTTGCGGCCTCCGCGAGTGTTACATCCAACACTACGGCAATACGCCCAAGCCGACATGGAATCCCGACATCGTGCAACCGATCGATTTCTTCCAAGGCTGGGCCAAGGTGCCGGAACAGGAACAACACGACAACGCCTTCAAGGTGCAGTGGGAACTTTTCCTCCGCCACATCGTGCTCGACGAGCCTTTCCCATGGACCCTGCTGCAGGGCGCCAAGGGCGTGCAACTCGCCGAGCTCGGACTCAAGAGCTGGGAAGAGCGCCGCTGGCTGCCGGTCGAGAAACTCGATTGATCGGTGGATCGTGGGGGAGCGTTGGAAGTTATGGGTTGTTCGTAATTTTAAAAAACGAATAGCCCGCTTCTTCACCCACTTGAATCTTGAACCTCGAATCTTGAACCTCTTATTCTCCCCTCAGCATGATCCCCGACACCATTTCCGCCCGCATCAAAAAATCCGGCATCGTTGCCGTGCTCATCATCGACCGCGAGGAGGACGGAGTGCCTCTGGCCAAGGCCTTGCTTGCCGGTGGTATCGATGTGATGGAGCTCACGCTGCGCACCGATGCCGCGCTAGGCGCGCTGCGCCGCATCCGCGCTGAGGTGCCGGAGATGCTGGCCGGTGTTGGCACTGTGCTCACGCCCGCGCAGGTCGATGAAGTGAAACTCGCCGGTGCGGAGTTTGCGGTTTCGCCAGGGATCAACCCGCGTGTGATTAAGGCCGCTGCGGAAGCAGGTCTTCCCTTCGGGCCTGGCATTGTCACGCCATCGGACATCGAGCAAGCGCTCGAGTGCGGCTGCAAGATCCTCAAGTTTTTCCCCGCCGAATCCAGCGGCGGTCTCGCCTACCTCAAATCGATGGCGGCACCTTATCTGCACCTCGGCGTGAGTTTCATTCCGCTTGGCGGCGTGAACGAAAAAAACATGGCAACCTATCTCGCCGATCCACTCATCGACGCGGTCGGTGGCTCGTGGCTTGCGCCGCGCGATGCGATTCGCGAAGGGCGCTGGGATGAAATCACCGCGCTTGCCAAAGCCGCACGCGAGATCATCAACCGCACGCCTCGCGCCTGACCATCGGTCTTTGCCTTATAGCGATCGGGCCACAAACATTTCTCCTCCATGTCGTCACCGTTGAAAAAGGCAGTCCTTGTGGGCATGCCTCATTATTTGCCGAAGGCGTTTCCAGATCATCTTCGCGACGAGATTGGCAAAATCACCTCTTTGCATCCGCGCCTGATTGATGGTGCGAAATGGAGGGATGACAGGCAGGCGCTGGCCGATGTGGAAATCATTTTTGCCACATGGGGCATGCCGGCGCTTGATGCCGAGTTCCTTGCGGCGGCTCCGCGCTTGCGGGCGGTTTTTTATGCGGCTGGCTCGGTGAAGGGTTTTGCAAAACCCGAGGCATATGCCCGCGGCATTGTGATTTCCAGCGCATGGGAAGCCAACGCGGTGCCAGTGGCGGAATACTCGCTCGCCACCATCCTGCTCGGGCTCAAGGCATTCTGGTGGCATGCGCGACAGATGCGTGAGGGCACATTCAGCCATGCCAAAACTGCGATCGCCGGAGCTTACCATTCAAATGTCGGACTCGTGTCTCTCGGCGCCATTGGCCGCAGGGTGGCTGCCCACCTCTCGCGGCTTGAAGTCAATGTGCTGGCCTACGATCCCTTCGCCGATCCGGCGGTAGCTGCCAAGGCTGGCGTGACGCTGGTTTCGCTCGAAGAGCTGTTTGCCAAGAGCGATGTGGTGAGCATCCACGCGCCATGGTTGCCGGAAACGGAAAAGATGATCAACGGCGCGCTGCTGCGTTCGATGCGCCAAGGTGCGACACTCATCAACACCTCACGCGGCGCGGTGATCGATGAGGCCGATCTTTGCCAGGTGCTCAAGGAACGCGCGGATCTCACAGCAGTGCTCGATGTGACTCACCCCGAGCCACCATTGCCCGACTCGCCGCTGCTGACGCTGGAAAATGTCATTCTCACGCCGCACATCGCCGGCAGTATCGGTGGTGAAATTGCACGCATGGGCGATTGGATGCTTGGCGAGTTCGACCGTTATCTGGAAGGTCAGCCCCTGCAGCACGCAATTTCGCAGGAAATGCTCGCACGCATGGCGTGAGGAAGAGAGGGGGGCGAACATCGAACGTCGAACATCGAACATCGAACATCGATGTGAAGAGTTTTGAAGGTTCAAAGATTGAAATGACAGAGAACCACGCGGGCTGTGTTCTATTTTTTCCGATAGAATAGGTGGTTGGTGAGAAAGTTCAGTCCGAGAACTGATGCGGCCTGACGGTATGGGATCATTGCTCCGACCAATTGGGCAAGGCGCTGTGACTTCGGTTCGTGTATGGGTAAAATCAATAAGACGCTGAGGATGAGCAGTGTGTTGTGGATCGCGCTGCCGCAATGATAGACCGTGATTTTACTCCAGCCTTGGTTCACGCATGCGTCGAGCAAGGCGCCGCCGATAATCGGAGCGATGGCTGCCGGCAAGGCGGTGATCGCCGTGTTGACGCTGATAGCCACGGTCTTGCTTTCCGGCGGGATGATTTTCAACAGCAACCCGAAGAGGCCTTGCATGAAGCCTGCCGCAAACACTCCGGCGACGGTCCAAATCAAATAGAGAACCCACAAGCGGTCCGGTGTGGTGAAAAGCCAGCCATAGCCGTTGGCTGTCCAGATCAGCAGACAGAAAATCATCACCGGCCGGTTGCCGTAGCGATCGATCATGCGCCCCCATCGGGTCATCGACAGGGCGCCGGTGATGGATGCCAGCACGATGGCCGTTGTCACCTGCATGGCCGACATGCCGAGCACATCGAGCATGTACACATTGTAGAATGGACCCATCAGGTTGCCGAAAAAACCGAAGCAAGCGCCGAAGATGAAATAGGATACGAGGTTTCGTCTTTCGAAAACCTGTTTCAATTGCATCCGCCATTCCCGCAAGGGGGTGCTTTTTGGTTTGGCAGGTGCCGTGGACAGATCCTGTGGCGAGCAGGTCAATTGCTGCATTCGGATTGAGCCCATGCGAAACAGCATCGAAAGGCCGATGAGCGCGATCAGTCCGTCGCGCATGCTTGAGCTGTCGCCTTTGCCCGACCATTCTAGCCATGGGCCTGCGACGAGCAGGTAACAGACGGTGAAGCTTTGAAAGATCGCGTTGCGGCGGCCGAAATATTTCCCGCGGATGCGTTCCGGCGTGAATTCGCGCACCCACGAGGTCCATGAAATTCCAACCAAAGTCTGCGTTGCGGCAAGGACGAGAAAGAGTGAAAGCAGCATTGGAAAAATCCATGGGGATTCGTTTCGCGGCAATGCGCGCACCATGATTGCCAGTCCTAGGAACGCACCCCATTGAGCCCATGTGCCGAAAAGGGTCAGCTGCTTTGGCGAGTAGCGATGATTGAGCCAAGGGAGCAAGACCACCTGCAAGGCATTACATGCCGCTTGCAGTGAGACGACCATGCCAAGCTGGAGGCCGCTGAGCTTGAAGTACTGCGTCAGCAGCACGGTGATGACCAAATTTCCCGGTGCCGAAAGAAATGTGATCGGTGCCGCGAGGATTCCGTCCCAAATGCAATAGCGCAGATTGTTGCGCAAGCGAGATGCTCGGCGTGCCGATTGTTGCGGCGGCGCTTGCATGGTTTGCCCATCGGTTGCCAAGGCTTCATTGCATCAGCAATGAGCATGAAATTCAAGTGTGGTCGCCAAACTTTGCGAAAAGTGCATGCGTAAGATGAGACGAGCAATGGCATGAGCATTCTGCGTCCCTTCCACTTTCAAAGTCCGCTTGCGAGGGCTTGCCTTGGGGGCGGTGGGGGGGCAGATTCGGGGCATGAGCGAGACGATGATTGAAACGGTCGACCTGCATCGCGGCTATCGGATCGGCAACAAGACGATCGAGGTGCTGCATGGTGTTGATCTGCGGATTCGTCGTGGCGAGCGGGTTTTTTTGTGCGGACCGAGTGGGGCGGGCAAGACGACCTTGCTCTACACGCTGGCGGGACTGGAGCGTGCGGAGCGTGGCTTGGTGAGGATTGACGGTGTCGATCTCTACGCGCTTGGTCGGCAAGAACAGGCGCGTTTTCGCAATCGGGAGATCGGTTATGTGTTTCAAAACTTTCATCTCTTGCCGGAGTTGACCGCGCTGGAAAATGTCGCGGTGCCGGGTGCGATCGCTGGTGTTGATTCCACCGAGGCAGCGATCAAAGCACTGGATCGGGTCGGGCTTGGTCATCGCAAGGATCACCTTCCGGCCGAGTTATCCGGCGGCGAGCAGCAGCGGGTCGCAATCGCACGGGCGATTGTGAACGAGCCGAAGGTTTTATTTGCCGACGAGCCAACGGGAAATTTGGACTCGGCCAACAGCGCGCAGGTCATGTCGATGTTGCTCGAACTCGCCAATGAGCATGCGATGACGCTGGTGGTGGTGACGCACGATGCGTCGCTGGCCGAGCTGGGTGATCGCACGCTGGTGATTCGCGACGGCGCGATTCACTGATGCTCATTACTCCGCGCGCGAAAGGCGGTTGAGTCCGCGTTTGAGCAGTTGCGAGTCGACTGCCGAAGACATTTCTTCGTCGAGGTTGATGGTGAGATTTTCTTCGTCGAATGTGATCGAGTGAATCTCGGGCGCGTTGTCGTCGAATGCGGCGATGAGGCCTTGCAGGTTTTTGATCGGCTTGCCGTTCACCTTGGTGACGATGAGGTTGCGCAGCGACTCGTATCCAACAGTCGCCGGGGTGGGGATCACGCCGGTGAGCAGAACGACGCGATCCATCGATTCCTCGTATTTTTCCGGGTTTTCCAGCGCGTCGAGCAGATTGAGCGGCGCGCGGGTTTTCCAATCTTCGCCGAACCCTTCGAGCAAGGGGCCTGAGAGCTCTTGGAAGAGAAGGCCGCCTTTGACGAGGAAGTTGGGAGCCTTGCCGAAGAGGTGGTTGGGTATGAGTTTGCTTTCTTCCGGTTCGCGACTGAGCGTGGCCTTAATCTCCATTGGCTTGCCGTCGCGCAGTATCGAGAGGGTCACTGTGTCGCCGACGGATTTCGTGCCGCGGATCAGGTGGCCCCAGAGCAGTTTGCCGTAAGTCGGATGATCATAGTAGCCGCGGCGGTCGATCGGCGAGCCATTAACTGCGAGCAAGACATCGCCTTTTTTCACACCGGCGAGATCGGCAGCCATTTTTTTGCGAACCGTCTGGATGTAAATGCCGCCGGCGTCATCGGTCAGCTTGAGCCATTGGCGGAACGAGGGGTCTTCGGTGCGGGCGATCGAGATCCCGAGGCTGGGGAATCCGGTGTAATTTCCATCGGCCGCTTCTTGCAGGAAACGGGAGATGATGTCGGTGGAGGCGACATCGCAGAGTTGGTCCTTGGCGTTATAGCTGAAGAGCACGCCGGCGAGTTTGCCCTCGCGCAGGACCGGGAGTGAGTAGCTGCCTGCGGCATCCTGCATCGAGGCCTTCACGCGGTAGGTGAGGAAGTTGTTGCCTTGCAGGAAATTTGAAAGGAGGTCGACGCTTTGCAGCGCGCCTGTCGTTTCGAGAGCGACGCCGTTTTCCTCGATTTGAACGATTGAGAGTGAAGTGCCGATGGTGGCGGGCTTTGAAATTTCGAATGGCGTGAGCGTGGCGAAAAGTTCGGCACCGGCGGTGTCGGATGTGGGGCCGAGCAGTGCGAGGTTTGCCTCGTAGTCGGCTGCGATTACCTTGGCCGGTGAGAACTTCGTGCCATCGCAGGACTCAAATTCAAGGTAAGTCGCATCGGTCACCAGCTCGGCGGTGGTGAGGACTTGTTGCGGGCCGACAATGGCGGCGAGGGCGCGGCGTTTGCGCGGCGGGGATTTTTCCCATGGCTGCCAGACATTCCATGACTGCTGCGTCGAGTTGATGCGCAGCAGCGATGATTTCACATCCGTCTTTGCGGTGACGGGTTTCTGCTCCGCTGCGACTTGTGCGCTTGGTGGCGGGTTGTCATTTGGCTTCGCCTGAGAGGTATCGCGCGGTTTACAGGCGGCAATCGCGAGCAGGGTGAACAAAACGGAAATGAGGCGCATGGAGGAGTGGTATTGAATTGATGGATGGATCATTTTAGGCCGAGCACATCCTGCATGTCGTAGAGTCCGGCAGGTTGCGATTCGAGCCATTTGGCAGCGCGCACGGCACCGGCGGCGAAGGTGAGGCGTGAGGATGCCTTGTGGGTGAGTTCGACGCGTTCGCCATCGGCGGCAAACATCACCGTGTGGTCGCCAACCACATCGCCGCCGCGCAGCGTGTGCATGCCGATTTCGCGTTGAGGGCGCGGACCGATGTTGCCGAAGCGACCGTGGGTCACATCGTCCTTGTAGGAAGTGCCGGTTTCCTCGTTGAGAATTTCGAGCAGCGTGCGTGCGGTGCCGGAGGGTGAGTCGATCTTGTGACGGTGGTGCATTTCGGTCACTTCGATGTCGAAGCGGTCCTGGGTGAGGATGCGTGCGGCGTGGCGGGTGAGCCAGAAGAGCGTGTTGACGCCAACCGAGTAGTTGGATGCGAAAACGATCGGAAGTTTTTCGGCGGCTTTGCGGATCATTTCGCGTTCCTCATCGCTGTGGCCGGTCGTGCCGATGACAAGTCGTGTGCCATGCTTCAAGGCTGCTTCGACGACTTGCGCGGTGAACGAGTGCACGGTGAAGTCGATGATGCAATCGGCCTTTTGAACTGCGGCGTCGAGGTCTTGCCCGACATCGTGGGTGGCGGTGACAGTCGAGTCGGGATCGGCGGCGGCGGCTTGCATGAGGGCTTGGCCCATGCGGCCGGATTGTCCTGTGATGAGTAGGTTGGGCATGATCGTCGGGTGTTGGATGGGAGTGGTTTGGGATCAGTCTTCCCAAATCATATTTTTGAGGCGGATTTGTTCGGCGCGTTGTTTGGCTTCATCGGCGCGCGGGCCGTTGAAAGAAGCAATTTTGCGGGCGCAGGCGATGGCCGCTGGCCAGCGTTGGGCTTTCTCGCAAAGCGTGAGCGCGCGGAATCCGCAAAGCTCGAAGTAGTTCCACTCGGTGGGGGTTTCGCTGGTTTCGAGGACCGAGTAGTAGGCGCGCAGGGCTTTCTGTTCGTTTTGGCCAGGGCTGTCCGGCTTGTCGGGAATTTGTTCGAGGATGCGACCGCGCAGGTATTGCAGGCGGTTGAAGTGCGGTGATTTCTTGTCGGTGTTGGCAACCAGCAGGTCGTAAATGCCAAGAGCGTCGGTGAGGGCGTCGGGGCGGGTGAGGCTCAATGCCTGCAGCGCATCGCCGAGCAGCAGGCCGCAGGTTTGGTAAATCGAATCGCTTTTCGGCAATGAAGAAAACCACGGGCGAAGCAGGTTGATCGCCTCTTCGGCCTGATTCATGTCGATCATGAGTCGGGCCATTTCGAGTCGCGCGACCGACGCGAGTGGTGAGTCCGATTCGCTGGCTTTTTTGAAAAGGATCAATGCTTCCTGACGTGATTGTGGGGTCTGCACCAGCGCGGCCGATTGCGCGGCGAGAAGCCATGCCGCTTGGGCGCGTGAGGGGTCGGCGCTGGTGGCGGCGAGTTTCTCGAGCACGAGTCGTGCGTCGTTGTAGCTGCGGGATTCGAAGTGGGCGCGGCCGAGTAGCAGGGCCGCGTCGCTCGCCACCGGATCGGCGGGAAATTCGGTGAGCAATGCGTTGGCGTTGGCAATCACTGCGGGCAGGTCGCGTGCCGCGGAGGAGATGCGAAGTTTCAACCACGCGAGCTGCGCGGGCGAAACCGCTTGCGGGGTGTCGGCTTGCTTGGCAAGTTCATCGAGCGAGTTTTGCGCGCGGGTGAGATCGGGCGGTGATTGGTCGAGCGCGGCGTGTGCGGCGGCGATGCGTGCTTCGTTGGCGCGCGGGTGTTGCGGGTTTTGTGAAATAAATTCCGCGAGGGCTTGGGTTTTTTCCGGCGATGGCTTTGCGGCCATTGCGCGTTCGAGTTTGATGTCGTCGGCGAGTGCCGGGTCCTTGATGTTGGCGATGGTGGTGAGCGCCGATGCGCCTTGCTTTTCGTCCATCGTAAGCGCGACGAGCGAGTTGAAGCGCGCGTTGTTGGAGTTCTCGTTTTCGAGGTCCTTCGCGGCTTGTTCGAAAAGTTTGGCGGCGGGGCCAGTTTCGCCTTTTTTGTATGCCTCCATCGCTTCGAGGAAAGCTGCTTCGCCACGCTCTTGCGGGAGGCTCGAATTTTCGCGAAGGATCGTGAGCGTGTGAGTGGCCTTGTCGTATGCGCCGGCGGCGAGGTCGCGTTTGGCAATCATCAGCAAGGCGCGGTTGGCGAGCGGGTGATCGGAAAACTCCGCGCGCAGGCGGTTGGTGAGTCGGCGAGATTCGGCGAGCGCCGTTGTCGAACCAATGCGGTCGAGTGCGAGCGCGCGGGTGAAAATCGCATGGGCAACAATTTCCTCGCGCGGCTTTGCGGATGGCCATGCGCCGGCGCAGGTCGCCTCATCAGTGGGGACGAGGCCGGTGGGTGTGATGTCATCGGCGCTGATCCATTGCGCGAGTTGGACAAGGATCGGATCATCCGCGAGCGGTTTTTCTGGCAGCATGTTTTCGATGCGCTGGAAGAATGCTGCGAGTTGCGGCGAGTCCGGATATTCGCCGATGAATGAAATCATGAATGCCAATGCTGCGGCGGGACCATCGGAGCCGTTCAATGCGTCGGCAAGTCCAACAGCGGCCGAGTGGAACTGGCGGAGTTTGAGGCCTTGCGGTTGATCGATGAGTGTCTTGAAAAGCCCGGCGGCGACCGAGTGTTGGTTTTCGGCGAGCGTGAGGTGGGCGTTGAGAAGTTTGGCCCTTGCTTGGAATTTTTCGGGAAACGATTCGACCGATGCGAGTCGCTTGCGCGCATCAGTAATTTTTTTCGCATCGATGAGGATTTCCACTTCGCGCAGCAGGAGGTCGGGCACTTGCGCTGGGTCGATGGAATTTTGCAGTCCCGCGAGTGTCGCGAGTGCGGCATCGCTTTGGCCGATCGCGAGCTGCAGGTTGGCGAGGCTTGCTGCCGTTTCATAACGATGCGGGGCATCAGGCTTTTCCAACAGCGGGGCGAGTTGGGCGATTGCATCGGCGATGCGGCCGGAGGCGGCGAGGGCCTGGCCTTTCCAAAACGGTTGTTCCGGGTGTTTGCGTGCGATCGATTGCTCGAGCAGTTCGATGGCCTCGGCGGATTTCCCGGCGCGGATCCATGCTTCGGCCAGACCGATGGCCGCGCGGGCGTTTTGCTCGGGCTCGAGCTTGGCGCCTTGCAGGCTGCGGTCGTAGTGAAATGCTGCAATTTCCCAAAGCCCTGCGGCGAGCGACTCATCGCCCTTGCGCATGTCGTCCTCCGCGCCCTGACCGCGAGCGGGGGCGCAGGCAAGCGCGAGCATGAATGGCAGAATCGACCTCAAGTGCATTTCGTCGCGCGTATCCTTGCATCAGTTCGCGGGTGTGGCCAGTCCGGATGACCGGAAAAGCGCCAATTTGGCGGGCCTGCGAGAACGCGGCTTGGACCCTCAATTTTTGAGAATGTCGCGGAGGCCGGCCACCGAAAGGTGCAGTGAGAGAGCGGCTTTTTTGAGGTCGCCATCCGCGCGCTCGACGATGCGGCCGGCGATTTCGCGGTTCGCCCATGCGAGGAGTTCGTCGTCGGTCGGGGCGAGATTGATCAATTGATCGATCGCGTCGGTGAGCTGGGCGGGGGATTTGCCGGGGATCGATGCGAGCGGGATGTCGGCTGGCAGGAGGATGTTCGAAGTGGCGAGTGCGCAGGCGCGAGCGATCGTGTTTTCGAGTTCGCGCACATTTCCCGGCCATGTGTGGGACTGCAGGAGGTTCACTGCCTCGGCGGTGAGGCGGATGCGTGCCATGCCGTTCTTTCGGGTGATGCGTTGGAGGAAAAATTCCGCGAGGAGCGGGATGTCTTCGAGGCGTTCGCGAAGCGCCGGGATGCGAATCTCGACAACATTGAGGCGGTAATAAAGATCCTCGCGGAAGCGGCCGGCGGTGACTTCCTCGGCGAGGTTTTTGTGCGTCGCGGCGATGATGCGCACATCGGTGGTGAGGTTTTCGTTTGAGCCGACACGAGAGAAGGATCCGTCCTGCAGGACGCGCAGAAGTTTCACTTGGATGCTGAGCGGCATGTCGCCGATTTCATCGAGGAAAAGTGTGCCGCCATCCGCTTGTTCGAAGCGTCCGGCGCGGCGTGCGATCGCACCGGTGAACGAGCCTTTTTCGTGACCGAAGAGTTCGCTCTCCAGAAGGTTTTCCGGAATGGCGCCGCAGTTGATGGTGATCATCTCTTTGTGGTGGCGCGGGCTGTATTCGTGCACGGCTTTTGCGACCAACTCCTTGCCGGTGCCGCTTTCGCCGGCGATGAGAACAGGCGCGTCGGATCGTGCGACGCGGCCAACCATTTTGAAGACCCCTTGGAGCGCGCGCGAAATGCCGATCATTTTCACGCGGCCGTCGTTCTTGGGAAGTTCCGCCGCTGGCTTCCCCGCGCTGCGGCGCTCTTCGCGCATTTGCAGGGCGGACTCGACGACCGTGCGAAGTTCGAAGGCGAGCGATTCCTTGCGCAGCACATCGTGAGCTCCGCGTTGGGTGGCCTCGATGATTTGGCCGGTGCTTGGGAAGCCCGCGGTGAGAATGACCATCGTATTCGGGCTGTGCTGTAGGATGCGGCCGAGCAACTCCATGCCGTCGAAGGGCTCGAGCTCCATCGCGGCAACCACCACGCCGACGGGGGTTTTCTCGACCACCTTCACCGCATTGGCGGCATTGTCGCAGCGCAGGATTTTGAGGTTCTTCGCAAACAAATGCTTCGTGGCCCAATCAAGGAAATCGAGATCGGGGTCCACAAGGAGCAGGGTGTCTTCCTGGGCAGTTTCGGACATCAGCGGGCTGGAAGCTGTCTTACATCATAGCCCAAAATGCACGACAAAAATGTGCCTCCGCGGCAAAGGGTGGGGGAGTTTCAAGTTTCATGTGTTCAGCATGTGAGCCCGCGCGCCGCCTTTAACATTCAAGTTGGTCCAATTTTGAAGATAAGAAATGATCGGATCACTTCTTCTCACCGCAGGCGCAGCGCCACTCGGGGTTTGAGCAGGGTTCGCACTTTTTGGTGTCGTAGTGAAGGCGCGCGGTGATGGCTTTGGCGTCGGCGGATGCTTTGAATTGCAGGATGAGCCAATCGCCTTCGGCGGGAGTGGCGAGTGTGAAGGCGTCGCCTTGCACGGTTACTTCGAGCTTCGTTGGGTTGTTGCGTTGACCGGCGGTGGCGGTGAGGTTTTGTGCTTCGATTTTCACCGGCTTCATGTCCTTGTCGAGAAGGGCGATGTGGAGTTTGCCGTCCTTATCGAGGACTTCGCCGTGCATGGTTTCGTTGTTGCTGAATTCGAGGATGCGACCTTTGTTCGGGCCGAGTTCGATGCCGCCGTGGCCGAAAGCGAATCCGGCAGTGAGTGCGAGCAGGGTGGTGGTCAGTGTCTTTTTCATTTTTGCATGTGTTGTGTTTATTTTCTATCGAGTGGCTGGCGCGTTCAGCCTTAGGGATTTTTCTGCGGCTTTTTTGCCGATCAGAAAAAAGATGGATGGCGTGACTAGGAGGTCGAGCAGAGTCGATGAGATCAAGCCGCCGACGATCGCGACAGCGACCGGGTGAAGGATTTCCTTGCCGGGTTCGCCGGGTGAGAGGACGAGTGGGATCAGCGCGATGCCTGCGGAGAGGGCAGTCATCAGCACCGGCACCAGTCGCTCGAGCGTGCCGCGCGTGATGAGCGGAATGCCAAAGGCTTCGCCTTCGTGCCGCATCAGGTGGAGGTAGTGGGAGATCATCATGATGCCATTGCGTGCGGCGACACCGCCGACCGCGATGAAGCCGACCAATGTCGCGATGCTGATGTTGTCGATTTGCCACCAGGTGAAGGCAAGGGCGCCGGCGAGGGCGAGGGGCAGATTCAGCATCACTTGGAGTGCGAGTGAGATGCTACGGAAGTAGGCGGTGAGGAGCACGGCGATGAGCGCGATGACGATTGCGAAGAATGTGAAAATCCGTTTCGAGGCTTCCTGTCGGGCGAGGTATTCGCCTTCGAAGCGCAGCGTGTAACCTTGGGGCAGCACAACCTTTGTGGCGACGGCCTTTTGCCATTGTTGCACGAGGGACTCAAGATCCCTCTCGCCGGTGTTGGCGCCGATGACGATGCGGCGTTGGCTGTTTTCGCGGTTGATGACATTGGGTCCGTTCACCTGATGCACTTCGGCGACAAGTGAGAGCGGGAGGTGGCGGCCGTCGCGGGTTTCAATCATCAGGTCGCCGATGTTTTCCGGCCAAGTGCGCCAGCTTTCGGGCAGGCGCATCACGAGGTCGAGGGTGGCTTCGCCGTCGCGTAGTTCGCCGAGTTGCTGGCCGCCGAGGAGTTTGGAAATTTGTTGGTTGATGTCGGCGGGGGCGATGCCTTCGGTGCGGGCGCGTTCGCGGTTCACTTCGATGCGAACCTGCGGAATGGCGACCTGGGCTTCGAGGTTCACATCGGTGAGACCGTGGATGCCGAGTCCCGCATCTTTCACTTGGCTGCCGAGGCGGCGCAGCGT
>JBKDYW010000161.1:0-14201 GCA_046308575.1 Verrucomicrobiota bacterium
CGCGACCACAAGACCTCCGCCCTCCTGCTCGAAAGCGGCGTTTCTGGCAATTCTCCGAATGCCTCCAGCGAGCTGCCGCTGGCGAGTGCGGTGAAAAACCGCGATGGCAACAGCATGATCATGCTGCTCAATGCGGGCGCCGACCCCAGCGCGAAGATCGGCGTACGCGGCAACATCCTCGGCATCGCCGCTGCTGCGGGGCAGTTCGATTTGCTCAACACCCTGCTCGCCGCCGGTGCGGATCCAAATGGCGAAATGCCGGATGGCGAGGCAGTCATCGTTTGGGCCGTCCGCCACCGGCACGAAGCCATCATTTCCAGCATCCTGCGCTCGGGTCCGAACCCCAATCTCAAGGATCTACAAGGCAACCCGTTGCTGCATGTGACCATGACCAGTGGCAACCGCGCTTTGGTCGAATCCCTGCTCGAAATCGGTGCCGACCCCACCGCAAACGACATCACCGGCAACACGATCATTCATCATGCGATCGATCAAAAATGGCATGACATGATTCCCCGCCTCGTGGCCAAGGGCGCAAATCCGAATGCCCGCAACCGCGAGGGAACAAGCCCGCTTTCAAGAGCGCTTTCGCTCGGCGATGTGAGTCTTTTCAAATCACTTCTGGAAATCGGCGCCGATCCGCTGCTGGCCTGCTCCGGCACCCAAGGGCCCTCGGCCTTCGAGCTCGCGTTCAATCAAAAGGACAGCCGATTTTTCGAGCAATTGATCGATCATGTGCCCACACCACCGGGTGGCTGGGAAGCATGGCTTGGCAAAGCCTTCGAGCAAAACGACATCGGCAAGGCACGCCTGCTGTTTTCGCACGGCATCAAGTTTGGCAAAAATTTCGATCGCGCAAAGCTCGTCGAAACCGCCGCTCGCACCGGCATGATGGATTTCGTCAAACTCTTTCTCGATTATGGTTTTCCTGCCGGTCGTGCGCTTGAAGAAGCCTGCCGCCGCGGCGACCACCACACAGCAAGCCTGCTGCTCGCGGGCGGAGCATCTGCCAACGCCACCCGCGCTCCCTATCTTGACACCCCGCTCTCTATGGCACTGCGCGGCGGCCATGACCAACTCGCATCAATACTTCTGCAACATGGTGCCGACCACGAAGCCATCATGCCCGAAGGTCAACCCGCCCTCCACATGGCGATCGCCCGCGGCTGCAACCGCACGGTGCGTGCCATCATCGGGTTGGGCGGCGATCCCAACACTCCTTTCATTCTTCCGATTTCCAAAGAATTTCTCAACCTCGTGCGCGAGGGTGCCATGCGCTGGGTCCTGAAAAACGACAGCGGTGCCACACCGCTCATGATGGCGATCGATTCGGGCAACATCGACACCGCCAAGTGCCTCATCGACGCCGGCGCAAAAATGAATGTGCGCACCCGCCGCGCCTGGTACTGGCCGCTCAGTTTTGCCGCGCGACGCAATGATGTGCGCATGATGCGCCTGGTGCTCGGCAAGGACCCGCATCGCGAGGAACGCCATGTGGAAATACGCCTCAAGGAGCAAGTCGCGCGCGTCTACGACGCCATGGGCGCGGAAATTTTTTCCTCCAAGGTATCAACCGGCCGCAGAGGATATTGCACGCCGACGGGCGAATTTGTAATCACCAACAAGTACCGCTCGTGGACCTCGACGATCTATCATTCGAGCATGCCATTTTTCCAACGGCTCAGCGGCTCCGACTTCGGGCTGCATCAAGGCTACCTCCCCGGTTATCCTGCTTCTCACGGATGCATCCGCCTGCCCGCCAGCAACGCGGCGAAGTTGTTTTCGATGACCTCGGAAGGTGACCGCGTGCGGATTGTGCCTTAGAGCTGCTAATTCGCGATGCAGCCGCGAGCGCTCAATACGAAGGCTCCGAGCCGTGTCGCGGCACCGGCCTTGCGGGTACTTTCACCGCTTTGGAAATCGGCTTGACCGTTGCTTGCGCGGCGCGGCGTTCGGCCAATTCGTCGAGTCCTTCGGTCGCCCACTTGATCAGCGTTTTGCCACAAGCGAGCGCCGCCTCACTCCATTGCTCGAATTGTTTTTCTCCGGCAGTGACCAGAATCGAATTCATCGGCCGCGAGGCGATGACATGCCAACGCGCCATCGTGTCCCTCACATAAGGTTGACGCCGTGGCGGCACACCTGCGGATCTCCAATTGTGAATCGTTTGCACGCTCACTCCCAATGGTCCCGCCAACTCGGAGGCTGAGAGTTTATTCTCATCCATCCATTGCCGGAAGGGGTTTTCCTTCAAAGCCATGCACGAAATATGTCTCTGCGAAGCGCCCGCGCCATTTTTTTTCCATGTTTTTCATTGACGCATTCCCGTAACATGATTTATATTATCGCATAAGTAATACGATGGCAAAAACACTCGAAATTCGTTTATCCGATCTGAGCGATCAGGCCAAGGAACTCATTCTGGCCAAGGCCGAAGAGTGGCAAACTAGCCCGGAAGACGCCATGTCGCGCCTGCTTGATCAACTCGCACTCGAATCCGAAAAACAATCCGCCGCGTGAGGTGCGGCACGCCGCAAAGCCAAGACACTTTCATCTACAATACTTTCCATCAGTCTGATGGCATCGGTAAAGATCCACCCTTCGGTTTCCGGAGGGTGGATTTTTTCGTGCCGGCGCAAGTGCCAAAAAGCTTTCGGGCATCGCATTTGTCCGATTCGGTAAACTTTCCGGTTTTCAATTCCCCCGCCCCAGTCTTGAATCCCGCGACGCCATGAGCCACCCCACTTTTCGCATTGCCATCGGAGCCGATCACGGCGCCTTCGACCTCAAAAACGCCGTTGTTGCCCACCTCAAATCGATCGGCCACGAGGTCCACGATTTTGGCACTCACAGCAATGGTTCGGTCGATTATGCCGACTACGCCAATGTGGTCGCCCGCAATGTCGCCGACGAGACCTTCGATTTCGGTATCCTCGGCTGCACTTCGGGTGTCGGCATGAGCATCGCCGCCAACCGTCACCGCCATGTGCGCGCGGCCAATGTCCGCTCGGTCGACGAGGCGCTGATCACCCGCCAGCACAACGACGCGAACATCCTTTGCCTCAGCGGCAAGTACACCGATGTGCCGACCGCCATCGCGATGGTCGATGCCTTCCTCGGTGCGCGCTTCGAAGGTGGTCGCCACGATGCCCGCGTTTGCAAATCCTCCGGCAGCAGCATCGCTCAAAGCGACACCGCCATTTACGATGCGATCACCGCCGAGGAAAAACGCCAGCGCAACCATGTCGAGTTGATCGCTTCGGAAAACTTTGCCTCGCCCGCCGTGATGGAGGCACAGGGCTCGATCCTCACCAACAAATACGCCGAAGGCTATCCCGGTCGTCGTTGGTACGGCGGCTGCGAACATGTCGATGTCGTCGAGCAACTCGCGATCGACCGCGCCAAGGAGCTCTTCGGCGCCGAGCACGCGAATGTCCAACCCCACTCGGGCTCGCAAGCCAACACTGCGGTTTATTTCTCGGTGCTCAAACCCGGCGACAAGATCTTCACGATGGACCTCGCGCACGGCGGCCATCTCACGCACGGTCACAAGGCGAATTTCTCCGGCCGCTTTTACGATGTGACCCACTACGGCGTTTCGCCCGACGACGAGCGGATCAATTACGAGGAGCTCGAAAAAACCGCGCGTACGCTCAAGCCAGCGTTGATCACTGTCGGCGCCTCGGCCTATTCGCGCGTGATCGACTTCGAGCGCATGGGCAAGCTCGCCCGCGAAGTTGGCGCTTATCTTTTCGTCGACATGGCGCACATCGCCGGACTCGTCGCGGCAGGCGTGCATCCGAGCCCGGTGCCACATGCGGATTTTGTGACCTCGACCACGCACAAATCCCTGCGCGGCCCGCGCGGCGGCATCATCCTCTGCAAGGAAGAGTTCGCGAAAAAAATCGACGCGCAGGTATTCCCCGGCGTGCAAGGCGGCCCGCTCATGCATGTGATCGCCGCCAAAGCGATCTGCTTCGGCGAGGCGCTCAAGCCGGAATTCAAAGCCTATTCGCAGCAAGTCGTGAAAAACGCGCAAGCGATCGCCGCGCGGCTCACGCAGCACGGCTACCGCATCGTCTCCGGCGGCACCGACAACCACGTGATGCTCGTCGATCTGCGTTCGAAAAACCTCAACGGCGCCGATGCCTCGCACGCGCTCGATGAAGCCGGCATCACGGTCAACAAAAACGGCATCCCCTTCGATACCGGTAGCCCGATGAAGCCAAGCGGCATCCGCATCGGTACGCCCGCCGTGACCACACGCGGCATGAAGGAAAGCGATGTCGAAAAGGTCGCCGACTTCATCCACGAAGCACTTACCAATCACTCCGACATCCAGAAACTCCACGCTCTCCGCGACCGGGTCTTCGCATTCAACCGCGATTTCCCGATGCCTGCGTGATCGCGGCATGCGAATGGCGGCAGCCGCATCGCCTTCAGCCTTCCCACACCCATGAACCCCTTTCGCGAAGACCTGGTCTCCCGCTCGACTCCGGAGCCATGCACGGTGGTGATTTTCGGCGCCACCGGCGATCTCACCCACCGCAAGCTCATTCCCGCGCTCTACAATCTTGCCGTCGATGGCGAGTTGCCAACCGGGGTGAAAATCATCGGCTTCGCGCGCCGTGAAAAATCCGACGCGGAGTTTCGCGCGGGCCTCGTCGATGTGAACCGCAAGGTCTCGCGCTCCGGGCATGATGAACAAATCTGGTCGTCATTCATCGAATCGGTGAGCTACCACCAATCGGAATTTTCCGATGCCGATGGCTACCGCCGGCTTGCCGAAAAACTTGCCGCCATCGATGCCGTGCGCGGCGGTGCCGGCAATCGTTTGTTTTACATCGCCTCCGCGCCGGAGTTCTTTGATGAAATTCTTATCAACCTCAAAAATGCCGGGCTCAACCGCGCCGCCAACGGTTGCTGGGCACGGGTGATTGTCGAAAAACCCTTCGGCACCGACCTCGCAACCGCGCGGCATCTCAATGAGGTCGTCAACGCAACCTTCGAGGAACGCGACACCTATCGCATCGACCATTATCT
Source organism: Verrucomicrobiota bacterium (assembly GCA_046308575.1). Taxonomy (GTDB): domain Bacteria; phylum Verrucomicrobiota; class Verrucomicrobiia; order Verrucomicrobiales; family Akkermansiaceae; genus Luteolibacter. The sequence goes on from JBKDYW010000161.1 coordinate 5,044, forward strand.
CGGCAAGGAAACCGCGCAGAACCTGATGGTGCTACGCTTTGCCAACGCAATTTTCGAGCCCCTCTGGAACAGCAAGCACATCAGCCATGTGCAAATCACCTGTTCGGAAAACCTCGGCATGGAAGGTGGTCGCGGCGGCTACTACGACACCGCCGGCGCGCTGCGCGACATGGTGCAAAACCACTTGCTGCAATTGCTCAGCCTCGTCGCGATGGAACCGCCGACCGATCTCAGCGCCGATGGCGTGCGCGATGAAAAGGTGAAGGTCATCCGCTCGCTGCGCCAATGGGACACTCCGGAAAAAGTCGCCGCCAATGTCATTCGCGCGCAGTACACCGCAGGTCATGTCGATGGCGTGCCGGTACCGGGCTATCGCGAAGAGGACCGTGTGAATCCGGAATCCAAGACCGAAGCCTATGTCGCGGTGCGTTTGCTCATCGACACTTGGCGCTGGAGCGGCGTGCCGTTCTACATCCGCATGGGCAAACGCCTGCCGAAGAAGTCGACGGAAATTTCCATCCACTTCAAGGACGCGCCATGCGTGTTGTTTAATGCCAGCTGCGGCGGCACGCCGGGCGGCAATGTGCTCGTCATCCGCATCCAGCCCGACGAAGGAATCTCGTTGCGCATGGTTTCAAAAATCCCCGGCAACAGCCTGCGGCTCGAACCGGTGAAAATGGATTTCCACTACGCCACCAGTTTCGGCAAGGCGAGCCCCGAGGCCTACGAACGACTTCTGCTCGATGCGATCGCTGGTGATGCGACACTCTTTGCGCGACGCGACGAAGTCGAGGAGGCGTGGCGCTTCATCGATCAGATCGAACACGCGTGGCACCAATCATCCAACCCGCCGCCGATGGCCGAGTTTGTCGCTGGCACTTGGGGACCAAAGGAAGCCGATGATCTGCTCATGCAGGACGGCAACCAGTGGCGCAGGTTGTAAAGCGCAACGCGTAATCAACCGGTGGTGCGCAGGCCGGATGAAATCGCATTCACCGAGATCAACAAATCCGGGATCATCATTTCAGCGCCTGCGTCATCACCAGCGGCAAGGCGCGAGCGCCATTCGCGCAGCAAGGCGACCTGTTGCATGTGCAACACGCGCAGCGGCTCCTCGCGGATGTCGAGGGTGCGTGCCATGCGCGGACGGCGGTCGATGAAGTCACCTTGGAACAAATCCCGCACGGCATCATGCGTGCGGCGGAACTCATCGAGGATCATGCCAAGGAAAGTGTCGTGAAGTTTTTCATCGGGCACCAATGATGCGTAGGCACGCATGATGTCTTCATTGGCGCTGGCCAGCGAGCTATCGATGTTGGTGATGACATAACGCAGGAAAGGCACGCCCTGCACCTGACCCGAGAGCTTGGCGAAACCCTCCGGGTTTTCCAAACGCAAGCGCTCGAGCGCCGACCCCGCACCATACCAGCCGGGAAGATAAAAGCGTGATTGGGTCCACGAAAACACCCATGGGATAGCCCGCAGGTCTTCGAGCGTCGCACGACCGGTGCGTCGCGCGGGACGCGATCCGATGCGCGCATTTTCCAATGCATCGATTGGTGTGGCACTGCGGTAAAAATCAATGAAGCCCGGCGCGTGCAAGAAATCCTTGTACGCCTCGCGGCTCCACGAAGCGAGTTGCTCGAGCAAATATGGATCGGCATCAGCCGCGGTTTTAGCATGCCGATGCTTGGCGGTCGCCGATGCCACCGATGCAAGCAGCAACTCGGTGTGATAGGTCGCCGAGCCGCAGTGTGCGTATTTTTGCGCAATGGTTTCGCCCTGCTCGGTCATGCGGAAGGCACCTCCAAGCGCGCCATGCGGCAAGGCTTCCATGAACCAATGCGCGGGGCCCGCACCACGACCGACCGTGCCACCACGACCATGGAAAAACACCGGGCGCACCGCATGCTTGGCGCAGACGGCTGAGAGCTCGACCTGTGCTTTGTGCAGCGCCCACTGGCTGGAGAGAATGCCGCAGTCTTTGTTTGAGTCCGAGTAACCCAGCATCATCTGGAAGTCGCCGCCACTCAGGCTGCGCATCGTGACCGGATGCGAAAGAAACTCCTCAACGATGCCGGGCGCATGCTCGAGGTCGTCGATGGTTTCAAACAAAGGAACCACCGGCAGCGGGCATGCCAAACCATCGTCCCGCATTTCCATGAGCCCCGCTTCGCGTGCGAGCAAATACACCGTGAGCAGATCGGCGGTGCCACGCGTCATCGAGACAATCAACGCGCCAAGCCCGGCATCGCCGCAACGCGAACGATGCGCGACAAGCACTCGATAACAGTCGAGCACCGCATCCGCTTCGGCACCGGCGGAGATACCCGATGCAAGAAATGGCCGCGGTGAAAGCAACTCGGCATTGAGGAACTCAAGGCGTTTTTCCTCCGACCATTGATCGAAGTCCGCCGCATCGGCGATGCCCGCCTTGGCAAGCAGTTGGCCAAGCGCCTTTTGGTGAAATGCGGAGTTTTGCCGCACATCGAGAATCGCCGAATGAAATCCGAACACCGCGAGCTGGCGGCGCAGTGGCTGGATGAAATCACCAACCAAGGCCTCGGCACCGGCGACATTCAGCGTTTCCTCGAGCACCGCAATGTCGGCGGCGAGGTCCTCGGGGTTTCGGTATATGGCCGTAGCATCCGGATGATCGCGCGAAACAAGCACCTTGAGCCGCATCAAATGCGCGGCAAGCCGCCACGGTTCCTCGGCGTGCTGAAGTTGCAAGGCGCCGACGCCGGAATCTTCGTGATGCCCATCAAGCTCGGACGCAAGACGCGCAAGGAGATCCTCCAACGCGGTCGGTACTTGTTGGAAATATCGGCTCAGCGGCAGGTTGTGCGCGAGGCGTTCAAGCTGCCTTGCAAACAAGCGCAGCGCGTTGAAGCGCAGCGAAGCGAGCGCGTGCGAAGTCACCTCGGCCGTCACGCCCGGGTGTCCGTCGCGGTCGCCGCCGATCCAAGTGCCAAAGCGGATCATCGGCGGCATGTCTTCCAAGTCATCGAGCGGGAAGCCCGCCTGCTCCCATGCTTCGCGAAGGTGCGTGTGCGCGCGCGAAACAGCTTCGGGAAAAACTTCGCGCAAATAGAACAACGCGTTTTCCAATTCCTGGTTGATGCTTGGGCGGGTGACATGAATCTCACCGGTGCGCCACAGCGTTTCCAATCTCGACTCCAGCGCGCGGCGTCCGCGCTCGCGCTCCCTTTCGGTAAAGGTCGAGTTTTCACGCTCCTGCATGATGTCGTAAATCTCGCGATGGCGTTCGCGCACGGTCTCGCGTTTTGCCTCGGTCGGGTGAGCGGTGAGCACCGGCTCGAGCCGCACTTGCCGCAGCACTTCAAGAATGCCGGCGGCATCGAGCCCCATGTGGCGCATTGCCGCGAGTTTGTCGGGCCAAAGGCCTTTCTCCGCAGCGGGGCCATGGGCTTTTTCGCGCCAGCGCCGGACCTGCGCCGCGACGCGTTCTTCGACGATGTTCAAAAGTTGAAATGCGATCGAGTAGGCCTGACCCAACCCGCGATCGATTCCATCGGCGGCAGTCAGCGGCTTGCCGCTCCATGGCAAGCGGCCGGCAAGGTCGCGGTGGCCGAGGCGGGCGAGCATCGCGCCGAATGACTCCATGGCAAATGCGAGCTCGGACTCCAGGAGCTGGAAACCATCATTGAGCAGAGGTTTTTCAATGTGCTTCGGATTTGCGGACATGGGTAGCGGCTGAAAAGCAGTACCAATGCCGGACCTCACGCAAGCACGATTCTTTGCCAAAAAAATTCGGCAGCAAAGTGGAGGCCCAGTTCCCGCAGTGGGATGCTTGCCTTGTGCTGGAATTTCTGGCCACATTTCCCAAGTTCGCAACACATGAGCGCGCCTTCCCATCCAACCTTATCCGAGGCCCGCGCTGAGCTGGGCATCGAAGTGCCGGTCCACGCCATCGACCGCGAGCTGCACAAACTCCGCACGCAGGACGAGTCGCGCACCCATGCGTCCCTCATCAATCTCGTGGTCTATTCGGAAAAACCCGGCGCCCTGCTGGAAAACTCCGCTATCGTCCGCCATCTTACCCGCGAGCATGCCTGCCGCGCGATCCTTGTGGAGGTCGACCCCGACCAGCCCATACCCGGCATTCAGGCATGGATCACCGCCCACTGCCATATCGACCACGGCAGGCGATCGGTCTGCTGCGAGCAGATCGCCCTGCACCTCACAGGCAAGGTCACCGGCCGCTTTCGCAACACGGTCTTCGCTCATCTCGATTCCGATCTGCCGCTGGTGTTCTGGTGGCAGGGCGAACTTTCGGGCATTTTTTCCGAACGCTTGGTGAGCGTGATCGACCGCCTCATCATCGACAGTTCGTCGTGGGCCGACCCGGCCGAATCGTTTCGAAAAATCGACGAGGCCTCGCGCTCGAAAAGCGATCTCATCCTGCAAGATCACGCGTGGTCGCGCACTTGGCAGTTCCGTCTCGGCGTGGCCAGCATCTTTGATGATCCGACCGCGCAACGCGCCATCGCCGAGATCGATCGCGTTGAGATCAGCTACCACCCCGATCACCGCAACAGCGCGCTGCAGTTGCTGGCGTGGCTTGCGGTGCAGGCCGGATGGAGCGATGCGAAGCGCGATAGCGGCAAGGCTGCGAAAAATTTCAGCTTTGTTTCACCAAAAGGAATCGCGATCGATGCACAGCTGCGCGAGGATGCCGCCGCGCCGCCAGTTTCACTGCTGGTTTTGCGAGCAGGTGATCGCTCGGCCGTGATTTCCCAAGCCGCAGGCTCGGCCCATGTCGAGCGTCGCATCGAGGCACCCGGGTATCAGGCCTGCTCGCTCTCGCCGATCGATCCGGTCAGCGCCGGCGATCTGGTCGCCATGCAACTTTCCCGTGGCGGTAAAAATTCGCTGTTCAGCAAAATCCTGCCGCGCTTCCGCGCGATGCTCGGGTAAACTACGATGATCATCGTAGTTCGCTCACTCCATGCGCGTCGCCTTGAGTGCGAGAAACAGCGGAAATTCCTCGGCGGCCTTGTGCTCGGCCTTGCTGAAGGGCCCGCTGCCTTGTGAGCGGCGGTGACTGTAGAGTTCCTCGCATGCCGCGAGCGCAAGCCCGTTGCTCGCAAGCGCGTTGAGCAGATCGGCAAGCGGCCGATGATGAAAGAGTGTTTCCTCGCCCGTACCCTTGCCCGGATGGGTGGTGATGGGGATCGCGATCGGCGTGCCGTACGAATCAAGCCGGCGGAATTGGATTTTCTGATCCGCATCCCAACCCCAATGGCTCTTGCGCGGGATGCGAAAACACGGATGCATGAGAATCGCCACGGCGCGGCCGCCTACTTTCAAAGCGCGGCGGATGTTGGCAAACAAACCGCCGATATCCTCGACATCATGCACCGCCATCAGACAGGAGGCTGCGTCGTAAGATTCATCGGCCCAAGCGCCGGGCTTGCAGGCATCGGCTTGGATCCATGAAGCCCGTGCCTCGTTGCGATGGCGGGATTTTGCGGCATCGATCAAACGCGGGCTGGCATCAACTCCGGTAAAACGCGCAACGCCGGCAGCCAGCAATGGCGGCGCAAGCACACCTTGGCCGCAGCAGACATCGATCACCACATCACCCGCTTGCGGCGCGAGAAGTCGCAGCGCTGCGGGTAGGATCACATGCCGATGGTAGTCCGAGCCGCTTTCACCAACGAGCTTGTCGTACCACGCGGCAACCGGATCCCAGCCGAGGCTTTGCTCGGAATTTTTTGCCGCGGGACGAGTCCCAGGTGGGCCGCCCTTGCGTGGGGGAAATGGTTGACGCTGCGGGCGGGGCATGGCGGATCAGGGAAATTGGCCGCGTCTCACTTTTTGCGGATGCGCCAAATTTCGCAAAGCTGGTTGCGTTCCGGGATGCGGCTGCTGAAGCGATCGGTCTGGCCGAGGTAGACCGCCTGCACCAGTTGACCCGGACGCTTAATGCTGGAAAATTTTTGCGCAACCGCCGTGGCACGATCCGATGAGAGCGTGCGGTTGCTGTCGACATTGCCGGTTTCCGACGCATAGCCGATCACCAGCATAAGGTCGCCATCGGGGATCTCCTCGCCAAGGCGCGCGATGATTTCCTCATCGGCTGGAGTGAGGCCGCTTGAGCCGGTGGCAAATGTGAGCGTGTGCAGGACATTTGCGCCGAGCTTCACGCCGAGGCTGCTGTAGGCACTGGTGAGATCAGAGTCCGGGCGATTTTCCAACTCACGCAGGTTGCGAAACAACTCGACGGCGGCCGGCAAGAGTTCGCTTTCGGAGCTCGCAAAGAGTCGTGCTTTTGCAAGCTCGGCCTCGAGTTCTTTCACGCGGTTTTCAAAAAAGTCCTTCGCGCGCAGGGCTTCGTCGAGACGGCGTTGGAATTCGTCGAACTCATCGGCCGAAACGCTGCCGCCCTTTGCCGCAAGCTCCGCACTCAAGGCGTCGCGTTGCGACTTCAGCGCATCGAACTCACGACGCAGGCGGTCGACTTCGGAGCTGGCAACCAAGGCGCGCTGCAACTCGGCCTGAAGCCGAGAGCTTTCCGCCGCAAGGCTTTGGCGCAGCTGCTCGGAGCGCAGGAGCTCGGAATTTTTCGCAGTGATCGCCGCATCCTTTTCGCCGAGCATCGATTCGAGACTCGTAGCGAGCGCCGCCATCGTGTCGGCATCCTTCTTGAGTCGAGCGGCAATGTCCTCCGCCGACTCTGATCCGCTTTCAAGCGGACGCAGGCCCATCGACATGCGCTCGCGATTGAGCTGGCCGCGGATGGCATTCGCCTCGGCTTGAAGTTGGGTAAGATCGGAAGAACCAGTCGAACCGCTGCCAAAACCACCGCGCAGGCCCATCACAATCAACACGCCGAGCAGCGCAATGATCACAAATGCCAGCACCATCGTCGGCGGCATCGAAGGCTTGGCATGGACGGTGGCACCATCGTTGACCTCATCCCCGACTTCGGGTTTTTCAGGCGCTGATTTATCCTCGGACATGGCGGGAAGCCTGATCGCCCGACCTGCCGGCTGTCAATTCATTCGGGCACCGCGCGGGGCGCTCAATGCGGCTTGAGCAGGCGCATGAAGTCCTGCGGTTGGTCGAAGATGAAATCCGGCTTCTCGGCGGCGAGCGACTCGCGTGAATTGAATCCCCAAGTGACCGCGGCGATCGGGATGCCCGCCTTTTGCGAGGCCTTCACATCGCGGAGTTCGTCGCCAACATAGAGCATTTCTTCGGCGCGAAGTGAGAAGGTCTTGCGGATCGCCTTGAGGTGCTTGGATTTGCCGGTGAGCTTGGAGGTCGAGGAAATGAAATCGAAAATTTCGCGTAGGCCGTGACCTCGCAGGAAGAGGTCGACATTTTCCGGCGTGTTGGATGTGAGGATGCCGAAGGACTCGACATGCACGCGCAGCTCGGTGAGCACCTCCGACATGCCTTGGATGAGGTCGAGGCGGGTGATGCTGCCGCGAAGGATTGAAGTACCGCGCGCGATGAGCGATGGCACACGGCGTTTCGGGATGTCGAGATGATCGAGCAGTTGCTTGAGCGAAAGATGGCGGAGTTTCTCGACCTCGTGTTCGTCGACCTGGCGGATGCCGTAGTCGGGCGCGAGCTCGTTGAAAATTTTGCGGGTCTCGCCGAGGGTGTCGGCGATAGTGCCATCGAAATCGAAGACCAAGGTCCGGAACTTCATGCTGCTGGCGGGCTTGTCCTTTGCATGAGCTTTAGACGAGCGGGAGGTTGGGGTGGATGTCTTCTTCAAGGCTGGTGGTTTCTCCTTCAAAGTAACGCAAGAGCGCAGCGAAGGCAATCATCGCCGCGTTGTCGGTGCAGAGTGCCGGTGCGGCGGTCAATAGCTTGAGACCCTGCTTTTCGCAGGCAATTTCAAAGGCTTCGCGCAGCGCGCGGTTGAGGCTCACGCCGCCAGACAACGCGATCGCGTCACGACCGGATTCGCGTGCGGCGCGCAAAGTTTTGCCGACGAGGATTTCGATCACCGCCACTTGAAAGGATGCAGCAAGGTCGGCGCGAGTGGCACTCCCCATGCCGCGTTCGAGGGTGTAAAGCACGGCGGTCTTGAGCCCCGAGAATGAAAAATCGAGATGCGGGTCGTGCAGCATGGGCCGCGGGAAATCGAAGGCCGCGGGATTGCCGCCGCGCGCTTCCTTTTCGATTTCGGGTCCGCCCGGATATGGCAGTCCGAGCATCTTGCCCACTTTGTCGAATGCCTCGCCGGCTGCATCATCGCGCGTGCCGCCAAGCCGCGTGTAATGGCCCGCGCGCTCGACATCGAGCAGGAGCGTGTGACCTCCGGAAACGATCAACGCCAAGTGCGGTGGCACGGAACTGCGATCAAGAAACGGCGAGAGAAGGTGACCTTCGAGGTGATTGATCCCAAGAAATGGGCGACCGAGCGCACAGGCGATGCCCTTCGCGACAGTGCTGCCGATCAGCAACGATGATGCGAGGCCGGGCCCGGTGGTGGCGGCAAAAGCGTCGACCTCCTCGACCGCGACGCATGCTTTGGCGAGCGCCGCTTCGACCAGCGCGCGCACATGCAGCGAGTGGTTGCGCGATGCGAGCTCGGGCACCACGCCGCCATGCTCGCGATGCAGCGGAATCTGCGATGAAATTTCCGACGCGAGAATTTCCGCGCAACAGCCCGCTTCGCCACGCACGATGGCGACCGCGGTTTCATCGCAGGAGGATTCGATCGCCAGAAGCAGGGCCACGCGCAGATGCTGAAGGGAAAATTTCCGGAAACCGATCAAAAACCGCAGAGCTCATGCTCTTTCATCCACCACATCGCGCACGATTTGTTCGGCATCGATGTCGTTTCGTTCGTAGGTCGAAACCGCGGCCTGCACCATCGCCACGGCGGTTTCGCGTTCGTCATGGATCACCCGCACGCCAAGCTCGCGCAAGCGCTCGACTTCGGCATGGTACTTTGCACGACCAAAGATCAGCACATCAGGATTGCGCTCGCGCACCAGTGGCACGGCCGCGCAGGTGGCATTGACCGCCGGAAAGGTGAAAGCCACGAGGCGTGCACGGCCGATGCCCGCAAGGTCGAGCGCCTCAACATGGGTCGCATCCGCAAACAGCACCGCCTGACCCTGTGCCTTCAAGTGTCGCACGGTTTCGGCATTCATCTCGAGCACCAG
>JBKDYW010000162.1:0-36652 GCA_046308575.1 Verrucomicrobiota bacterium
AGTCCGCCTCCGCGCTGCCCGCAAGGACGGCATGGACGCCGCCAAGAAAATGAAGGCCAACAACCTCATCACCGAGGACGGACAAAAGGACTTCGAGGAAGAAGTCCAGACCCTCACCAACAAGTACACCAAAAGGGTCGACGAACTCGCCGTCGCGAAGGAAGCCGACCTGATGAAGGTGTGAGGCGGGCCAATTGGCTTACCCGTAGTTCCGTCATCAGTAGGATTTTCCACCGATCAAATTTAGACAATTTGTCTAAATTTTGTCTCATTCACGCGGCACGCAGCCCCGCTCCCGCATCCACTTCATAAGACTCTCGAGGTAGTCGTAGGGATCCTTGCCCTGATCCCGTGCGAGGTCGCAAATGAGCTTAAAGTGCTCTTTTTCAATGCGCAAACCATCGACCACGAAGGAAAATTTCCCTTCTGGAAAAAAATCATTTTCGCTCGCCAAATGCATAAGTTTCGATTCCTCAATACCATACAATTTGTCTATCTATTGTCTATCAAATAAAGGTTCATCGAAGCATCGCACTTCATTAGTTTCGATGAGTGATACCCTTTGAGCATTTGAAACGACGCTTGGCAGGTCTTGGGCGCGACCGGCAATGGCTTTCCGCACAAACCGGTTACAGCGAAAACACCATTCGCCAGTACTTGGGCCCCAAGGGAAAGCGCTCGCCCGAATTTCTGCGCCATGCCTCGGAGGCCATCGAGCGCGAAGAAGCCAAAATGCGCTCGCAGGATCCGCATGGATCACATTGGCGGACGCTCTTTCAATCCCACGACGAATTCAGCAGAGTCGACCGCGCAAGTCGCATCGTGAAGTCCGAGAGCCTCGAGGATTTTTGCCGTCACTCGATCCTCAAGCGTGCCGATGAAATCCTCGCCGCCCGCACACGCTCAAGCTATCGCCACGAACCGGAGCTCATGCCCCAAGTTGCCGAGAGCCCAAGGCCGATCAGACGCATGGGCAAGTGAGATGAGCGCAGCGGCCGCTAAACTCTTGAAACTTGAAACTTAAAACTTTTTTCACCCCTCCCGCTGCGAATGCTCGAGCGCTGCGGCGACGAATCCGGAGAAAAGCGGATGTGGGTGATTTGGCTTCGATTGGAATTCTGGGTGAAACTGCGCACCGATGTAAAACGGATGCTCCGGCAGCTCGACAATTTCCACCAAGCCTTCGTCGGCTGATACCGATGAAATGACAAAACCCTTCTCCTGCAGGCGCTCCTGGTAGTCCGAATTGAAGTCGTAACGGTGGCGATGGCGCTCCTGGATGCGCTCGGCATTGCCGTAAAGCTGCGCGGCGCGCGTTCCCGCAAAGAGGATCGCTTCCGAGGCCCCCAAGCGCATGGTCGCACCCATGTCCTCGACGCCCTTCTGCTCTTCCTGCAGGCAGATCACCGGATGCGGCGTAGCCTTGTCGAACTCGGTGGAATTAGCCCCCTTAAGCCCGCAAACATTGCGCGCAAATTCGATGGTCGCGATTTGCATGCCAAGGCAAATGCCGAAATACGGAATGCGTTTTTCGCGCGCATACTTCGCTGCAAGAATTTTCCCTTCGGTACCGCGATCACCGAAACCGCCGGGCACCAAAATGCCGTCGACCAATCCAATGACCTCGCGCGCGCCCTTGTCCTCGATCTCTTCGGTATCGACCCGCACAACATGCACCTTGGTGTCGTGATGCGCACCGGCATGGATCAGCGACTCATAGATCGATTTGTAAGCATCCTGCAGCTCGATGTATTTTCCGGCCACCGCGATGGTGACCTTGTGCTTGGGATGGATCACCCGCTGCACAAAGCGCTCCCAGCTCTCAAGCGCCGGCGATGGCGTGTGGCCGAGGCCGATCTTGTCGACCACGAGGCGGTCGATCTTGTCGCGGCGCAGGTCGAGCGGGCATTCGTAAATCGAGTGGTCGACATCGCGAAAGGCGACAACATTCTTGCGCTCGACATTGCAGAACATCGCGATCTTGCGGCGGTTGTCCTCATCAAGGTCGGTCTCGGTGCGGCAAATGATGATGTCGGGCTGAATGCCGATCTCGCGCAGCTTGGCGACCGACTGCTGGGTCGGCTTGGTCTTCGCCTCACCCGCCGCCTTGATGTACGGCAGCAGCGTGACATGAATGAAACAGACATTTTCCTTTCCGACCTCGAGTGCGTACTGCCTGAGTGCTTCGAGGAAAAGCAGTCCCTCCATGTCGCCCACGGTGCCGCCTATTTCGGTGATGAGCACATCGACATCGGAATTTTTTTCCGCGACTTCGTAGATGCGCGCCTTGATCTCATCGGTCACATGCGGAATGAACTGCACGGTCTTGCCCAAGTACTCGCCGCGCCGCTCTTTGCGGATTACCGAGTCGAAGACCTGACCCGATGTCAGGTTGTTCATTCGCGACAGCACGCCGGAGGTGAAGCGTTCGTAGTGACCAAGGTCGAGGTCGGTCTCCGCACCGTCATCGAGCACATAGACCTCACCATGTTGGTAAGGTGACATCGTGCCGGGATCGACATTGAGATAGGGATCAAACTTCTGCATCAGCACCTTGAGCCCGCGGTGCTCAAGCAGCGTGCCGATGGATGCTGCGGCAAGTCCTTTGCCGAGTGAGGAAACGACGCCGCCGGTGACAAAAATGTATTTCATAAAGTGTGAGGTGCGAATGGATCAGTGAGCGGTTGATGAAAGCATGCGTTCGATTTCCGCGGCTTGTTCGGGGGTGTCCACGCCGGGAGAGGTATCACTGGTGTGAAGCACCTTGATCGATGCGCCGTTTTCCAAAGCGCGAAGTTGCTCGAGAGACTCGGCCTGTTCAAGCGGCGATGGCGGCCATGTGACAAAGCGCTCGAGAAAGGACCGGCTGTAAGCGTAGATACCCTTGTGACGAAGCACCGCAAGCCCCGGCACCGCGTTGCGAAAATACGGCAGCGGCGACCGCGAAAAATAAAGCGCGCGACCATCGAGCGCGGTCACGACTTTCACCACATTCGGATCGGCCACCGCCGGATCGGCCGCATCAAGCGGATTGGCCGCTGTGGCCATGTCGAGGGTCGGATCCGCGAGCATCGTCTGCGCCAACTCATCGATGAGACCGGGGTCGATCATCGGTTCGTCGCCCTGGATGTTGATGATGTGGCTCGCCTGCGGCACGGCTTTGACCGCCTCCGCGATGCGGTCGGTACCGGTCGGGTGATCCGGCGAAGTCATCACCGCCTTGCCACCGAAGGCATGCACGGCATCAAAAATCCGCGCGTCATCGGTGGCGACCAAGACCGCATCAAGACGCTCACATTGGCAGCAACGCTCCCAAACATGCTGGATCAGTGGCTTGCCGGCGATGAGATGGAGCGGCTTGCCAGGGAACCGGGTGGATCCCCAACGCGCTGGAAGAATGCCTAAAACATGGCCGGCGGATGAATTTTTGAGCACGCTGATATGAGGTTGGGCAAAGGTACAACAGCGGGGCTCATTCGGACAAGAGCGGTTTCGGAAAAATCATCCAGCCTGCACAAATCCGAATCATTTCACCGCACTTGCGCAACTTCAGCGCCCGAATGAGGTTGAATCCCTAAGCCAAGGCGGCATTCTGAAAGCCGCATTCAATCACCCCACCCATGGAGCCAAACGCGATGAACCAGCCCGATGACGACGGGTCGCAGGACTTCGCGCTGATGAAACAGATTGCTGGCGGGGATGAGACCGCATTTCGCACGCTGCTCGAGCGGCACCAAGACGCGGTGGTCGGCACGGTCGCCAAGATGCTCGGCAGCCCGAGCGACGCGGAGGACATCGCCCAGCAGGTTTTTCTTCGCATCTGGCAACACGCCAAAAGCTATCGGCCCGATGCCAAATTTACGACCTACCTTTTCACCATCACCCGCAACCTGGTCTTCAACGAGACCCGCCGCCGCAGCCGCAAAAAGGAAATCCCCCTCGACACCGGCGATCCATCCGGCAGTCATCACGAACCCGGAGACGATCCGCATCGCCAGCCCGATGCCACCCTGCTCGAAGCCGAACTCCGCGTCGCGGTCGACCAAGCCATCGCCTCCCTTCCCGAAACCCAACGCCTCGCCGTGATCCTCCGCCGCTACGAAAACCTCTCCTACGAAGAAATCGCCGAGGTGCTCGATCTCTCGGTCTCGGCCGTCAAAAGCCAGCTCTTCCGGGCCCGCAGCAGTCTGCGTGAGGCCTTGGCCGGATATTTAAATGATTGAAAATCAATCGATTGCGATTTTCAGGAGGGCTTTTTTGCGTTCTTGCCAAGACCCGCCCATCGGCCCTAAGCTCTCCCCCCGCCCACCCGCCACGGGTGCCCGCGCGAGACAACCGACCGTTTCACCGCAGTGCGATACCTGGATGCCATCAAACGCTGGCGATTGGCCCAACAAGGCCTTTCGTCCGGCAGAAAAAGACGGATTCATACGGGAAACCCTCTCCTGCAAATTCTCCAGCAAAGCTTCTGGATCCGCTGGTCGCTGTTTGTGTCCTTTGCCTTGATCTCCGCCGTGATGGTCTACAACGCGGCTCCCGCGTCGGCCTTCGCCAACACCCCGGGCATGGGCGCGCTCTATGGCGCGGTCATCGCCTTCGCCGCAGTGGTAATGTTCCAAGTGAGCCTGCAAAACACCTGCAATCGCAACAGCCGGGTGCTTCTCGTTTTCGGCGGCCTCATCTGCCACCTTCTGGTCGTGCGTCTGGTCATGGGCCTCGCCTCTTCGGGCCTGATCCCCCGCGAACTCCACCTTTTCGCGATACCCTTCGCCCTCGCCCCGATGCTGCACGGCATTTTGCTCGGCCGCTCGGTCGGGGCCTTCTCCGCGGTTTTTGTCACACTCATCGGTTGCCTTTTCGCCCCCCAAAGCGAAGCGCTCGCCTACATGATCCTCAGCCTGGTCGCCGGCATCACCAGCGTGCTGCTCGCCAACCGGGTGCGCAAACGCGCGCAGCTGATGCAAATCGGCCTGAATGTCGGAGCGGTCACCCTCGGCCTCGGCCTCTTGCTCGGGCGCCTCGACATCGCCTCTTGCTTTGGGCCGGACCCAATAGGCCACGCCCAAATCCTCGGCATCGGCATTGCAACTGCCATCGGCACCGCCCTCTTCACCGCGATGCTGATCAATGGCCTGCTTCCCTTGCTCGAAAGCCTCTTCGCACTGACCACCGACATCAGCTGGCTGGAACTCAGTGACCTGAACCACAAGCTGCTCCGCCAAATGCAGCTCGAGGCGCCCGGCACTTTTCACCACAGCCTCGTGGTCGCCGCACTCGCCGAAGCAGCCGCAGAAAAAATCGGCGCCAACGCCCCGCTCAGCCGCGTCTGCTCGTATTTCCACGATGTCGGCAAACTCGCGAAACCTTCCTACTTCATCGAAAACCAACACGAGGGCACCGAAAACCCGCACGACTCGCTCACACCAACGATGAGCTCGCTCATCATCATCGCTCATGTGAAGGACGGCGTCGACATGGCCGTCAAACAAAAGCTCAACCCGCGCATCATCGATGTGATCAAGGAACACCACGCAGGATCGATCGTGAGTTTCTTCTACCACAAAGCGCGCAACCAAAAGAAACTCGAGCTCGAAAAGGTCGACCGCAAAATCGAAAATCCCGAGGACCTCATCACGGTCGACGAAAAGAATTTCCGCTACCCCGGCGATCGACCCACCACCCGCGAGAGCGGCATCATCTGCATCGCCGACTCAGTCGAAAGTGCCTCACGAACCCTCGTCAAACCCACCCCAGCACGCATCCGCACATTGATCGACGACATCGTCCGCGCAAAAATCGACGACAGACAACTCGACCAATGCCCACTCACTTTCAAAGAGATTGTCGCAATCAAGGAAAGTTTCGCATCGACCCTCCGCAGCATGCTTCACAGCCGCATCGATTATCCGAAAGCCGATGATACCCCATCGGCCGCTGCCAACCGCGCGGAGCCGGATCGCGAAAGCGCGCGCAATTCACGGACGGTGCCTGAACCCCGACGCCGCAAAACACCACGCACGCGCGACTCACTTTCATGACACTCGAGGTAATCATCGGAAACCACCAGGAGGCTGCCGAAATCCCGGAGCACTGGCTCACCGCGCTTGAGGACATCGCGCACCAAGCCGCGCAGTTGGCATTGGAACACGCGCCAGAAGAAGACTCACCGCTTTCCCACCTCGCCACTCTCGAAGTGGCGCTCGTCGATGATACCACAAGCGATCAAGTTCATCGCGATTTCATGAAGATTGAAGGACCGACCGATGTGATCGCCTTTCATCACGGTGAAATCGTGATCGGTGCCGAAGTCGCGCTTCGCCAAGCCGAGGAATACGGCGAGCCACTCGCCCGCGAAATTCTCCGCTACTTGGTGCATGGCCTTCTCCACCTGGCCGGTCACGAAGACGCCGAAGCCAACGAACGCGAGCGCATGGAAAGCGCTCAGGAAAAAATTGTCACCACGCTCTGGTCGCAGCACCTCGAAGCGAAGCTCGGCTGCTGAGTCAGATCATTTCGCAAACGCCTCACGATGGCGTAGCACCGGCTCCATCGCCGGCTGTGGATGGCACAGTCGCTCGATGAGATCATCCCATGCGGCCTGACCTTTCAAAATCTCGACCTCGATGCGCAAAAAGTACACCGGCACATCGATCGACCCCGGCCGCGGGAATCGCACGGCATCTTTCTCGGTCGTCACGATCATCTCCATGTCGCGCTCGACACAGCGCTGCATGAAACGCTCGACATCCTTGCGCGTGAAGCGGTGGTGATCCGAAAAACGCCGCCTGATCTCCACCCGCGCGCCCAATTTCCCCAAGGATTTCTCAAACGCCTCGGGCACCGCGATCGCGCTGATCGCACCCACCCATTTGTCCTGCAAAAATTCGAGGGGCTGACGCTCCCGCGTGAAAACATTTTCCAAGTGGATCGGCCCGTGCGCGCATTCGATGATCTCCGCCGTGCGATTCCAACGCCGGATCTCGGCGATGAGTTTTTCGTTCGAACTGCCATCGCATTTGGTCAGCAAAATGAATCCCGCGCGCTCAAGGTTGCGCGGCGGCTCGCGCAGCGTTCCGCGCGGCAACATCGCACCCGTGCCAAAGGGCGCGCTCGAATCGACCAGCACCACATCCAAGCCATGCGCGAGATCAAGATACTGCATGCCATCGTCGAGCAACAAGAGATCTGCTCCCAAATGGTCGATCGCAAATCGGCCGCTCTTCACGCGGTTGCGGTCGACCAACACCGCGACGCCATCGAGATTGCGCGCAAGCATGAAAGGCTCGTCGCCGGCGTATTTGGAATCCAACAGCAAGGAGGTCCCAGTCGATACCACCTTCGGCATCTGATCGAATGGCACATGCCCACCCTTGGAGTTCTGCCAGCGCTGCGGACGATCAAGGCGCTGACTCTTATAACCACGCGACAAGATCGCAACCTTGCGGCCGCGCTCGCGCAATGACCTCGCCAGCAACTCGTCCACCGTCGTCTTGCCCGTGCCCCCCAGCGTGATGTTGCAAATCGCCACAACCTTGCATCCGAGATAGCCCTGCCTTTTCCAACCGCTGCGGTAACGCCACAAACGCAGCTGCACCAGAACCCGGAAGATCCATGAAAACACCCGCAAAACCATTCGCGCGATAAATGCACGCAGGCCGCGGGCCCTGCCAAAAATGACATCCGCCCCCCACAACTCGAGCTCTTCCAAGGCCTCCTTCATCTCGCCCGCTCACGATGCGCTCGCGACCGACCACCAATCAAGCGCCAAACCGGATCCCACCGCCAACAGCCATCGCCACAGCAAAAAATTTCCGAAAATCCTCTTGCCCGCACGCCGCCCCAACCTTAAACCTCCCGTCCACCCGCAAAGGGGCGTTAGCTCAGTTGGTAGAGCACTTGCATGGCATGCAAGGGGTCAGCGGTTCGAATCCGCTACGCTCCACTTCTCTTAGATTAAATCACTTATGTTCAAAGTGATCACGGGATGTGGGTCTACACCAAAGTTTGGGGGTCTACACCAAAGTATGGGGAATGGGACGATTTTTAGTTTTTGGTTCTGTTTTTCCAGTTGCCCATTCGGCAATCGCCCCATCCGTCAAATCCGCTCACCCATCAGCACCTTCATCACATCGTCCATAGTGATCCAACCGGTGAGTCGGCCGTCTTCATGATCAACAAGTGCCGCAACCTCTTTTTGCTCAAGAAAAAGTGCCAGCAACTGCGTGAGGGATTTGCGCCCGTCGATGCTCAAGACCGGCCGCACCAGCTTTCTCCAATCGGCACTATCGGCATTGAGTAGATTGTCAGCAAACAACTCGCGAATACGCACATAGCCAACGATGTTTTTGAAGGTACCATCGCTGCTCACCGGATAGCTGCGATGAAGCTTCGGCCCCAAGTCCGAAACATTCTCCGCCAATGACCTCCCAAGGCTGAACACGCGCACCGCTTCGGTCGGCACCATTGCGGTGCGAATCCTCCGCGCGGACAGCGTTGCCGCGTGAATAATGATGATTTCCTCGCGACTGTGAATCACCTGTTCCGCACGAGCGGCCTCGACAAGGGTCACGATGTCGAGAATGCGTTCCTGCTTTGGATTGGTTCCCTTATCGCTTTTGAAGAACTGGCAGAACCATTCCATGACGACCACCAGCGGACGAGTAACAAACATCAGGATGTGAATGACCCCAAGAATGCGCGGTGCGATTTTATCCGCATGATGCACGCCAATCATTTTGGGCGCCAATTCACCACCAAATATCACCAGCAAAGTAATGAGCAAGGTGAAAAGCCACAGCCATTGACTGCCATAAAGATCAATAAACAAGGCGCCCGCCAGCGCGGAAAGACCGGTGCTCGCGATAGTGTTGCAAACAAGAATTGCGGAAACTGGTCGCTCTATTTTTTGCCTCAGTGCGAGCCACTGCTTGGCATGCTTCACACCCCTCGAACTCTCCACCTGCAACGACAAAGGATTCAGGCTGAGCAGCACCGCCTCCGCCAACGAGCAAAGAAACGAGATCACTCCCGTCATCAGGCAGGTCAGCACGAGCAATAGCAAAAAATGATTCATAGGTTGTCGGCGTATGCGAGGAATTTTCGGTACTCGACCAGCATGGTCTTGACTGCGACTGCGGCGGCAACCGCTTGTAGTTTCACCGAGGCACGGCCCGGAGTCTCAAAAACGATTTCCAGCGCACGTGGACGCTGCTCGGGCGGCGCGGAAAGAACACCGGGATAGCCTTCAATGATCACGCCACCCGAGGCAGAAAACCCGTCGATCCGCTCATCAAGGTTAAGCGGCAGGTAGCGTGACGCCGCAATCAAGGCGGGCTTCAGCACTTGTTCACTCAGGAGACTGCCGCTTACAAATCCGTACAAGCCATCTGAGGTGTCATCTTCATGAAGCGAAACGATCACATCGTAACGCTCACTCCGCAATTCACTTTCAAGGTAGCGCACTTCGGGAAGATCCGACCCACACCAGAATTCACGGTTGATGTCGTAGCCCATGCCGGTGTGGCGCGTCCCGTCATTGAGTCCGCTCGGATTGCAGCATGGAAAAAGGTGTATTTCATATCCAGACAGCTCTTTGGGCAATGTGAGAGCCCAGCGATGAAGCATGTGGGCGGCCTTGACTCCTGAGGGTTCGTCACCATGAACACCGGCAAAAATTCCAACCTTCATTGCCTTGCCCTGATCTTTCACTACGGGGCAAACCCTTTTTTCAAGTTCACGCGCCGAAGCAAACAAGGTAGCACCGCTTCGGCGTGCACGGATCGCGCTCAGCAACCCCTGTTCATCAAGCAAGGCATTCATAAAATCACGCACAAGTTCTACGCGCCCACCGCCTTGCGTGCCTCATCGCCAAGTGCCGTGCTCAGGTATCTCTCACCCGTACTGCAACCGACCGTGACGATGAGCTTACCAGCATTTTCGGGACGCGCCGCCACCTGCAGGGACGCCCATACATTCGCTCCCGTGGATATCCCAACCAACAGCCCCTCCTCTCGCGCAAGGCGCTGCGCGGTGGCGATGGCATCCTCGTTGCTCACTGTTAGAACCTCATCGATCAAATTCAGATCCAGATTGCCCGGAACAAACCCGGCACCGGTGCCCTGAATTTTGTGCGGACCCGGCACCACCGGCTCACCTCTCAAGGTCTGGCTGATCACCGGTGATGCCGAAGGCTCAACCGCAATGGCACGAAAGCCATCTTTGCGGGTCTTAATGACCGACGCCACACCTGTGATGGTACCTCCAGTGCCAACTGCCGAAACAAAAACATCCACCTTTCCCTCCGTGTCTTCCCAGATTTCCTCAGCGGTGGTTTTGCGATGGATTTCCGGGTTGGCCGGGTTGCGAAACTGCTGCGGAATCCACGCCCCCGGCGTCGATGCCGCCAACTCTTCAGCCTTGGCAATCGCACCCTTCATGCCTTCAGCACCCGGCGTCAATACTAGCTCCGCACCCAAGAGTGCCAGCAATGTGCGACGCTCAAGACTCATGGTCGGGCATGGCCAGAATCAACTTGTAACCTTTCGCCGCGGCAACAAAGGCCAAGGCAATGCCGGTATTGCCCGAGGTCGGCTCAATGATCGTGCTTCCTTCATTCAGAATGCCTTTGCGCTCCGCATCGGCAATCATCGCACTGCCAATGCGATCCTTCACACTGCCAAGAGGATTTTTAAACTCACCCTTGAGAGCGATGGTGGCCGGCAAGTCCCGGCTGATACGGTTTAGCCTGACCAACGGAGTGCGCCCGATGGCATCGATGATGTTTTGGTTGTAGGACATGGTCTTGTATGTGGTTTGTTTTCGAAACGAATGTTTATGTTTGCAGGAAAATCATGAAATGGCCCTTTTTTTACGGTCTATTGCCACCTCGCGAGCCTCAATAATCTTATAGGCTTCGAGAGGCGACTTGGCATGATGCAAGGCAAGCCTCGTGGACTCATCGATGATGCGTGCAAGACGCGCCAAACTTTTTAGATGCCCGGCATCATCGGTTTCAACCAACAGAAAAAATAGCCTTGTTGCTTGCTGATCTTCCGCACCAAAGGGAATGTTAGATGTAGTTCTGATTAGACGCACAAACGGCTTTTTTACAAGCCCCGCATGGCGTTGACGCGGATGGCAGATGGCAACCCCACCCGACATCGCGGTGCTGCACAAGGCCTCGCGCTCAATAAGCGCCTCCAACAAGGCAGCAGGCTTATCGGTGGCTCCAGTTTCAAAGGCAAAATCGACAAGCTTCTTCAGCAGTTCCTCTTTGTCGGCAACCTCAACATCAAAGCGAATGCCCGACTTCGATAGCTGCAAGGTCACCGGTTCATGTTCGTCCGGCTCACGCAGTGCAGGGCTGATCCTGTTCTCAAGCTCGACTACTCGCGTGTGATCAAGAGTCCTGATTTTTTGCTCCAACCACGCGATCAACTCATTGCGCGAAAACCGCCATTCTTGATCGAATTGTTTACCCGGAATTTTTTCCCCACGGACAAGCCCGTCCAAAAAACGTGGCGTCCACCCAAATTGCGCCGCCAACTCGCCGGCGCTGATGTATTCGTCGGATGTTTTCATGTCTTGTTGTATTGAAAATTGTGTCAATGAGCCCCTCGGCCTGCGCACGGGCTTATTTCATACAATCTAGTGTAGTATGGTCAATGTTATTTTAATGGAAAATTATTCCCGAGACCTGAGCTTGATCAAAGACAGAGAAAAAATGAGAAAATACGGCCAAAATTCAACACCCGATGGGTAGAAAACACCATCCAGCTCAACCATTTCCCAATATTGCACCAATCAGTAGGAATATGCCCCCTGCTCAGCGAAGACCTAAAACCTCGAGTCCAAGCGAAATTCCTTTGGCTTGGACACACGCAACTTCACGACATCCACATGTCGCGGATTGAGCATCAACGAATGCTCTTCGGGAATGATCACGCTCGGCAGTTTCAGCGCCAAAGCCCTTCGCCCACGCAGCCACGCCGCACCAAAATTTCGTGCGGTCAGCGACGATGGCAAAGCCTGCCATCCGGCTGGAAGATCAGCGCGTGAGACCGTTTGGATAAGCTCATCCGGCACCTCGACCTCTACGATCCGCCACTCGAGCGACCACACTTCGCGTGGCGCATGCACGATGATTTCCAACGCGGCCAGTGCTCTGGACTCAGCCAAATACACCGCGTGCAAGCCCGGCGGATTCCATCGCCCGCCATGGAGCCACGCACCTTCGCCGTTCATGGCGTTGCGTGCCCACTCGCTCTGCACGATGCGATAATAGGTAGCCACGATCTCAGGAAAAAACACCGTGTTCCAAGCGCCCCAGCAAGGCCTCGACCTCGCGCGCGCCAATCTCGGTATCGGCATAGTCGAGCGGACACTCACCATGAAAGGCCCTCGCCGGCTCGACCAACCACGAACGCGCGTTGGCATGACCGCCAAGGGCCTCGCTCGCACGCGCAAACAAACGCGCATAACGCACCAGACGATCCGACTCGGCGCGATCCATGTGACCACCCTTCTTGCGGCGATGCAATGTCGCTCGAGACATGCCCAGCAACGCAGCAAGCCGCTCCTCACTCACACCAAGCTGCTCCTGCAAGGCATGAAACTCTCCCATCGCCAAGCCATGGCGCACCCGCTCAATCAGATAAGGCGCCTCTGTTTCCCTGACCATCGGGACGATTTCCTCCTCAATTTCGCTGTATTTGATGCCCTTCTTTTTCATAAGAGACAATATATCCCTTCTCCTGAAACACTCAAGCATTTTCCCAAAAAAACTCCCGAACGGCGAACCATTCGGGAGTTTGGGGGATTGTTTAAGGGAAGAACAGCGACCGGTGATATGGGATTGCCGTTGTTTTTTATGAAGAACGGCAACCGGTGATCGCCGCTACGGATCAATAGCGATAGTGATCTGTCTTGAACGGACCGGTCACCGGCACGCCGATGTAGTCGGCTTGATCCTTGGTGAGCTGAGTAAGCTTGGCGCCAATCTTGGCGAGGTGCAGTCGGGCGACTTCTTCGTCGAGGTGCTTCGGCAAAACCATGACTTGGCCAGCCTTGTACTTGTCCTTGTTTTTCCAAAGGTCGATCTGAGCAAGGGTCTGGTTGGTGAAGCTGTTCGACATCACAAAGCTCGGATGTCCGGTCGCGCAACCAAGGTTCACCAAACGCCCTTCGGCCAGCATGTAAAGGCTGTTGCCGGTCGGGAAGGTGTACTTGTCGACCTGTGGCTTGATGTTGGTGCGCACGACGCCCTTGGCTTCATTCAAGCGATCGATCTGGATCTCGTTATCGAAGTGGCCAATGTTACAAACGATGGCCTGATCCTTCATCTTCTCCATGTGCTCAAGGCGAATGATGTCTTTGTTGCCGGTCGTGGTCACATAGATGTCGCCCCAACCCAGCGTGTCCTCAAGCGTGAGAACGCGGAATCCTTCCATCGCAGCCTGCAGGGCACAAATCGGGTCGACCTCGGTGACCACCACTTGTGCGCCTTGGCCGCGGAGTGCCTGCGCACAACCCTTGCCGACATCGCCGTAACCGCATACGACACCGACCTTGCCGGAAATCATCACATCGGTCGCACGCTTGATGCCGTCGACCAGCGACTCACGGCAACCGTAGAGGTTGTCGAACTTCGACTTGGTCACCGAGTCATTCACATTGATCGCCGGTACCAGCAGCGTGCCGGCGTTGGCCATTTGATAAAGGCGATGCACACCGGTGGTGGTCTCTTCGGAAACACCCTTCCAGTCGGCAACGATCTTGTGGAAAATGCCGGGCTGCTTGCCCTTGATGTCCTTGAGCAGATCCTTAATCACCTGCTCTTCCTGGCTACCCGAAGGAGTGCTGATCCAATCGGATCCATTCTCCATCTCATAGCCCTTGTGAATGAGCAGGGTCGCATCGCCACCGTCGTCGACGATCAACTCCGGGCCAAGGCCTTGCGGGTTCACCAATGCCTGCCAGGTGCACCACCAATATTCTTCAAGAGTCTCACCCTTCCATGCAAACACCGGAATGCCCGCCGCAGCGATCGCCGCCGCCGCATGATCCTGGGTCGAGAAAATGTTGCAGGAAACCCAGCGCACTTCGGCACCGAGATCGACCAGCGTTTCAATGAGAACCGCCGTCTGAATCGTCATGTGCAGCGAACCCATGATGCGCACACCCTGAAGCGGCTTTTCCTTGCCGTACTTCTCGCGCGTCGCCATCAGGCCCGGCATCTCATGCTCGGCAATCTCAATCTCCTTGCGTCCGAAATCGGCAAGACCGATGTCGCGTACTTTGTAATCGTTGAAGCTCATATTTTTAGTTTCAAGTGTTTAGTTTTCAGTTTCAAGAATGGTGGATGTTTTACCTTTCAGCGGCGGGCTTGAATCGATCGAATCAGGCCCTGCAGCATGGCGGATATTTCTTTGGACTCGGCGATCATCTCGCAGGACTTTTCCTTCTCCAAAAGGCCAAGTTCCGCGGCGACATAGGTTTGTGTTCTAAATTCGCCATTGGAGCCTTTGGCGATTCTCAAAAAGCGCACAAAATCGCCATCCGAGTCTCTTTCCTGACCTTCGGCAATATTGGATGGCACGGACAATGCCGAGCGCTCCATTTGATCCCTAAGCGAATATTTGGAACATGATTCAAGTGTGCGATAAGCCTCAACTGCCTGACGGCAAGAGCGCTTCCAGACTTCAAGATCTTCAAAGGACTGATAGGCCATCTTCGTCTTTCTTGAAACTGAACACTTGAAACTTGAACCTCACTTGACCGCCTTCTTAAGCTCCGCAACCTTATCCGTGCGCTCCCAAGTGAGATCCTTGTCGTCCTTGCCGAAGTGACCGTAGTTGGTCGACTTGGAATAGATCGGACGGAGGAGCTTGAGCTGCTTGACGATGTCGGCGGGCTTGAAGGAGAAGACCTTGAGGATGGCCGCGAGGATCTTTTTGTCGGCAACGGTGCCGGTGCCGAAGGTGTCGACATGCACGCTGACGGGAAGCGGATGACCGATGGCGTAGGCAAATTGCACCTCGCACTTGCGGGCAAGCCCTGCGGCCACGATGTTTTTCGCAACCCAGCGGCCCATGTAGGCTGCCGAGCGGTCGACCTTCGACGGGTCCTTGCCGGAAAACGCGCCACCGCCGTGACGACCCATGCCGCCGTAGGTGTCGACGATGATCTTGCGGCCGGTGAGACCGGAGTCCCCTTGTGGACCACCGATGACGAAGTTGCCGGTGGGGTTGATGAGATACTCGGTCTGTTTGGTAAGCATGTTTTTCGGCAGCACCTTTTTGATGACCTGCTCGATGCAGAATTTTTCGATCTCAGCGTGCTTCACATCAGCCGTATGCTGAGTGGAAATCACGACATTGACGATGCGGGTCGGGCGACCATCGACATACTCGACCGACACCTGCGACTTGGCATCAGGACGCAGCCACTTGACCTTGCCGGTCTTGCGGATGCGCGTGAGCTCGCGGCCGAGGCGATGAGCGTACATGATCGGCGCAGGCATGAGCTCGGGCGTTTCATCGCAAGCGTAACCAAACATGATGCCTTGGTCGCCCGCGCCTTGCTCGGCAGTCTTTTTGCCGTGTGCTTTCTTGGCATCCACACCCTGCGCGATGTCGTCGGATTGGGTGGTGAGGTAGTTGTTGATGAACAGCGTGTCGGCGTGGAAGACATCGTCGTTGTTGGTATAGCCGATGCCGGCGACCGCGTCGCGTATGACCTTCTCAAGGTTGATGACCGAGCCAACAGGCTTTTTGCCAATCTTCGGAATGGTGATCTCACCACCGACCACAACCATGTTGCTCTTCACAAAGGTTTCGCAAGCCACGCGGCTCTTGGGATCCACGCTGAGGCAGGCGTCAAGAATGGCGTCGGAAATCGTGTCACAAACTTTGTCTGGATGACCTTCGCCAACGGATTCGGAGGAAAAAATGTAGGTGCTCATAGGGATTGTTTATTTTCGTATCGTCAAATCGTGATGCGTTGATACAAACGAGCCCAGATGAAGTCAATGCTGAAATCCCTGAAATTGTTGGCCGACCCCACGCGTCTGCGGATTCTGATGCTGGTCGACGCCGAAGCCCTTTCGGTGGCAGACCTCCAAGAGATCCTCGGCATGGGCCAGAGCCGGATTTCGACGCAGCTTTCTCAGCTCAAGACTGCCGGCCTAGTGAGCGACGAGCGCAGCGGCAAGCACAACATGTATTCCTGCTCGGCCGACCGCAACCTGATGGAATTCGCGCGACTTGCCGCCGAAGAGGTTGCCGAGGTTGCACAGGACAAAGCCGCATTGCGCCACCTGCTCCGCAAACGCAAGGACAGCGCGCGCGCCTACTTCGACGAACTCGCCGGCCGCTTCGGCAAGGACTATGTCCCCGGTCGCTCATGGAAGGCTCTCGCCGAGGCGCTCATCAAAGTGCTCAATTACAAAACTGTCGCCGACCTCGGTGCTGGCGAAGGCACACTCTCACAACTGCTCGCACAGCGGGCCGAAAAAGTCATCGCGGTCGACCTCTCGCCCAAGATGGTCGAGTACGGTCAAAAGCTCGCCATCGAGAACGGACTCTCGAATCTCGAATACCGCCTCGGCGATCTCGAAGAGCCTCCGATCCGCGAACGCTCGGTCGACCTCGCAATTTTAAGTCAAGCGCTGCATCACGCAGAGCACCCGCAACGCGCCATCGACGCCGCCTATCGCATGCTCAAAGCCGGCGGGCGCCTGATCGTGCTCGACCTCGTGCAGCACCAGTTCGAAGAAGCGCGCGAACTCTACGGCGACCGCTGGCTCGGGTTTCCCGAAGGCACCCTCGCCCGCATGCTCGAACGCGCGGGCTTCGATCAAATCGAAACCATCGTCGCCGACCGCGAAACCGCACCACCGCATTTCCAAACACTGCTCGCCATCGGTGTGAAGTGACCCATCTCACGAGCGCCTCGGCCGGCGCGACATGCACCAGCGCATCAGGCCCATCGGCATCAGCGAAAACACCTGCGCCGCAATGGTCGTACGCAATCCTGGAAAGACCCGCGCGCGCCGTTTTTCCAACGCCTCAAAGGCCTCGGCCACGACCCGCTCCTTGGCGACATAAAACAACTCGCGCGAGGGCATGCCTTTCTCATTCCCCCCTCTCCTCGCAACCTCTCCAAACCCGGTATGCACCGGCCCCGGACAAAGCGCGAGCACCTCGATGCCATGCTCCTTGAGCTCAATGCGCAGCGCTTCCGAAAAACTCGTCACGCAAGCCTTGGTCGCCGCATACACCGCAAAATCCGGGATCGGCAAAATGCTCGCAAGCGAACTCACATTGATCACCGCCGCGCGCTCACGCCCGATCATCCCCGGCACCAAGGCATGCGTGAGATGCACCAAGGCCTCGATGTTCACCCGTAGCATCGCTTGCAACTTTTCCCAATCGGCCGTGTGAAATTCACCGTAATCCCCGAGCCCTGCGTTATTGATCAACAGATCAGGCGCCAAGGCCTTTTCCTTTAAATCCGCGATCAACGCCGCACGCTGATCCCCACATGCAAGGTTCGCCACCAGCACTATGACCTCGCAGGAAAATTTCTGCCCGATCCGTTGCGCCAGATCCTCCAGCATCTCACCGCGCCGCGCTACCAACACCAAACGCCCCACGCGCGGTGCGAACTGCAAGGCAAACTCCTCACCCAAGCCCGATGAAGCCCCGGTCACGACGGCACACGAATAACGCTGCGGATTTTCCATGCCTCATGCCTAGCGCACATTCCCCAGTCGCGCCAGCAGCGATCCACCCAAATACCCACCACGCACCCCTGTGGATTGGGCATTGAAAACCGCTTTGAAAGCTGATACCCATGGCGCTAGGAGCATCTTGCCCATCATGGAAGCAGAAACACTCATTGATCACGGCGCACCCGTCCGGCAGTTCTCGGTCATGCTGCCCAACCGTGCCGGCGCGCTCGCGGCCTTGGTGAAATTGCTCCGCGCCTCGGCCATCGAAGTCATCGGTCTCAGCGTCCAGGACTCGCGCGATGCCACCGTCGCCCGCCTTGTGGTTTCGGATCCCGACACGACCGAGCAGTTGTTCATGGAGAAAGGCATCCCGCACACCAGTTGCGAACTGGTCGTGATCGCCATGCGCGAATCCGGCCCCGGCCTACTGCAATGCCTCGACACGCTGATGATCGCCGAAACGAACATCGACTTCGCCTACGCACTCATGCCCGGACCCAAAGGCCACTCGATGCTCGCGATGCATGTCGAGGACTACGAGTTCGCCATCGCCATCCTTCACCAAAGTGGTTTCAAGCTGCTCTATCAGGAAGACCTCAGCCGCTGAGCTTTCTCAAAGCACGCCAAAGCGCTGCTCCAGCATGCCGCGCCTGAAGGTGAAAATTCTCTTCAGCTTGGGCTTCACGAAAAGCAAATGGCCAATCACTCCGAATGGCCCGAACGGCAAGCCGTAGTGGACCTTGTCGCGCATCAGCACACCACCGGGAATCGCCTCGAACTCATGCCGGTGATGCCAAAACTTGTAAGGACCAAAGCGCTGCTCATCGATGAACGCACGGCCATGCTCGACACACTTGATCTCGGTCACCCAGTTGAGCTTCACGCCCGGCGCGATGCCGATGCGATAGGTGATGATCTGACCCTCATACATCCGTTGTTCCGCTTCGCTGGTGATTTCAAATCCGAGCTCCGGCGGCGTGATGGCATTCAGGTTCGCAGGCGATGAGAAAAAATCCCATGCGGCTTCGAGGCTGATCGGTAGGCGTTGCTCTTGCTGCAGGGTGTGGATTTTCATGAGAGTAAATTTTTTCGGGCGCCGCTCACTTGCGCCCAAAATGTTTCAGGATCGCATTCACCAGGCCGGGGATATCATGCGGGTTGGCTTCGAATGCCGGCGGCATGCCATGCTTACGCAAGGTCGAGCTGGTCACCGGACCGATGCTGCCCGCGACACAGCCCTCGGGCCAATCGAGACCAAGCGCGAAGAAATGATCCACGGTCGAGCCGGAGGTGAAAGTGATCAGATCCGCCCCCTCATCCGCGAGCTTGGCCTTGGCTCCGGTCGGATCCTCGGTCTCGGGCACGGTGCGATAGGCAATGCATTCGTCAACAATCGCGCCCAAAGCGGTCAGTCCCTCGCCCACGACTTCACGCGACTCGGCGGCCTTGACCCACAGCATGGTGAGATTCTCGACGGACTCTTTTTTGAAGGCATCGATCAAGCCCTCGGCAACAAAGCGCTCGGGAATGAGATCGACCGCAAAGCGATACTCGCGAATCTTTGCCGCGGTTCCGGCACCAATCGCCGCAATCCGCGGATTGCCCAAACTACGAGCATCATCGTAGGTCGCAAAAAATGCATCGAAGAATTTTTCCACGCCATTCGGGCTGGTGAAAACCAACCAGTCGTACTCATGCGCATGGGTCACCATCTCGGCAAATCCCTGGCGGTCTTCGGGCAACTCGATGCGGATCGTCGGCAGCTCGATGACATCGGCCCCGAGATCACGCAAGGCCTTGCTCAGCTCGCCGGCCTGCTCGCGGGTACGCGTCACGACGATGCGCTTGCCAAACAAAGGACGCTTTTCAAACCAGTTGATCTTTTCGCGCTCCTTGACGACATCGCCGATCACGGCCACCGCCGGTGAGGAGAAGTTTTCCGCCTCGGCAATGTCGGCGATGGTCGCAAGCGTGCCAACGATGGTCTTCTGCGAACCGGTCGTCGCCCAGCGCGTCAACGCGATCGGCGTTTGGGCCTCCGCACCATGCTCAATGAAGGCTCCGGTGATTTCACGCAACCTCGCCACCCCCATCAGAAACACCTTCGTTCCCGGCGCTTTGGCCAACTGCGCGTAATCGATCGAACTGTATCCCTTCGTCGGATCCTCATGGCCGGTGAAAATCGTCAACTGCGTGTTGTGATCGCGATGCGTCACCGGAATGCCCGCATAAGCAGGACCGGCAATCGACGAGCTGATGCCCGGCACGATTTCAAACGGCACACCTGCCGCAGCAAGCTCGGCCGCCTCTTCGCCACCGCGGGCAAAAATCATCGGATCCCCACCCTTGAGCCGCACCACCGATTTTCCGGCCTTGGTCTGCTCGACAATGAGCGCGTTGATCTGATCCTGCGGCATCGTGTGATCCTTCGCGCGCTTGCCGACATGGATCTTCACGCAGCCGGGTTTGGTCCAGTTGATCAACTCGGGATTACTAAGGGCATCGTAGACCAACACATCGGCATTTTCGATGCACTCCTTGGCACGAAGCGTGACCAAACCGAGGTCACCCGGACCCCCGCCCACGAGATAACAAATTCCGGAATTTTTCATTTCAATGATTGGAACAAGGCCTCTGCCACTTCGAGAGGATCGCTGCCGCTGGCTTCACCCGATCTTGGCTCGCCGCCAGTTTCAGGAAACACCAAGGCCTTGAGGTGAAGGACATCATCCACCAGTGAGGAATACACACCGACTGGCGTGTGGCAACCCGCATCGAGCAAACGCAGGAATTCGCGCTCGGCGCTGATGCGTTGCCAAGTGGCTTCATGGTTGAGGGCGCGGGCAAATTCATAGGTTCGCGCATCGCCCGCACGGATCTCGAGCGCGATCGCCCCCTGCCCCGCTGCGGGGAAAAATTCCGACTCAGGCAAACGCCGTACGCGCAAGCCGGGCATGTCTTTCACCGACTCGGATTCATCACCGCTCGCAGTTTCCGCCTCAAGATAACCCAGCCTCTGCATGCCCGCCTCGGCGAGCACGATCGCATCATACACATCGCCATCAGCCAACTTGCCAAGTCGCGTCGGCACATTGCCACGCAGATCAAGAATCTCCAAATCGGGACGCAAAAACGCCACCTGTTTCGCCCGCCGCACGCTGCTCGTGCCCACACGCGCACCCTGCGGCAGCGATGCGATGTCGGATCCATCCTTGCTTACCAACACATCGCGCACCGCCGCTCGCTCAAGCACTGCGGCCAACTGAAATTTCCCATCCAGCGTGGTCGGCATGTCCTTGAGGCTATGCACCGCGATGTCGATCCCGCCACTTTCCAACTCAAGCTCGAGCTCCTTGATGAACACGCCCTTGTCGAAAACACCCTCGACCTTCGCCACTTCGGCCAGGGCGACATCCGTGCGTCGATCGCCGGTCGTGCGAATGATCCGACGCTCAACACGCAAATCCGAAAATGCGGCCCGCAACAAGGCTTCCGTCGCCGACGCCTGCACCAATGCCAACTCACTGCCACGCGTTCCAAGGACGATGGGCAGTGATGAATCTTCGGGCATCTTGGTATTCTTCGTGATGAAAGACATTCGTCGACCTTACGCGGTCACCGCTCCACGATCATCGTTGAGGCCGGATTTCTCGAGGAAATAATCATAACCGCCGGTGTACTTGGTCACGACGCCATTGTTGATGTGCAAGGTGGTCTCTGCCAATGCGCGGATGAAGTGCACATCGTGCGAAATAAAGACCAGCGTACCCTCGTAGCCTTTCAAGGCATTGACCAAGGAATCGATCGAAAGAATGTCCAAGTGGGTCGTCGGCTCGTCCATCAGAAGAAGGTTGGGCGGATCGACGAGGAACTTGACGAGATTGAGGCGGGACTTTTCACCACCGGAGAGCACGCCACAGCGTTTCTCAACATCGGCACGGCGGAACAGGAATGTTCCAAGGATCGAGCGTGCGTCCTCTTCGCGAAGCGTCGGGCAGGCACCCATCACTTCCTCAAGCACGGTGTTGTTTTCATTCAGCGCCTCGATGCGGTGCTGCGAATAATAGCCGAGCTTGGTCGCGTATCCCGGCTCGCGCTTGCCCGCATCGATCGGCAAAATGCCGGCGAGGATCTTGAGCAAGGTCGACTTACCCGCACCGTTCGGGCCGACGAGCACAATGCGGTCGCCACGCTCGATGGTAAGATCGAGGTCCTTGTAAATCCGCTTTTCGCCGTAGGCCTGGCCCACCTTGCTCAGCTCGATGACCTTCTGGTTCGAGCGCGGCGGCTGCGGGAAGGTGAACTTGAACGGCTTGCGCGGCGCACGCGGCTTCTCGATGCGCTCGAGCTTTTCCAAAAACTTGATGCGCGACTGAACCTGCGCCGCCTTCGAGCCAACCTGACGGAAGCGATCGATGAATTCCTGATGCTGCTCGATCTCCTTCTGCTGATTCCGATACGCCTGCACCTGTTGCTCGTAGCGTTTCTCGCGCTGATCAAGATAGGATGAGTAATTTCCCGTGTAGGAAATGAGCTTGGCTGCATCGGGGTCGATTTCGATGACCGACTCAATGATCGCATCCATGAAATCGCGGTCGTGCGAAATCATCAAAATCGCGCCGGAATAATTCAGCAAATAACGCTGCAGCCACAGCAGCGACAAGAGGTCGAGGTGGTTGGTCGGCTCGTCGAGCATCAGCAAGTCCGGCTCCATCACCAGCAAGCGCGCCAGATGCGCACGCATCACCCAACCACCGGAATACTCGCGCGCGGGCTTGTTGAAATCATCCTGCTTGAAGCCCAGACCATTAAGGATCTTCTTCGCCTTCGGCTCGAGTTGGTAGCCGTTGAGATGGTTGAACTGATCCTGCGCCTTGGCGAAATCCGGATGCGAAAGATCACCCTTCGCCTCGTGCTCGCGGATCGTGCGCAAGATCCCGATCATTTCCGGCGTGATGCCCATCGCGATTTCGATGATCGTTTCATCGGTCGGCTCGCCCGCCTCTTGCGGCAGGTACCCGGTGATGGCGTACTCGTCGCGCTCGATCATGCCCTCGTCGGGAGAATCCTCCTCAAGGATCATGCGGAAAAGCGTCGACTTGCCGGCCCCGTTGGGACCCACGAGGGCCACGCGTTCACCCCAATTGATGGACATCTCGGCCTCGCGCAGCAGCGTACGCCCGCCGAGGGTTTTGGTGAGCTTTTTGATCGTCAGCACGCGAGGGATGTAGTCCAGCCCCGCCCCGCGGGCAAGCAATTCAATGGACGGGTGACTTGCTTTTGAACTTCCGCCCAAGCCAGCGAACAAAGCGGTATCCGAGCCACCCGCAAAGCACCACAAACACCAAGCCAGCGACCCAGCCGAGCACCAATGTCAGGATCGTCCCGGTCGCGGCAAGACCAGTCTCGGCAGTAGAAACGACAGGATTGGCGACGCCACCAGTTCCAAGTGTGGAGGCCGCCCGCAACGCCATGGTTTTGCTTTGAAAAATCGTCGCCGTGCCACCGCCGGCCACAATCGCCAGCGCCCACTGCAAATACGGCGACACATCATGAATCTGCGACGCGGTGAGAATCGTCCCAGCCGCCACCGCCAAGGGCGCGGCAATTCCATCCAGCGCGTTATCAAGCCACGGCACATAAAACGCGATGATCTCCGCCAGCATCGCCACACCCGCAGAAATCGCCACCACAGGCGAACCCAACCATGCCAGCCCATCCGCCAATTCCAAGTGACCGGTCAACGCGGCAATGCTTACCCCAAACACCGGCACGAAAACCCGCATCCCGCAGGTCGCACTCAAGGCAATCCCGCTGACCACACCCAACACAAGTTCAATGGCATTCATGAATTTGATCCCGTCCCGCGCGGATCCAAGAACCAAGCGCATTGACCCTAACAGAATAAGCTCCTGCACCGTTCCGTCGAGGGAATTTGCGGTGTCAGCCCGAGCGAGGGTCGAAAGGGGTAAAAATCCCGCAAAATCCCCCATTCCTTGTCACGCTATTCGCCTTGACGGGTCGGTCGCCGCATGGGCTTTATGTCCACACATCCAAACTTCCATGCGCACCATTCGTTTCCTCCGCCCCATCGCGCCGCAAGGCATCGGTCGCCTCGCCACCGCCTCACTCGCCTTGATGTTGTTCGCCCAACCCGCCGTCGCGCAGGATCTAGAAGGCAAAACAATTTCCAAAGTCACGATTCGCTACCGCGGCGAAAAAACTGTCAATGAAGACGTGCTGCGCAACCAACTGCGTTCGAAAGCTGGCACCCCCTACCGCGCCGAGAACCTCGATAAGGATATCACCGCGCTTTACGAATCCGGCCTCGTCGACGATGTCCGCTTCCTTGCCGAACCGAGCGGCAACTCGCTCAACCTGATCGCCGAAGTCACCACCCGCCCGCTTCGCGGCGGCATCGGCTTCATCGGCAACACGATCTTTTCCGATCAGAAACTCGCGAAAGAAACCAAACTCAAGGGCACCGGCGTGATGAGCGATGCGGAGATCCTCGAAGCTCGCCGCAACATCGAGAAATACTACAAGGGCTACGGCTATCCCGACACCACGGTTTCCCACCGCATTCAAGCCACCGACCAAAGCGGCCTTGCCGATCTGATTTTCATCATCAACGAAGGCACCAAGAGCGAGGTCCGCAAGATCCGCTTCGAGGGCAACAACGCCTTCACCGACCCCGAACTCCGCAAGGAAATGAAGGTGAAGGAAAAGGGCTGGTTCTCATGGCTCACGAAGTCGGGCCGCTTCGAGCCCGACCAACTCGATACCGACCTCGACGCGGTGCTCGATTACTACCGCAGCAAAGGCTACCTCCGCGCCAACAGCCCCGGCATGCGCCGCGAACCCGTCAAGGACGGCCGCGTCGATCTGATCATCCCGATCAACGAGGGTGAGAAATACACCGTTGCCGGAGTCGGCTTTGGAAAAATGACGGTGTTCAAGCCCGAGGAACTGCAGCCCGCGCTCACCCTCACCGGCGAAAGCCCCTACAACTCCAAGAAAATGCGCGAGGACATCAAGATGATCCGCAGCTACTATGGATCTCGTGGATACGCCGATGCCGCCGTAAGCCCCGACATCCGCGATGCTGGCCCCAACCGCGTCAACATCATCTACCGCATCGACGAAGGCTCCCGTTTCAAGGTTGGCCGCGTCAACATCGCCGGCAACACCAAGACCAAGGACAAGGTCATCCGCCGCGAAATTCCGCTCAAGCCCGGCGACATGTTCAACTCGGTGGAACTCGAGACCACCAAGGCCCGCCTCGAAGGCTTGCAATACTTCAGCGAAGTCCAAGCCAACGGCTCGCCCGCGGGTAGCGGCTACCGCGACATCGATGTGCTGGTCGAAGAGAAAGCCACAGGCTCGGTCGGCGTCGGCCTCGGCTTCAGCTCGATCGACAGCGTTGTCGGCTTCCTCACCCTCGAGCAATCGAACTTCGACCTCTTCAACCCCTGGAACTTCACCGGCGGTGGTCAGCGCTTTGCCACCAACCTGCGCCTCGGTTCGAAACGCTCGGAAGCGAGCATCTCGCTCACAGAACCATGGTTCCTCGACCAACAACTCGCACTGGGCGGCGAGCTGTTCTACAAGCAGTCGACCTACTTCAGTGATTACTACGATCAAACCAACGCCGGTGGCGCTCTTTCCCTCCGCAAGCCGCTCGGCAACAAGGCCTCGATCAAGGGTGAGTATCGCCTTGAAAATGTGAACATCGATTCGGAAGTCGATGCGAACGATTACGGCGGACGGGGCAACCTTTCGCAGCTTTCGGAAGAAAACATCGGCGGCGATTACCTGCGCAGCGCACTCGGCGTGAACTATGTTTACGACAACCGCGACAGCAGCATCCAACCGCGCAACGGTCACAAGTTTGATGCAGGCCTCACCTACGCCGGCCTCGGCGGCGATGTCGACACGATCAACCTTTCGCTCCAAGGCCAGAAATACTGGAACCTGAAGTGGGACTCGATCTTCTCGCTCAATGGTGAAGTTGCCTTCGTCGACAGCATCGGCGGTGATGAGATCCCGATCTTCGAGCGCATGTTCCTAGGCGGTGGCCGCACGCTGCGCGGATTCGAATTCCGCGATGTCGGCCCGCGCGACACTGGCTACACCAACGAAGTCTATGGTGGCAACTCGCTCGGCTACATCACCGCCGAGTACACCATTCCGATCATCGAATCGATCCGCGCCGCAGTCTTCACCGATTCCGGTTTCGTGAATGCCGACAGCTGGGATCCGAACCCGGGTGACCTCTACACCGATGTCGGCATCGGCGTGCGCATCAAGCTGCCGATCAGCCCAATGCCACTCGCACTCGACTACGCCTTCCCGGTTTCCTCACCCGACGACGAAGCAGACAAGGGCGGCCAGTTCAACTTCTACCTGAACTACCAGTACTGATCTGACCGATCATCGATTGAAATCTTATTGGCGGAGCCACCACAACGGCTCCGCCAATTTTTTTGCACTCCTCGAGGAGGAAACAACGAAATGCACGAAGAACACGCAAAAGTGTGGAAGCTTATCTGACCGGACGAATGCTCTATCCTCGCCGTTCTCTGCGCTCCTTAGCGGCAAATCTCTCTGAAGATGCGGGCAAGATGCCCGCGCTCCCTTGAAGAAGTCGCTTCTTCTCTTGCGTCTTGAAGTATTCCGTCTTCCCCCATCAGCGACTAACCGCTTCGGCCGAGCGCATGCCATCCATCGCCGCGCTCACGATGCCACCGGCGTAGCCCGCACCTTCACCGCAGGGAAACAAACCGGCGATCTGTGGATGCTCGAGCGTGTCGTTGCGTCGCGGAATCCGTAGCGGCGAACTCGTTCTCGTTTCAAAGCCAAGCAGCAATGCCTCCTTCGACGCATAGCCGCGGATCTGACGATCAAACAATCGCAAGCCCTCGCGCATCCGCGAGGTGATCCATGACGGCAGCAATTCATGCAAAGGCGCAGAATTGAGCCCGGGGAAATAACTCGTCTCGGGCAGATCGGCGGAAATTTTTCCCGAGACATAATCTGCCACGCGCTGGGCTGGCGCGACCTGACCTCCCCCACCCGCCTGTTTCGCCGTGCGCTCGAGTTGTTTCTGAAAGGCAATGCCCGCAAGGATGCCATGCTCTTTTTGCAAATGCCGCAGGTCCTCCGGCTCGACCGTCGAGACCATGCCCGAATTCGCAAATGGCGAATCACGCCGCGAAAGGCTCATGCCGTTGACCACCACCTCGTCGTTCTCGGTCGATGCGGGCACCACCCAGCCACCCGGGCACATGCAAAATGAATGCACGCCGCGGTCGCGGATCTTTGTCGCGAGACGATAACGCGCGGCGGGCAGCAAACGCGGACGCTCTTCCGCGCGGCCAAGATGATACTGGATCCTGTCGATGAACGGCTGCGGGTGCTCGATGCGAAATCCCACCGCGAAGGGCTTGGGCTCGAGCAGGATTTTTTTCTCCGCCAAAAGCCGGTACACATCACGCGCCGAATGCCCTGTCGCAAGGATCACCGCATCGCCGGAAATTTCCTCTCCCACAGCAGTCACAACACCGTGGATTTTTCCCTGCTTGAGAAGAAAATCGACGACCTTCGTTTCAAAGCGCACTTCGCCACCCGCCGCAATGATCGATGCGCGCATTGCTTTGACCACATTCGGCAAAAGGTTCGATCCTATGTGCGGATGCGCATCGGTGAGCACGCGCTCGGGCGCGCCGTGCGCGACAAGGATTTCATAGACCTTCGCCACCGGTCCGCGCTTGGTCGCGCGTGTGTACAACTTGCCATCTGAAAATGTGCCAGCACCGCCTTCGCCGAAGCAATAGTTCGATTCTTCGATCACCCGCCCTTCACGCAGGATCGGCGCCAAATCAAAACGCCGCGCACTCGCGTCCTTGCCACGCTCGAGGATGATCGGCCTCAAGCCCAACTCGAGACAACGCAGCGCGGCAAACATGCCCGCCGGGCCGCAGCCGACAATCACCACCACCCGCGCATTGGATGCCAAAGGCGGCACCGACCAAAGCGGCTTCGACTGCTCAGGCATCGGCCCGTCCACTGCAACGTCCAAACGCAGCTGCACCTTGATCGCCCTCTGCCGCGCATCGATCGAATGCTTGCGCAACACCATCCCGCCAATCCTCGAAACCGGAATCCCCAACTTAGCCGACGCAGCCTCGCGACGCGCGGCATCGTCCTCGGAACGATCCAAAGGCAGCACGATATCAACGCTCTCGATGCGAATTTCCACAGTCCAAAAAATTTCAATCCCTCACTCGCGCACCGGCCGCTTGCGACCTGCATCATCCACATTCACCAAAGTCACCCGCGTCGAGAAAATCGGATCGCTGCCGGTCTTTTCATCACGCACCTCGACGGCATAACACACACTTGTCGTACCCTCGCGCGACAGCGTGCAGGAAATCGTCAGGATCGCGCCCTGCCTCACGCCGTGATGAAACTCCACGCGGTCCATCCCCACAGTCACAAACCGGCATTGCGGGAACTCCAAACTCGCAGCAATCCAACACGCCTCGTCGACCCATGCCAGCAGACGCCCACCGAACAGGAAGCCGTGGTGATTGAGGTCACCGGGAAGAACAAGATGATGCGTCTGCATGCGGCATTACCAGCGACGACGCCGGGGGTCCTTGATGATTTTTGCGTCAACCGACCACAGCCCCGCGCCCGTGAGTATGATCGCGATCATCGGCACGAGATACAACAATGCCGGCTCTTTCGCGGCACTCACACCAGGCCCGATGAACCACGGAGATGCAGCATGTATGTTGAACGCCGCCACGACCATCGTGAACCCAAGGAGAAACGCGGCCGGCCTAGTCGCAACACCAAGGATCAAACAGATCGAACAAACCACCTCAGCAAACAAGGCCGCCAGAAGACTCACTGGCGGCGACATGAAACTCAGCGGGAAAAAATCCGGCACAGGAAAACCATCCTTGATTTTGCCAAACGCCATCAGCTTCGGAATGCCATGACCAAACAGCATCATCGCACCCAACATGAATCTGAGCGCAAAAATACCGCTCGCGGAATTCGGGTCGCGCGTGCCGCAATCGAAGAGAAATTTTTTCATGAGGCAGTGGGGCTGGAACTGGCCGGAGAAATGGTGATCCGTTTGAGCCTTTCATCACCTTCCGGCGAGTGAGTCTCGATGCCGGGGATCTCCTTTAGAATCTGATAAGCCATGCGCCGGTAGTAGGCGTTGAGCGGGCGCATCCGATGCGACGTGCCGGATGCCACCACCCGCTCGGCAATGCCGCGGATCTCTGCCGCCATCTGATCCTCGCGGATCGTGCGGAAATGTTCGCAATCTACCTTTACCCTTACCGAGTCGGGAAAACTCCGGCGCAAAATGCGGTTCACCAAATACTGGAGATCATCCAGCCGATCACCATCGCGACCAATGATGTGGCGGCTCTCGGCCGAGCGCACCTGCAGGCAGGGACCATCCGAAGACTGCTCGATCCCGATGGTCGCCGGAACACCAAGGTGCCCGAACATGGTGTCGAGAATCTTTGATGCCGCTTCTGTCACATTCATGGGGGCATTCTAGGCGGATTGATCCAATGGTCAACCACCCACCGCCGCAATGTTTGGCAAATTACCCGCTTGGCAAAAAAATCCCGCACACCGAAGCTGTCCGCACGCGACCGACATCCGGTTTTGGCTCCCCCAAAGCTCGAACAAGGCAAGACCTCCGACCCCTTTCATGAAAATTTCCTCCTTCACCGGCGGCATGGCCCAAACCAATGGCTACCTGCTCGAATCCACCCTAGGCAACCTGCTCATCGACGCCCCCGATGGCATTGCCGCATGGCTCAACTCAAAAGGCGTGCGCGTCGATGAAATCCTGCTCACCCACCAGCACTACGATCATGTGCAGGACGCCGCCGCACTCCAACAACGCGGCGCAAAAATCTATGCCCACTCACCCTACTCGCCCGAACTGACCCTCGAATCCGCCGCGCGCGCATGGGGCATGCCAATCGAGGTCGAGCCCTACCAAATCGATTCGCTGATCAACCCCGGAACGCCACTCGAAATCAATGGCATGCAAATCACCACCGCGCATGTCCCCGGCCACTCGACCGATTCGGTGACATTTTATTTCGCCGCAAATTCCATTTTGTTTTCCGGCGACACGCTCTTCGCCGGCTCGATCGGCCGCACCGATTTGCCGCACGGCAGCACCTCGCAATTGCTCGACGGCATCCGCGCGCATCTCTTCACGCTGCCACCCGAAACGATCGTGCTCTCCGGTCACGGCCCGCAAACAACCATCGGCGACGAAATCGCAGACAACCCCTTCCTAAGCTGAGCCACCCACGAAGATGACCAAGTTCCGCCCGTGCATCGACCTTCACCAAGGTCTCGTGAAACAAATCGTCGGAGGCACGCTCCGCGATGACTCGCAGCCCGCGGAAAATTTCGTCTCGGAAAAATCGCCCGCATGGTTTGCCGAATGCTTTCGCCGCGATCAACTCAGCGGCGGCCATGTGATCATGCTCGGCCCCGGGAACGAAAACGCCGCCAAAGAGGCACTCGCCGCGTGGCCCGGCGGACTCCAGATCGGCGGCGGCATCAACGCAGCCAACGCACGCGCATGGCTCGACGCCGGCGCCAGCCATGTGATCGTCACCTCCTCGCTGTTTGACTCGAGCGGAAAATTCCTGCCACACGCGCTTGAAGAAATCAGCCAATCCTGTGGCGCGGAAAAATTAGTAATCGACCTCTCATGCCGCCGCAGCGGCGAGGGCTGGATCGTCGCGATGAATCGTTGGCAAACGCTCACCGACCTGGCCGTGACGCATGCCACCCTCGATCGCCTCGCACCGTACTGCGCGGAGTTTCTAATCCACGCCGCCGATGTGGAAGGCCTGCGCGCCGGCATCGACCACGAACTCGTTGAGCTGCTCGGCAGCTGGGGGAATATCCCGATGACCTATGCCGGCGGCGCGGCTTCGATGGAGGACCTCCACGCGATCGACACCGCCAGTGGCGGCCGCATCGACATCACGGTCGGCAGCGCGCTCGACCTCTTCGGCGGTGATCAACTCCGCTACCAAGACCTCGTCGCCTGGAACCAACGCCCGGCATAGAATCGCCCGAATGCGGTTGCAGAGCTCTCCACTAAATTCTTATTCTCCGCCCGTGGCACAAGGACACCCGATCGCGACCAACGATGATGTGGCGGCAAACCGCAAATTCCTGCGTTCGGTTTTCCACTCGATGCTTCGCGCACGACTGTTGGAAAACAAACTCTCCAGCCTCTACAAGGCCGGCAAAATTGTTGGCGGCGTCTACCTTGGCAAAGGCCAGGAAGCGGTCAGCGCCACCCTCGGCACCGCGCTGATACCAGGTCAGGATTTCTTTGCCCCGCTGATCCGCGACCAAGCCGGCCGCACCGCCTTCGGCGAGCCGCTCATCGATTGCACCCGCACCTACCTCGGTTCGGCTTCGGGCCCGATGCGTGGGCGCGATGGCAACATCCACCGCGGTCGCCCGACGATGGGCATGCCCGCCATGATTTCCCACCTCGGCGCGCAAGTCCCGGTGATCGCCGGCATGCTTTTTGCTAAACGCCTTCAAGGAACACTCGCTGGCCGCGTCGGCGCCACCTGCGTCGGCGATGGCGCGACATCAACCGGTGCCTTTCACGAAGGACTCAATCTTGCGGCGGTGGAAAAACTTCCGATGGTGGTGATCGTCGCCAACAACCAGTTCGCTTACTCGACGCCCAACACCCGACAATTCGCCTGTAACGACCTCGTCGAAAAAGCGCGCGGCTACGGCATCGGCGGATTCGCCGTCGATGGCACCGACCTGCTCGCCTGCGCCTCGGTCATCACCGAAGCGGTCCGCCGCGCCCGCGATGGTCGTGGCCCGCAGTTGGTCGTTGCCCACCTGCTGCGACTCTCTGGTCACGGCGAACACGACGACGGCTCATATGTGCCGCGCGAAAATCGCGAAGACCACTACGGCCGCGATTGCATCGACATCGCCACCCGCCAACTCATCGATCACGGCATCGCCACCGAAGAAGAAATCAAATCATGGCATCAGCAGTTTGCCGATGAAGTCCAGCGCGCTGTCGCCCAAGCTCAACAAGAAGCCGTGCCCGATCCCTACCACGAAGACTGGTCCGCCCTTTCCTCACGCATCAGCGCGGCCCATCAATCCCCCAACCCGACAGCCCAGCCATCGTGAGCGTCACCTACATCGATGCCATCCGCGAAGCCCAGGAAACCCTCCTGCGCGAGGACCCGCGCGTGTTCCTTTACGGTCAGGACATCGCCACTTTTGGCGGAGCCTTCAAAGCCACCAAGGGACTCGCCGAAGCCTTTCCCAACCGTGTCTTCGATTGCCCGATCTCCGAAGACGCGATGGTAGGCCTCGCGGTCGGCGCGGCCATCGAAGGCATGCGCCCGATCGTGGAAATGCAGTTCGCCGATTTCTCATCGATCGCGTTCAATCAAATCGTCAACCAAGCCGCCACGCACTTTTACCGCACCGGCGTGCCGATCCCGATCACCGTGCGCCTGCCCTCCGGCGGCACTCCCGGCTCCGGCCCCTTTCACAGCCAAAGCATGGAAGGCATCTACGCGCAGTACCCAGGCCTCGTCGTGCTCACACCGGCATCGGTCTCCGATGCCTATCACATGCTCATCGATGCGGTCGCGCTCGATGACCCGGTCATTTTCTGCGAGCACAAATTCCTCTATCGCTGGCTCAAGGCAAAATCGATCCAGAACGATCACCTGCCCATCGGCCAAGCCCGCATCGTTCGCCCCGGCAAGCACGCCACGGTGGTCGCTTACAGCGCGATGGTCCACGAAGCGGTGCGCGCTGCCGAACGCCTTCACGAAGACGGCTGGGAAATTGAAGTGGTCGACCTCCGCTCGGTGAAACCCCTCGACATGGACACGGTGCTCGCATCGGTCGCAAGAACCGGCCGCTTGCTCGCAGTCGGCGAAGCCTTCCCATGGGGCGGAGTCACCGCCGAAGTCGTCGCCCGCACGGTCAGCGAAGGTTTTCATCTGCTCGACGCACCACCCCAACGCCTCAACGCGCGCGACACTCCCGTGCCTTATCATCCAAAACTTTGGGCCGCCCACCGCCCAACGCCGGAATCTATCCAAGAAGCGCTCCGCAAGCTTCTCAATTTTTAAATCAGCGCAGTTGAAACACCAAACTCCACCACGCACGCCATGCCCATCGTCCCGATCCTGATGCCCCAACTCGGCGAATCCATCGCCGAGGCCACCGTCATCCGCCTCGGATTCAATGTCGGCGACACGGTCCGCGCCGATCAAGAAATCATCGAGGTGGAAACCAACAAGGCAGTCATGGGCGTGACCACGCTCTGCGACGGAGTCATCGCCGAAATCCGCGCGAAAGAAGGGGTTTCTTACTCGGTCGGCTCGCTGCTCGGTTTGCTCGAAGTGACCGAAGAGGAAGTCGCGCGCACCGGCGTCGACACACTGGAATCGGCCGGTGAAAGCCGTAGCCAAGCAAACGAAACCGAAAAACAAAACCCACAAGCCGAAGCCAATCTCCACTTCGCGCTCGACGAATCCGATGCCTACGAGGAAGCACCCGCGATCGAGCCGAATGTAAAAGGCCTGCCCGTCCCGACCGGCACCATGGGCGCCCACTACATTTCCCCACGCATGCGCGCGCGCATGGATGACCTCGGCCTGCGCGAAGCGGACATCTCAGCCGTCGCCGGCACCGGTGCTGGTGGTCGCGTGACGGTCGCCGACCTCGAACGCTTCCTCGATTACCTCGACGCATGGCCCAGCGTTTCCGCATCGCCGATGCGCCTCGCCGTCGCCGATGCGATGCGCCGCAGCTGGACCCGACCTCTCGCCACCGTAGGCCTTCCCACTTTGCTCGACCGCGTGCTCGAACACCGCCGCAGCCACACGCCAAAACCCGGACTCACGCTTTACCTCCTGCGCGCCTTCGCCCTCGCACTCACCGAAAACCCGGCGACCGCCGGATACCTGATCGGCGACAAGATCGTCCACCCACGCTCGTTCGACATCGGCGTTGCCGTGCAAGTCGAAGACGGCGTGCTCGTGCCAGTCGTTCGCATGGTCGACCAAAAACCGCTGCGCGAACTCATTGCCGAATACGACGATCTCGTCGACCGCTCACGCCGCCGCCGACTTTCCGAAGCCGACTGCAAAGGCGGCATCGCCACCGTCACGAACTTCGGCACCTTCGGCCTCACCACCGGCACACCCATCCCCCTGCCAAACGAAACCCTCATCCTCGGTCTCGGCGCAGGCGTGAAAAAACCGGTGTGGAGCGACCAAACCGAAACTTTCCTGCCAGCCACCACCGCCGACATTTTCCTCACCTTCGATCACCGCGTGGTCGATGGCGGCGGCGCAGGGATCCTGCTCCAACGCGTCTCACAACTCCTCCAACAACCGGAGTTGCTTTGATCAATTTTTATCACGCAAGGCACGGCCGCAGAATGCGCTTAGAAGCATCGCGTAAACTTTGATCCGCGGCACCTTCACGCCAGCCTTCAGCGCATCCCACGACGC
Source organism: Verrucomicrobiota bacterium (assembly GCA_046308575.1). Taxonomy (GTDB): domain Bacteria; phylum Verrucomicrobiota; class Verrucomicrobiia; order Verrucomicrobiales; family Akkermansiaceae; genus Luteolibacter. Next base: position 34,324 of record JBKDYW010000162.1, read on the forward strand.
ATTTTTCATAAGGCCCAGCGTCTCTCTCGCAATCATCGCCGGCATCACGCTCGCTACTTGCAAGCGCCGTGTGGTCAACAACGAGGCATAACGAAAACCATCACCGATCCATCCATCCGCGCGTTCGCTCCAGCGGCGATGACACGCCATCAGTTGGTCGCGATTCAAAGAATCAGCCACCGGCAAATAACAACGGCCTTGCACGAGATCGGCCGGCAAATCGCGCAGGATGTTGATCAATTGCAAACCCTTGCCGTAGTGCACCCCCAAGCGAATCATTTCATTTTCATCGGATGATGAAAAACGCTCACCCATCGTGAGGTAACCGAGTTTGGTCCAAAATTCCCCCACGCATCCCGCCACTCTCCACGCATAATCTACCAATTCGGCATCATCCTTCAATGCCAGCGGCACCAAGGCACCCGCCGATGCAAAACGCTTCAAGTCGAGTCGCTGACCCCCAATGATGGTCGCCACCACCTCGCGCACCAAGGCCGCCTCCGCCACCGGCAAACCGCGCAGGCCCGCCAGACAATCCCCTACCGCCTCAAGCAAACGCCGCTCGCGCGGGTCCGCCACGGCATTGAGCACCTGCATTGACCAACGCGGTACTCCGGTTCCCGCCGCCACCGCTCGCGCAAATTCATCCAAACACTCCAACCGCTGCCCCACCCCCAAGGCCAAGCTATCGGCAAGCGTGTCACTGGTCCGCGCCAACAAATACCCAAGCCCCGCCGCCTCACGCATCGGCCTGGGTAACAATCGCAGGCTCAAATAAAATGACCGCGACACCCCCTGCAACAATCGCCTATCAGCCCCACTTCGCACTCTTCCTACCCTAGCACCCGCACCCCTCGCCGCAAGCCCATAGCCCCACACCAGATTACGGATTGCCCTTTCATGAAAATTTCCTTACAGAATCAACCCACGATGCTTGTGCCTCCCTCGATAGGGCCAAGTAACTGAAAATGAATAGTTCCGGCAAAACTGCGTCCAACGTATGCCCGCTCCCCCGTGGATCGGAGGTTTCGGACGCCTGTTCGGAACCCCTCGACGAGGATTGGGCATTCGTCACCAAGGCCCAGCAAGGGGACCTCGCAGCATACGATGCGTTGGTCACCCGTCACCGGGGTCGCATATTCGCCATGATCCGCAACATGATCCACAACGAAGCCGATGCATGGGACCTCTCCCAAGAGGTCTTCATCAAGGCATGGCATGCCCTGCCGCGTTTCGAGGCGAAGGCCCGCTTCTCGACATGGCTCTACCGCATCGCTCACAATGCGGTCTACGACTGGACCCGCAAACGCCGCATCGAAAGCGCCGGCGAACTCGACGACAACATCCTCAATCGAGATCGCATCGATCCCTCCTCGGCCACCACCCCCAGCATGGATGAGTCCCCCGACGACTCACTCGCCAATGGCGAATTGCGCGTGAAAATCGAATACGCCCTTGGCAAACTTTCCGCCGAACACCGCCAAGTCGTGATCCTCAAGGATGTTCAGGGGCTTTCCTACAAGGAAATTTCCAGCATCATGGACAGCACGCTCGGCACAGTGATGAGCCGACTCCACTACGCCCGACAGAAACTCCAGACCTTGCTCAAAGATGAATATGCCGCCTGATGATGCCATGCTGGCCCTCTGGCTGGAGGACGAGCTCGACGGCGAGGACTTCGCCAAGGTCGAGGCGTGGGCGCAATCCCAGCCAGATCAACTCGCCATGCGCGAATCGGCCCGCAAATGGAAGGCCATGATCAGCGCGGGCATCCCGGCCACCGAAGAACCACCTTACCCGGATTTCTTCAACGCCCGAATCGCCCGCAGCATCAGGGAACAAAAATCTCAAGAAGCCCCCAAAGCGAAACCGGAAAACACGATCCCATTCTGGCGCAAATTTGCACTCCCGCTCGCCGCCGGCGTCGGTATGGCCTTCACCTTCTGGCTCGGCATCCACTCGCGCTCGATCCCGGTCGTGGAGTCGATCGCCGAAATGACCGCCCCCGGCGAAATGGCCCAACTCGCCGACGCCTCCGAAAACCTGCCCGCCACGGTTTACACCCCCGAAAATGGTGTCCGCGCCGAATGCTTCGATAGCGATGCGGCGTCCGCCACCGTTGTCATCCTCGAGGGACTCGCAGCCATACCCAAAGAGACCGACCTCACCCGCCAGACTGCCGCCACGGACGCCCCGCGTGAAATCGACTCGACCGCCCACGCCGACCTGCCCGCCAGCAAGGATCCGAAACCATGAGCTCACCTTTTCAAAAGCTGATCGCAGCGTTGCTGTTTCTCGCCATCCACGGCGGGCTCCATGCGATTGAGGA
>JBKDYW010000163.1:0-29132 GCA_046308575.1 Verrucomicrobiota bacterium
AACCGCATTCACGAACGCAGCGGCCGCTTGTGGGAGGATCGCTTCAAGAGCGTCATCGTCGAAGACGGCGTCGCGGCCCGAACCATGGCGGCCTACATCGACCTCAACCCGGTGCGCGCCGGCCTTGTGAAAGATCCGGCCGAATACCGCTGGAGCAGCTATGGCGAGGCGATTGGTGGTGGCACCAAAGGAAATGGAAAAACCGCGCGTGCAGGGCTCGTTCGCGCATGGGGCGCGCACAAGGGCATGCTTGCGGACGCCGCGCTGTGGTCGGGCGAAGTTTCACGCGCTTACCGCAAAATGCTGATGGCTCATGCGGTCGAAAAAACTTCCGAGAGCATCGACCGCGATGGTTCTTTGGTGCGCAAAACAACGCGCAAGGGTATTGCCAAAGATCAAGTGGCCAAAGAGCAACGCGATGGCGAGATTCCCTTCGCTCGCATGCTGCAGCATCGCATTCGCTACTTCACCGACGGCGCGGTGATCGGCAGTCGCATCTTTGTCGAGGAAGCTTTCGCCAATTCGCGCTCGCGCTTCGGCCCGAAGCGAAACTCCGGCGCCCGCAAGATGCGCGGCGACGCATCTGCCGCAGGCGCCCTCCTCTGGAGCATGCGCGACCTGCGAAAGGGTATCGGGTGAGGGGAGAATCAGCCTTCTGTTTGCAATCACACGACCCAATCCCGCGAGCTTCCAGATTTCCGGGTTGGCAGGAGCAAGGGTGCACTCTAGCTTCGCAGCACTGCATGTCCGAGAAATCCCGTTTTCACTTTACCGGCATCTGTGGCACCGCCATGGGCTCCGTTGCAGCCGCCATGAAACAGCGCGGCTTCGTCGTCACCGGATCTGACGCAAATGTCTATCCGCCGATGTCGGATTTCCTGCGCGACCAGGACATTCCGATTACCGAAGGCTATCATGAAAACAACATCCCGGCCGATGCCGATGTGGTGATCATCGGCAACGCCATTTCGCGCGGAAACCCCGAAGCGGAAGCGGCCCTCGACCGGAAATTGCTCTACCATTCCCTGCCCGAAGTGATGAAGGAATACTTTCTTCGCGGCAAAAGAAACTTCATCGTTTCCGGCACTCACGGCAAGACCACTACTTCATCGATGCTTGCCTGGCTGCTTGAAAATGCCGGAAAAAATCCCGGATTCATGATCGGCGGCTTGCCGAAAAACCTGGGCCGCGGCGCGCGTTTCACCGAATCAGAATTCACCGTACTCGAGGGCGACGAATACGACACAGCCTTCTTCGACAAACGCTCGAAATTCCTCCACTACCTGCCGGAATGCGTGGTGATCAACAACATCGAGTTTGATCATGCCGATATCTATTCGTCGCTTGATGAAATCAAGCTGACCTTCCGCCGCCTTCTCAACATAGTGCCGCGCACCGGCATGGCATTCATCAACGGCGACGATCCAAACTGCCTCGAAGTCGCATCAAAAGCCCCCTGCCCGGTCACCACAGTCGGTTTCTCCGCTGACTGCGCACTCCGCATCGAAAACATCACCTACGATGAACATCGTAGTTCATTCACACTTGGCGGCATCCCCTGCTCCGTGCGCATGACGGGCGAGTTCAATGTCCGCAATGCCGCAATGGCCGCCGCAGCTGCGACTTTCGCCGGTCTTCCGCCAAATGAAATCCTTGCCGGCTTGGAGTCCTTCGAGGGCGTCGCCCGCCGCCAAGAGCTGCGCGGCGAAGTGAATGGCATCAAGGTCATCGATGATTTCGCACACCACCCGACAGCGATCCGCCTCGCCGTACAAAGCCTGCGCCAACGCCATCCCGGCTCCCGGCTCTGGGTCCTTTTTGAGCCGCGCTCCAACACCACCCGCCGCGCGGTTTTCCAAAACGAACTCGCCGAGGCGCTCGCCCTGGCGGATGTCTCGCTAGTCGCGCCGATTCCCGACCTTCACAAGATCCCCGAAAACGACCGGCTCGATCCCGACAAGCTCGGTGCCGACATCAACCGTCACGGCGGAAGCGGCCAATGCATGCCGGACCTGGAATCGATCGTCGCCACGGTCAAAGAGCAAGCCCGCCCCGGCGATGTCGTCGCCGTGCTGTCCAATGGCGGCTTCGGCGGAATTCACAACAAGTTGCTGGCGGCCTTAGCCTAGAAATTTTCCAATATCCGCCGCGCCGGAAACCAAAAACACCCTCGGAAGGTCGTTGACGAAGCCTGATTTCGCGCCCAGTCTAGCGGCATCCACATCACAGGAACCCATCCACCCCACAAAACAATGACCAAGATCAGCCGTTTCTTCAGCGCCGTTCTCGCGGCCGCACTTGTCTCGTTTGGCAGCGCATCTGCGGCCGACAAGATCAACATCGCCACCGTCGACATGCAGGAACTGTTCAAGCAGTACTACCGCACCAACGAGGCGCAAAAACAAATCAATGTCGAACGCGCCCGCATCCAGAAGGACAACAACGAGCGCCTATCACGCATCCGCGAACTCGAAGAAAGCCTCGGCACTCTTCGCAAGCAACTCGAAGATCCTGCGATCAACGACTCCAAGAAGCAGACCCTTTACAAGGACTTCCAAGCCAAGCAGCAGGAAGGTGTCGCGCTTGACCGCGAGCGTCGCGAGTTCCTCCAACGCCGCAACCAAGCCCTCAACGAAAAGATGGTCCAGCGCATGAAGGGCATCCTTGAGGAAATTCGCAAACTCGTCGAAGAACAGGCCAAAAAGGACGACTACGATTATGTCTTCGACAAGTCCGGCCTCAGCACCTCGCAAGTCCCGTTTCTCCTCTACACCAAGGACGCCACCGACATCACCAGCGTTCTCCTCAAGGATCTGAACAAGGACGCTCCGCCGGAGTCGCTCAAGAAAGAAGAAGAGCCCAAGGCAGAGGCCCCCAAGCCCAAAGGCAAGTAACAACAACGCCTGAAACTTGGCCAATCATCTCACGCTTTCCGAGCTCGCCCGTTGGGTCGATGGTGACGTCGTCCGGGGCGAGCTCGATTCGTTTTACACAGGAATGGCATCCCTCGATGCCGCCGGTCCGAGCGATGTGAGTTTTCTCGGCAACGAGAAATACCACTCGCAATTTGTCACCTCCAAGGCCGGCGCGATCATTGTGCAGCGCGGTGAAACCGGCGGAAATCCGGACAGCGCGCTCATCGCCGTCGAGAACCCAACACTGGCATTCTCGGTGGTCGTCCGCCACTTTGCGGCCGCTTCGCGAAAATTTTCACCCGGCATCCACCCGAGCACCAGCGTCGCGGATGATGCGAAGCTTGACCCGGAAAAAGTCCGCATCCACGCCGGCGCGGTCATCATGGCAGGCGCCAACATCGGCGACGGATCTGAAATCGGACCCAACAGCGTCATCGGCGAAGATGTCACGATCGGCAAAGACTGCCATGTCATGGCCAATGTTTCGGTGCGTGAGCGCTGTGTGCTCGGCGACCGCGTCCAGCTCCAGCCCGGCGTGATCATCGGCTCAGACGGATTCGGCTACGAATTCTCACAAGGCCGCCATGTGAAGGTCGACCAGGTCGGCATCGTGGAAATTGGCGACGATGTCGAAATCGGAGCCAACACCACGATTGACCGCGCGCGCTTTGGCAAAACCATCATCGGCGAAGGCACCAAAATCGACAACCTCGTGCAGATCGGCCACAATGTTGTGATCGGCAAGCATTGCCTCATCGTCGCACTCACCGGCATTTCCGGCAGCACGCGCATCGGCGACCATGTGACCATCGCGGGACAAGTCGGCATGGTCGGTCACATTACCGTTGGCGACAAGGCCACCATCACCGCACGCGCCGGAGTCACCACCAACTTGCCGGGCGGAGCAATTTATGCCGGCCGCCCCGCCAAGCCCTTCAACGAAGAAATGAAGCTTCGCGCCAGCGTGCGACGCCTCCCAAAACTCATCGAGCGCATCAAAAAAATTGAGCAGCAGCTATCGCAGGGGACCAGCGACAAAGCCTGATGCTTGCCCTGCGACCCGTCGCGCGCTAACAACGAAGCGTGCCCGCCAAAGCAAAAGCCCCTGCCGCAAAATCCACCGGCCTCTTTGCGGTCATCGGCAGCGACGAGGGCATGGTGCGCGAGGAAGCGCTCAAGCTGTACAACCAGCTCACCGGCGGATCCGACGATGGCTTCACACACGAAGTTATCGACGGCATCGCCGATAATTCCGACTCGGCATTCGACATCTGCTCCTCGGTCATCCAGGCCCTACAAACTATTCCCATGTTTGGTGGAGACAAAGTCGTGTGGCTTCGCAACGCGAATTTTTTCAGCGATTCGGTCACCGGCCGCTCGCAGCGCACTGAAGCGGGAGTTCAGAACCTGCAATCCGCGCTCGAATCCGGCATTCCCGATGGCGTGAAGTTCCTTCTCACCGCGCAAGGCATCGACAAGCGACGCGCGTTTTGGAAGTTCATCGAAAAATCCGCCGAGGTCAGCATCCATGACCGCATCGATACCAACCGCGACGATTGGCAGGATCAAGTCGCATCGCTCGTCTCCGGCATGGCGCGGCAACTTGGACTGCAATTCGATGACGAGGCCCTCGAGTTGTTCGTGATGCTCGCCGGTGAACAATCGCAACAAATTCGCAGCGAGCTCGAAAAGCTCGATCTGTTTCTCGGCTCGGAACGCCGCACGGTCACCGCGACCGATGTTCACCAGCTCGTGCCGCTCAGCCGCGAAGCCGCTGTTTTCGAAACCGGCCGCGCGATCCAGCGGGGCGATGCCGCACATGCCATTCAGCTCGTCGACCACCTGCTCGAAGCCGACGAATCCGCCATCGGCATCATGCGCGCATCGATCATCAACACCGTGCGCAATCTGTTTCTCGCGCGTCTGATCATGGATGAATTCAAGGCACCCGCCACCAGCTACAATGCATTCACCGGCGCGCTGAACCGCCTTCCGGAAATGGATCGCGCATGGTTGCCGCGCAAAAAAGATGGCTCGGGCGTGAATGTTTATCCGATCTTTCTCGCTGCCGAACACGCAAAGCATTTCGATCTCGATAGCCTTCGTCACATCATGGAGGCCACCCTCAAGGCCGATCAATCACTGGTCACCACCGGGCTCGATCATCGCCTCATCCTTCATCGGCTCATCGTCGAAATCAGCGCCGCAAGAAAAGGCGCGCAAAAATCCCGCTGAACAACCACCATCGTGAAGCTCACCCTGCTAACCATTCTCATCGGCCTCGCCGCCGGCTTGCTTGGCGCCCTATGCGGCGTTGGCGGCGGCATCCTGATGGTGCCCGCATTTGTCGGCCTGCTCGGCCACAATCACAAGCAAGCCGTGGCAACATCGCTGGCGGTTATCATCATCACCGCGATCGCCGCCACCGCCAACAACGCCCGCACACCCGGCATGATCGATTGGAAAACAGCAATCATTGCCGCCATCGCTTCGGCCGTGGCCGCATGGTTTGGCAGTGACCTGATGCGCTCACTTTCCAATCCGGTGCTCACGCGCATCTTCGGTTGCCTGTTGCTGGCATTTGGCGCACGCATGCTTTGGAAGGGCTGAAAATTTTTGCGTATGTCGCGAAAATTTTTGAACGCCCGCCATAGGTGGTTTCACTGACACGCATCCAGCAAATCGCGCAGAGCTTTTCCCATGCGCGAAACCATGGTCTGAACGAGACTGGAAGACGGCACCCAGTGCGGGCGTCGCATCATTTCCAATTTCATGAAGAAGCTCATCATTGCCGCCAACCTTGGCCGGATACGCGTGCTTAAATATCGCGAAGCCGGGCTCGACCCTATCGATCAGGAACACCTTTTGGAGGAACCAACCGAATCGGGAAAAGAGCATGTGCTGTCGGTGCAGGAATGGGTCACCGACAAAGCGGGGCGCTTCAGCCAGGGCAATGCCGTCGGCGTCGAAGGCGGCATGTCGTATGGTGAGGAACACGAACTCAAGGACGAAATCGAACGCAATGCCATGCGGCGCGTCGCCATGCGCATCGGCGAAATTGTGCGCGAGGAGGATCATCCGATCTGGGTGCTCGCCGCACCACGCTCGATCCTGCCGCGCTTGGAAAGCATGCTGCCTGTCGATGCCCGCCAGTCGCTCGAATACACGGTGAGCTCCGACCTCACCCGCTGCCCGCTGCCGGAGATGGAGGAGCGTTTCCTTTGATTTTCGCGGCACTGCGAAATGATGGCCGATTGCACGCACAACTCGCGTGGAGACACCGCCATTTCGAAAAATCCATTCACACGACCAGCGACTGACAAGCATGCTCAACGAAGAAAAACTCCACGACCCATGGCTCGTTGCCGCATGGCCGGGCATGAGCGGCGTGGCCATCAGCGCCGGTTACTACTTGATGGCAAAACTCGGCATGCATCTGCTCGTCGAATTTCCCGCCGCGGAATTTTTCGATCTCGAACACATCGAAGTAAAGGACGGCCTCATCGTCAGCCGCAGGCTTCCACGCAGCCGCCTGTTTCTTTGGAACGACCCCAACAAACAACACGACCTCATTGTCTTCATCGGTGAGGCACAGCCGCCGGTCAAAGGTGCGGCGTTCTGCCGACGCCTCATCGAAGAGGCAAAACTGCTCGGCGTCACACGCGTCTTCACATTTGCCGCGATGGCCACCCAAATGCGCCCGAAAAACCCCTCGCGCGTTTTCGGTGCCGCAATCGAACGCGACACGCTCGCGCAGTTCAAACAACTCGACCTCAACCTGCTCGAAAGCGGAACCATCAGCGGGCTCAACGGCGTGCTGCTCGGCATGGCCGCGGGCAGCGGACTCTCAGGCGGCTGCCTGCTTGGCGAGATTCCTCATGTATTTTCGCAAATCCCTTTCCCAAAAGCATCGCTTGCCGTGCTCGAATTTTTTTCCGTGATGGCCGGTATCGAACTCGATCTCGACGAACTGCAAACCCACGCGAAAAATGTCGAAAAAACCCTTGAGGACTTCCTCGTTCGGATGGAACACACCGTGGAAAACATCGAACCCGAACAACGCCATGCCTTGCAATCGACAACCGAAAGCAATCCTGTACGGCTCGGCCAAAAAGAACGCCAAAACATTGATCATTTGTTTCAGGTCGCGCGCGAAGACAAGTCGCGTGCCTATGAGCTGAAACAAGAACTCGACCGCCTCGGGGTCTTCGGAGAATTCGAGGACCGCTTTCTCGACCTCTTTAAATAGCCCTAACGCCGCATCATTTTTCTTGTCTTCATGACCATGGCACACAGAGTAGTTAGTTATACCAAATGAACCGCATTCTTCTTGTTGACGATCACCCCCTCTTGCGTGAGGGGCTGACCCGGCTGATCTCCAGTGAATCGGGCATGACGGTATGCGGTACCGCAAGCTCCGTACAGGAAGCCCTTGCGATGGTTGAAGCCGAAAAGCCGAACCTCGTGATTACCGACCTCACTCTGCCGGGCCGCAACGGGCTCGAACTCATCAAGGATCTCGGCGCCACCCATCCGGAAATTCCGACCATTGTGCTCTCGATGCATGATGAGTTGTTTTACGCCGAGCGCGTGCTGCGTGCCGGCGGCCGTGGCTATGTGATGAAAGATGCGCCACCGGATCATCTGCTCAAAGCCATCCGCACCGTGCTTGACGGCGGCGTCTTTGCGAGCCCCGCGGTCACCACCCATTTCCTCCAAACGCTCTCACCAGGCAGACCGCAAGCCAAACCCAGCTTCCCGCTAGAACGCCTCACCGATCGCGAAATGGAAGTCTTCGAACTGATCGGCAACGCCAAGAGCAATCACGACATCGCCTGCCGCCTAGGCATCAGCCCGCGCACGCTCGACGCGCATCGCGCACACATCCGCGAAAAACTCGGCCTCGGCGATGGCAATGAGCTTACCCGCTACGCGATTCGCTGGGTGGAAATCGGCATGATCGAAAGTTGAGCCACTGCGCATGCGTGATTCGCGCAACCGCATCGCAGGCGTCGCGCAATTTGAATCATCAGCGGCACGCATTTCAGATCACGAATTCGTGGCTTATTCTTTTCGAACCATGAGCCCGGTGAAAAGTCCGCAAATTGCCGCACTGCTTGCCATCATCGCGATCGGCTCATCATGCAAGGACCGACCTGCGCGCATGGCGAAGGGCTTCCGGCTTCCCGAAGGCAGCGAAGAAAACGGGCGCCGGGCGTTTCAGGAAATGAAATGCAACCATTGCCATACGGTGGCAGGCGAGGACATGCCCAAACCCGTAGCAGCAGCGGAAGTGCAATTCGAACTCGGTGGTGAGGTCCGCCGCGTGAAGTCCTACGGCGAGCTCGTCACCGCCATCACCCAACCGCAACACGGCCTCGCACCCGCATATGCTGCCCGATCCGACAAACCCAGCGACAAGCAAACCCCCTCACCCATGCCATCTTTCAATGACGCCATGAGCGTCACCCAGCTGACTGACATCGTCACCTTCCTCCACTCGCGCTACCGCAAGGCCGCGCCCCCAGGTTCCGTCTACCCCTATTACATGCCGTGAAAATTCCGTTCTTCGACCTCACATTTCTTGACCATCACCGCCGATCCAATGGCTCTGTCCTGTCCAGCCGCGCCAGTGGCATAGGTAATTTCCCTACGCGGTCATCGCAATCCCACCTACGCCCGATGCGAAAGGCCACCAATGGCCAAACGCCGACATCCGGCTATGATGGGCCTGCTGTCGACGAGGTCAGGGATACGCGTTTCATGACCCCATCGGCACAAACCTAAAAAACCTTCTCCCCCCGAACCGACCGAGAATCAAAAAACCTACCGGTCAAGACCAACGGCTGTGGCGGACTCCCGTCACAGCCGTTCGTTTTTCGGGCCGCAGACCACGGGCCATCACAAGGTCCGCGCGATGCTCTCGACCGCGTCTGTGAAACACGCGAATTCCGGCTGCCATCCACTGGCAAGCAACTTCGCATTCGACACGCGCTTGTGCGTCCAACCACGCTTGCGATCAAGATCGCGCGGGCCGCTAGGCGGAAGCGGACGATTGAAAATTTCTTTGAGTTTTTGATAGCACTCAAACTGCGTGATTGGCCTTGAATCACAAACATTGAAAACCCCTCTCCGCACGCCATTCGTTGCCAAATGCAAAATTGCCCGCGCTGCGTCATCGCGATGGATCTGATTCAAATATCTCCGACCATCCTCTTCGATCACCGCTTCGCCCGATAAAAATTTTCGCAAAATCACACTGCGGCTAGGGCCATAAATTCCAGCCAACCGCGCCACAATGCCACCGGCATCGAGCATGATGCGCTCGGCTTCCAAGAGCAACCGACCGGTCTCGCGATCAGGCTCGGTCGGGCTTTCTTCGGTCACCACCGAACCATCCGCCTGCGAATAAACCGATGTGCTCGAGGTGAACAAAAACGGAACACCGGGAAATTTTTCCGTCAGGTTCCGGCAGCCATCGACATACACCCGCCGGTAGGCCTCAGCACCGCCGCGACCGGACGCCGCGCAATGAATGATGAAATCTGCGACCGGCAAATGATCAACCGCCGCGCGGTCCGCCACATCACAGGCCAGCGAGCCCTCGCCACCAGAAAGCGAAAACGAGCACACCTCCCAAGCCGCCTCGCGAAACACACGCGCCACCGCCGCACCCAGATACCCGTGACCGATCAGCAGCAATCGCATGCCGTATTCAAGCAAATGCAAGATCCGAGCCCAACCAAAAAGCCAAGGCCGCCTTGGCGCCATGAGCTCAATCCCGCGAAGCTTGTTTTCCCTTGGCACAAAGGGGTTTTTCCACCCTATTGTGGGGCCGCCCATGCCAACTGAAGCGATCCTCTCCACCGCCCGTCAATTCCTCGGCGTGGACCCTACCGTGCCCATCACGCTCGTCCCCATCAAACGCGGCGCATCGGGCCGCACGATCGTGCGCGTCAAGGCACCCAACCACGAAACCTTCATCGGCATCCACTGGACCGAAGAACGCGAAGACAACTCGCAGTTCATCCCCGTCGCCCAATTTCTCAAACAGGCAAAACTCCGCGTGCCTGCCATCATTCACGATCGCTCGCGCCATCGCGTCGCCCTCGTCGAGGACCTCGGCGATACCGACCTGCTCTCGCTCAAGGACCAACCCTTTTCCTCGCGCCTCCCGCTCTACCGTTCGGCTTTCGAGCAAGTCGACCGGCTCTTCTACGCAAAGGCCCCCAAGGACTTTCACCTCATGCCGGCCTTCGATGCGCGGCTCTATCGCTGGGAGCAAGAGTATTTCTTCGAACACCTTGTCGAGGACTACCTCGGCATGGATGCCGGACCGCTTCGCAAAAATTCCGATTTCAGTTCGCTGGCGGAAAGCCTCGGAACCACCGCGCGGCACCTCGTCCATCGCGACTTTCAATCGCAAAACCTGTTGGTGAAGGATGACAAAATTTGGATGATCGATTTTCAAGGCCTGCGGCGCGGTCGCCAAGAGTACGATCTCGCGTCGTTGATTTTTGACCCCTACCTCGATCACAGCGCCGACGAACGCGAGGCCTTGCTCGAGCTTTGGGAAGACATCGCCGACGAACGCCCGGAAGCTTCACTGTTCCATCAGTGCGCCGCTCAAAGGCTCATGCAGGCACTCGGTGCCTACGCAAACATCCTGCGCAATCGCGGTGACGAATGGTACCGCCCGCACATTGCCACCGCCGCACGACTGCTTGGCGAAGCCACCGCCAACACACCTCTCGAGGCCCCGCTCGCACCAGTGCTCGCCGCGATCCCCCAACCGTGAAAATTTCGATCCATCGCCCGCTCTGGGTGTTGATTGCCGCACTCGCCGCCTCGCTCGCGTGCTGGAAACAAGTGCCTGGCACCAAGGCCGATCGCAGCACCTTCGAATTCATCGCCGCCAGCGTCATCAACCCGCCATGGCTGGTATCCGGCACCGGTAGCCACCAAGAACCATGGAGCCTGCAAACATCGGCTACGAAATCCTCCAAAAAACATATCGTTTCGCCCGCGATCATTGCCATCGATGATGACCCGGATGGCGTCTTCCAAAATTTCCCGCCATCGCCAATCGACGTCGCGGTGCTCCTCAACAACCTTCACCGCCTCGGCGAAAAAAAAGCCGCCATCGCCGCCGTCTTCGCATGGGACGAACCCGACAGCATCGGCCTCACCGCCCTTGCAAAAACCATCAGCCGCTTCGAATCCGTCACGATGGCCGCACCACTCACACGCGGCACCACCAGCGAACCGATGCCTTCGGCATTTCTACGCGCATCGATACCAATGACCGAAGTAATCGGCGGCAGCTCACTGCTTCCCATCGTGAATCGCATCTCCGTACGCGGCACCATCCTCGGCCGCGAGAACACGCTGGCCGGATTTCAAAGCCTCGACTCACAATCAGAGAACGAAGCCGCCCCGCTCATCGCCCGTTGGGATGATCGTGCGGTCTTCGCATTTCCACTCGTCGTCGCCGCGCAACAACTCGGCCTGCCCATCAACGGCATCAAGGTTCACTGCGGCACCTCGATCACGCTAAGCCCGCAAGGCCCCATCCTGCCTATCGATGCCTTCGGCCGCTTGATATCCGATGCTTCAAAGACATCAGCGCCCGCTCCCATACCCGCTGCCAAACTGATCGATGCCGATACCGATCTCCTGCAGCGCAATCCACGCGCGCCACTCATCGTGCTCGATGCGCGCAGCACCGCCGATCCCGCCACGCTCCGCTTTTCCGAACAGGTGCCAAAGGTGGTCTCATCGATCGTTTCCGATGCCGGCACGCATCAGGCATTCACCTGCAGACGACTCGACACTCCGCGCGAAATAGCCCTTCTCATCGCCCTCGCGCTCATTCTTTCGGCCACATCCGCTCTCGCCATTTTTCCGAGAAATGTCATGCTGCTGACGATTGCCACGACCCTCATTGCTGCGCAATTCATCGCCGCATCGCTCGCCACCACCTGGCTACCCGGTCTGGCCAGCCTTGCTTCCGTGGCCGCGGCGTTCATCATCTCATCACTGATCCCCGACCCCAAAAAGTCATGAACCCGATCGACAAAGCCAACGCACTGATCGAAGCCTTGCCTTATCTCCAGGCATTTCGCGGCAAAACTTTCCTCATTAAAATGGGCGGATCCGCGATGGAAGATCCCGAGCTCGTCGCCAAGGTCATGCGCGACATCGTCTTTCTCGAAGTCGCAGGCATCAACCCGATCGTCGTCCACGGCGGCGGCAAATCAATTTCCGCCGCCATGGAAAAGGCAGGACTCGAGGCAAAATTTGTCGGCGGCTTTCGCGTCACGACCGATGAGGCCATCGACATCGTCGCACGCGTGCTCTCGGAGGAAATTAACCCGAACCTCGTGCGCATGATCCGCGAGTTCGGCGGCAAGGCCGTCGGCATCCCGGGCAACGATGTGTTTCTCGGCGAAAAAACCAAGGTCGCCGGACCCGATGGCACCCCAGTCGACATCGGCCGCGTCGGCGAAGTCGTCGGCTGCCAACTCGCCCACATGGATGCCGCCCACCAAGCAGGCATCGTGCCCGTCATCTCGCCCCTCGCCGCGGAACTCGCCACCGGCCGCCCCCTCAACATCAACGCTGATCTCGCCGCAGCCGCCCTCGCCAAGGAACTCCGCGTCGCGAAACTCGTCTATCTCTCCGATGTCCCGGGCCTACTCTCCGACCCCAAAGACCCCTCATCGCTCATTCATTCGGTCAACCGCAAGGACGCCGATGCAATGATCGCCGACGGCACGATCTCCGGTGGCATGATCCCAAAAATCCGCAGCGCCATCGACGCCCTCAACGCCGGCGTACGCAAAGTCCACTTCATCGACGGCCGCCAACCCCACGCGCTCCTACTCGAAATCTTCACCGATGGCGGCATCGGCACCGAAGTCGTGCGCTGATCAATAAGCCAGCTTACTGGCCCCAGGTTTTGACATCGTCGGTGGGTGTGGCAGTGTCGGATTTCCAGTCGGCACCATCGCTGAACACCGCGACACGGCGGCCATTCAGCGTGACCTTTGGGCCTTTGTCCGTTTTTACATCCTCAAGTTTCTCGTCGTAATTAAGATCCAAAAAGATATTGTACGGTCCACCCCATGGGTCGTACATGCCGGTTACATCGCTACCTGACGTGTTGTAAATCAAACCATTCTTGTTGGCCTTGCCTTCCTTGGCGGAAAGAAACTTGATCCCGCGCGGATTCCGCACCGTGTCCATGCCGAGCAGCGTTTTGAGGAGAGCAATGCCCGTCGTCGCAGCCGTATCGACTTTTTCATCTTTCGGTGGTGTGCTAGTGCTATCGTACGGCATGCTTCCATACTCGGTGTGGAAATTGGCAACCGCGCTTTCGATCGATGTCGCTGCGGCAAGGCATGTTGTCCTTTTCGCTTTTTGGATCGCCGAGCTGCCGGCCGAAAATCCAACACCCGCAAGCACGGCAATGATGGCAATGACCACAAGGAGTTCGATGAGAGTAAAGCCACGATCGGCGCGTACGGAATGGGTTTTCATGATGGATTGGATTGGAAGTTCTTGCTGTGGGCCAATTGATTTCACCCAACAGATCGCAGGAAATCGTTCATGCGACACAAGAATTCTTAAACCTGATCCCCCTTCATCGCAACAGTTTCCTTGGCGGGCCGCTTTGCCGTTGCGGGAGGGGGCGGCTGCACGCACAATCTAAGCATGACCCGCAAAACTTTGAGCGACGCGATCCTAGCCCACATGCGGGCGCATCCGTCACAGCCGATGACGAAGTCGGATTTGGCCCGCCAGCTCAAGGTGCCCAGCGACCAACGCGCGGATCTGCGCAAGGCAATCGAAGGCCTCGTGAAGGCCGGCGACATTCACGAAGGCAAAAAATCCTGCTACCTGCTGCGCGCCCAAGGCGGCAACTCGCTCGTCGGCACGCTCAAGTTTCACCCAAAAGGCCACGCGTTCTTTTTCCCCGATGCCACCGACGAATCAAACCTCGCCACCGGCATCGACCTCGCCACGAACTCCCGCATCCATGTCCCGCGCCGCGATTGCGGTACCGCCCTCGACGGCGATCGTGTGATGATTTCCCTCGCGAAGCCCAGCCCCAAGCGCCTCCCGCGCACTCGCGGCGAGCTCTTCCCCACGCAGCCCGACGAAATCCGCGGACGCGTCGAAAAAGTTCTCGCCCGCAGGTCGGGCCGCCTCGTCGGCACCTACCGGCAAAACCGTAAGTTCGGCTGGGTCGAATGCCAGGACAAAGCCATCGACGGCACAGTCGACATCACCGGCGACACCACCGCGCAGCCTGGCCAACTGGTCGTCGTCGATGTGGAAAATTGGGATGACCCCAACCACCCGCCGCGCGGCCGCATCATCGAGGTCCTCGGTTGGCCCGGCGACCCGGGCGTCGACATGAACTCGGTCATCCACCGCTTCGGCCTGCGCACCTCGTTTCCCGATGATGTGCTCGCCGCCGCGCGCAGCGTACCAGAAGAACCCGATGCCGACGAAATCGCACGCCGCAAAGATTGGCGCGACAAGCTCGTGATCACCATCGACCCCGCCGATGCAAAAGACCACGACGATGCGATCTGGCTCGAGAAAAAACGCGATGGTTGGCTGCTCGCCGTGCACATCGCCGATGTCTCGCACTACATCAAGCCAGGCACCGCCATGGACAAGGAAGCCGTCGAGCGCGGCAACTCAACCTACCTCGTCGATCGCGTGCTGCCGATGCTGCCGGTGGAACTGAGCAACGGCATCTGCTCGCTCAAGCCCGATGTCGACCGACTCACGAAATGCGCATTGATGGAAATTTCCGCCAAAGGCGAAATCACCCGCGCGACCTTCATCGATGCAGTGATCCACAGCCGCGCAAAACTTTCCTACGAACAAGCGCAAGAGATCCTCGATGGGAAAGCGGCACCGGAAAACTCGGATCCTTTGCTCGTGCCGATGGTCAAGGAAGGCTGGAAGCTCGCCAGCGCAATGCGCCGCAGACGCTTCGAAAGCGGTGCGCTCGATCTGGAAATGCCGGAAATCAAAATCCGCCTTGATGAAAACGGCCGCGCCTGCGGAGCCGATCCGGTCGAGCACATCCAAAGCCATCAACTCATCGAGGAATGCATGCTCGCCGCAAACGAAGCGGTCGCCCGCGTGCTTCGCCATCGGATGAAACCGTCAATCTACCGCATCCACGAAGATCCGGATCCATCGCGACTCGTCGATTACACCGAGACCGCGATCCTCCACGGCTACCGCCCCGGCGACCTCACCAACCGCGCGCACATTCAAAAATTGCTCGACGAATCGAAAGGCTCGCCGGCCGAACACATCATCAAGCTCGGCCTGCTCAAAAGCCTCAAACGCGCCGCCTATTCCGCCGAACCGATCGGCCACTACGGACTCGCCAAAAGCGACTACTGCCATTTCACCAGCCCGATCCGCCGCTACGCCGACCTCATCGTCCACCGCGCGCTTCAACCGTTGCTCGAAAATCCACCGCACAAGCACGACCGCACCCCGCCCCAAGCGGAAATGCGCGAAATCTCTCGCCACATTTCCGACACCGAACGCACCTCGGCCGAAGCGGAAGCGGAAACGAAACAAATCAAACTCTTCGATTACCTCTCGCGCGTCGCGGAAATGCACGACCCGCACATCTTCCACGGACTCGTCACCGATGTGCGCCCGATGGGCCTCATGGTCGAAGTCCCCGACATGGGCATCCGCGGCGTGGTCAAACGCGAAGACCTGCCCGCCGGACGCTGGCGCCTCGAAGCCCACCGCATGGCATGGGTCTCGACCGACGGCATCGTGATCCAACTCGGCATGCGCATCCCGCTCACGGTCACCGCCATCGATCGCGAAAAACGTTTCGTCGACTTCAGCGTCGCAGGCCCGCCCACCGGCAAAGGAATACCCACACCAAAAAATTCCAAAGCCCCACCCGCCAAAAAGCACGCGAAGAAAAAAATCCCCGCCCACAGCCCCGCCGGCCCCAACAAAAACCGCAAGCCACCAGGCAAATCGAAACACCGCAGGAAGCGCTAAATCGACCGAGTAAGTGAGCCCTATACCCGATTTCATTCGCCAGCTCCCAAAGACCGAGACCCACCTTCATATCGAGGGCTCGCTGCCGTGGCATCTGCTTCAAGCAGTTCATCCGGGAAAATATGAATCACCACCCGCCTCGTGGTCGCCTGATTTTCGCTTTCGCAACTTCGCCCATTTTGAAACCGAGCTGCTCGGCTATGCCGCCGATTTTTTCAACTCGCCCGATCGCTACCACGCCTGCGCGAAAGCGGTCTTCGAGGATGCGCTCTCTCGCAATGTGCGATACATCGAAACGAGTTTTGCCTCGGGCTGCGTCGATTTTCTTAACCTCGATGGCCAAGCCGTCTGCGATGCGATTCGCGCGGCTGTGCCTACCGACCTCGAAGTGCGCATCTTCCTCGGCATCCATCACGATGGCTATACAGAAAAAATGTCGACCGTGCTTGAGGATGCGCTCACATGGAAAAATCTCGATGGCATCGATCTCCATGGTGCCGAGGATGTCCCGGTCGGCGACTGGGCACCCAGCCTTTGGCAGCGCGCCCGCGATGCGGGAAAATTCACCAAGGCCCATGCCGGAGAATTCATGGGACCCGATTTCATCCGCTACGCGATCGAAACCCTCGGCGTTACCCGCATCGAGCACGGCACTCGCGTGATCGAAGATGCTTCATTGATCTCACTCCTCCGCAATCAGGGCGTCGCCCTCGACATGTGCCCGATCAGCAATCTGAAGCTCGGCGTGGTCCCTTCCGCCCAAGCCCACCCGATCCGCCAGTTGCTCGACGCCGGCATCACCTGCACAGTCAGCACCGACGACCCGATCAGCTTCGGCAACCACATCGAGGACGAATACCGGCTGCTTGCCGAAGAGCTCGGGTTTTCCCAGCACCAACTCGCCGAAGTCGCCAAAAACGGCTTCAAAATCGCACTCGCCCCAGCCGATTGGCGCGAGCAACAAATCCGCCAAATCGACAGCCTGCTTGGCTGAAATCGCCACAAATCCCGCGCCAAGCGACATTTTCCCGAAAACCTCTTTTTTCGGATTGCCACCCGCGGCAAATCCCCCCAGTCTCCCCGCCCCCGCGAATCCCTAACTCTTTAACCGCGATGTCCAAGCACAACAGCCTCAAGTCCAACGCCTCGGTCGGCGGCAAACGATCCGTTCTCAAGCGCTTCGAACGCGTCAAACTCCTCAAAGAGCGCGGCGAATGGAAGTCCGGCCGCTCACCCCTCGGTCTGCCAAAGACCAAGCACGAGGGTTGATCCATCCCCGTCCATTCTTTCTCCAACGCGCGGAGCCTTTTCGGGTTTCGCGCTTTTTCGCTTGATCCCACGGCGTCATGAACGAAGGCACACGCCTCAACAAATTCCTCGCCTCCTGCGCCATCGGTTCGCGTCGCAAATGCGATGAGCTGATCCAAGCCGGCCGCGTCGAGGTCAACGGCAACCCATGCCTCAACATGGGCACGCGCATCGGCCCCGGCGACCATGTTCGCGTCGATGGCAAACGCGTCACGCCGAAGGAAACGATCACCGTCGCGTTCAACAAACCGCGCGGCTATGTCTGCACCCGCGAGGATGAACTCGGCCGCGACACGATCTACGCGCTGCTGCCGCAGACCATGCATTCCCTCCATCATGTCGGCCGTCTCGACCGCGATTCGGAAGGCCTGCTCATCCTCACCAACGACGGCGACCTTTCGCAGCAGCTGATGCACCCGTCGAAATCCGTCGAAAAGGAATACCTCGTCACTTCGAATCAAGCCTTCGAAAACGCTCACCTCGACCAGTTTCTCGAAGGAGTTTACACGCCCGAAGGCAAGCTCAAGGCCAAGTCCATCGAGCGCCTCTCGCCCCGCCGCCTCAGCATGGTCCTCGACCATGGTGCCAAGCGCCAGATCCGCGTGATGTTCGACACGCTAGGCTATCAGGTCACCAAGCTGCTGCGCGTGCGCATCGGCAACCTTTGGCTTGGCGATCTCGAGCCCGGCCGCTGGGCGATCCTCAATCAGGTGGAAATCAAAATGCTTTTGGGCGAATCAGGCCCGGAAAAACCGCAACCCGGCCGATCCGGCGCGCCAAAAAAAGGCAGCGGCAAGCGCTTGTGACAGCTTGCCGAACGGGCAATCACACCCTAGCCTGTGCGGCACGCGGGCACCCGTCCGCCAATCATTTCCAACGCCATGAGTTCGAAAAAATCCGACAAGCCAAAAATCAAGGAGCCAATCCACCTTCCCAGCAAGGAATTTTCTGCCAAGGCCCGCATCCCATCGATGTCGGCTTACAAAAAACTCTACAAGGAATCGATTGAGAAGCCGGAGAAGTTCTGGGCGCGCGAAGCCAAGGAACTCGACTGGCGCAAAAAGTGGGACAAGGTCCTCGACTGGAAGGCACCTTTCGCGAAGTGGTTCGCCGGTGGAAAATTGAATGTCTGTGAAAATTGCGTCGACCGTCATGCGAAAGGCGCACGCGCCAACAAGGCCGCGATCCTTTGGGAAGGTGAGCCCGGCGACAAACGCGTCATCACCTACGCACAACTCCATCGCGATGTCTGCCGCTTTGCCAATGTGCTCGAACAACATGGCGTGAAGGCCGGCGATCGCGTGCTGATTTATTTGCCGATGATCCCCGAAGCGGTTGTCTCGATGCTTGCCTGCGCTCGCATCGGCGCGGTGCACACGGTTGTCTTCGGCGGCTTCGCTTCCGAGGCTATCGTCGATCGCCTCGAAGACTCCGGCGCCAGCATGGTCATCACCGCCGATGGCGGATGGCGCCGCGGCAAGGTCGTCGCACTCAAACCTGCCGTCGACGAAGCACTCAAGAAATACAAGGGCGTCAAAAGCGTCATCGTGGTCAACCGCTGCAACAATCCGGTCACGATGCAAGCCAAGCGCGACACCTGGTGGCACGAGGAAACGGCGAAAGTTTCCGCTAAACACGCCGCCAAGGCTTTCGACTCCGAGCATCCGCTTTTCGTGCTCTACACTTCCGGCTCGACCGGCAAACCCAAAGGCATCCTCCACAGCTCCGGCGGCTACCTCACCGGCACCTACTCGACCACGAAGTATGTCTTCGACATGCGAGATGAGGATGTCTACTGGTGCACCGCCGATGTCGGCTGGATCACCGGCCACTCCTACATCGTCTACGGCCCGCTCGCCAATGGCGCCACCCAAGTGATGTATGAGGGCGCCCCCAATTTCCCCGACTTCGGACGCTTCTGGAAAATCATCGAGGAATACGGCGTCACGATCTTTTACACCGCACCCACCGCCATTCGCGCCTTCATCAAGGCCGGCGACCAATTCCCCGCCGCTCACGACCTCTCGTCACTGCGACTTCTCGGCTCGGTCGGCGAACCGATCAACCCCGAGGCATGGAACTGGTATCACCAAAAAATTGGCGGCGGCAAATGCCCAATCGTCGACACCTGGTGGCAAACGGAAACCGGCGCGATCATGATCACCCCCCTGCCCGGTGCCACCCCTTGCAAGCCCGGCACCGCGACGCTGCCATTCTTTGGCATCGATGCCGCCATCCTCGACGACTCCGGCAAGGAATGCAAAGCCGACCAGGACGGCCGCCTCGTGATCCGCAAGCCATGGCCGTCGATGATTCGCACGATCTATGGCGACAAGGATCGCTACAAAAAAACCTACTGGTCCGATTACGAAGGCCTCTACACCGCAGGCGACGGCGCTCGCCGCGACAAACAAGGAAACTTCTGGATCATCGGCCGCCTCGACGATGTGCTCAATGTTTCCGGTCACCGCCTCGGCACCGCCGAAATCGAAAGCGCCCTTGTCGCCCACCCGGCAGTGGCCGAAGCGGCAGTCATCGGTCGCCCCGATGACATGAAAGGCCAAGCGGTCGCCGCCTTCGTGACACTCAAGGGCAAATATCAAGAGTCCCCCGAACTTCGCGAAGAACTCCGCAGCCATGTCGGCAAAGTCATTGGCGCCATAGCCAAACCCGACGACCTCCACTTCGCTCCCGGCCTTCCCAAAACCCGCTCGGGCAAAATCATGCGCCGCCTGCTCAAGGAGCTCGTGACGACAGGCAAAGTTTCCGGCAACATCACGACACTCGAAGACTTCACTGTCATTGAAGCGATCCAAAAGAAAATTTCCGGTTAATTTCTCCCATGACGACCACCCGTTACCTCATCGCCCGTGTCGCACAAGCCTTCGGCTATGTGCGCAAGGCCCAGCGCATGGGTGACGCCGCAAGGGAAATGCACTTGCTTCGTGAAGCGGAAGCTTACCTCGGCCTTTCGATTTGGGAAAATTGCAAGGACATCGAGAATCTCTCGGTCGAGTACTGGAACCTCCGCAAGCTGCGCAAAGAATACGACCTCCTTCAGGAAAAAATCAACAAGGCGGAAAGCGAACTCGCCGCCGCCCACGAGGAACGCGCCCACATTCTCGAAATCACTCCGGAAACCAACCAGGAGCTGATCGACCAACGCGCCGAAAAACTCAAAGAACTCGAGGCCCTCGCCACCAAACGGGACCTGGTCGTCGCCCAAGGGCGTGATGTCCGCCGCATCTATGTCGGCCTCAAGATGAAACTCGAGGTGCTCACCCAAGAGGCGTCACATCCTGAAGAGCATCAGAATGAAATCCAGTCGGTGCAACAACGCCTCGAGGAACTCAAAAACGAGTTCACGGAACTCAAAAACAAACGCATCAAGGTCGGCCAAGAAATCGAGCAGGGCGATGCCGAACTCGACGCGATTGACGAGAAACTTAAAAACATCAGGCAAGACCGCAGGCTCAAAGCCTCCGATTCGTTTCAAGTCATCGGCGACTGCAATAAGCAACTTTCCGTGCTGCACTCCGAAATTGGCACCTTGGAAACTCAGATGAGATTGCTTTACGGCGAAATCGGCCGCTACGTCAGCCGCTACTATCACAACGACCCGCAGTGCGCTGCCGCAAGCGCGTCCCACCGCACGCTCGCAGATGTGATGCGCGCACTCCGCCGCTCGATCGCCCTCAATCTCCGCCTCTCCGGCAACGAGTAAAAAGCCCGGCGGCTCATTCGTCGTCGATCTGCAAACGCCTCGGCGCCTGCAAGGGAATGGTGTCCTCGACCTCACCGAGATCAAGACTGTCGAGCACATTGGTGGTGCGCCTTCTGAGCAAGCTCTGACCTTGGCCGGACACCACCATGCCCGGCACCTCGGTGTGGTACGGGTCATCGCCTAGTAACACGGCCGCCTTCGGCCGCAATGGCACGGCATCGAGCGCGGGAAGATTCAAAATCGCATTCTCCGGGGAAACCATGTCGGCACCAGCACCGGAGTGCTGCGAACAAAACGAAAATTTATCGGCTCCCGCGCGGAAGTATTCGCCCACCGCCGTCGATTGCGATTTCACAACGCCCGTCGCGGGATCCTCCGCATAGTCATGGCAAAACTGCGTCGCACGCTCGCCCGATACCGTGCACACTGGCACCTCCACGACATTCGCAGGCATTTCAACTTTACCGCCACCAAATGACGGCGCTGCGGCATTCATGGCCGCACGCCACACGGGCATCGCCAAATCACGACTGAATGCTCCCGAGTAAATCGCCCCGTTGCCCGGCGTCAAAAATCCGGTCCACACCGCACAGCTTACCCGCGCGTTGTAACCCATGAACCAACAGTCGCCAAAATCATGCGTGGTCCCGCCTTTGCCCGCACCTTGAAATGGTTTCTCAACCAAATCGTCCAACACGCCTTTGGAGCTGCCACGATACAGCGATCCCGCCATCATACTGTGCACCTGCCACGCAGTCGCCGGGTCCATGATGTTTTCGTGCGCCGCCGACCGCGGTCGCGACCTTCGGTAAACAGTCTGACCCTTGGGGTTCTCAACGCGATCGATGTAAACCAATGCCTCAGGCGGCAATTTCCCGTTGCGCGGAAATGCCGAAATCGCGCGAACCGCTTGCTTGAGCGAAGCCTCTTCAAAGCCCACACCAAGACGCGGTAACAACTCGGCCTTTCCAAACGGAAAACCAAAATCAACGGCCTTATCGACCACCTGCTTCAACCCGATCCGATCCGTCAGTCTCACCGTCGCCGCGATCTTCGATTGCTCGAACGCACGCCGCAGCGTGATTCTTCCCTCGTACACCGGCGAAGCAAGCTCCATGCCCCATTCGCCAAGAATGCCCTCGCGACCACCCACCATCACCGAGCGGTTGTCCATCGGCTCATCCTCAGTCATCGATACCGGAGTCATCCCTTTTTCAAATGCGGCTGCATAGATGAATGGAAAAAATGCGGTACCCAGAGGACGTTTGCCCAATTCGATGAAGTCGTACGGCACCTGCGCGTAATCACGACCGCCGACATGCGCCAGCACCTCACCCGTCCCGTGATCGATCATCAACACCGCACCCTGCAAAAAATTCGCGGGCTTTTCGGTGAGCTTTCTTTGCGGGTCATGCTTCTCGTGCGCGTAGCCCGGCCGCGACTCGGCACGCAAAAGACTCTCGCGCAGGGCAGTCTCCGCCGCACGCTGGGCCTCGGCCAAAATCGTGGTATGCACGGTGAAGCCACCCGATGACAAAGCATCCTCGCCCAAGGCCGTACCCACCGCATCCGCCACACGCTCATAAAGATGCGATGTGCCACGCCGCAATGGCTTGGGATTCAATCCCAAAGGCTTGCGCACCATTTCCTCATACTCCTCGTCGGAAATCATGCCCTCTTGATTCATTCGCATGAGCACATAGTTGCGACCATCGCGGTTAATCCCGGGATTGTTCAAGGGCGAGCGCCGGTTCGGATTCTTGATCAGCGTCACCAGCGAGGCACATTCCTCTGCCTTCAAATCCATCGGCTCCTTGCCGTAATAACCCAGCGATGCGGAACGAATGCCGTAAAACCCGCTGCCGAAATAAATGCGGTTGAGGTAAAACTCGAGGATCTGCCGCTTCGAGTATTTTTCCTCGATACGCATCGCCAGAAACGCCTCGACCAACTTGCGCTGGATCGATGATTCCTTTCGCAACAAAGCCTCTTCTTTCAGACTGTAGGCATTTCTCGCCAACTGCTGCGTGATGGTGCTAGCACCTTGCGTAGCGCCCTGTGCATTCAGTTTGAGAGCCCGCAAAATCCCGATCCAGTCAACGCCGCTGTGCGACTCAAAGCGCGAGTCCTCACCGGCCATCAATGCATTGATGAAAACCTGCGGCACCTGATCGATCGAAACAACACTGCGGTTCTGCACGAAGAAACGCCCGATCTCACGACCATTGCGATCAAGGATCAAACTCGGGATTTCAAGGTCATTGATCCTCGCAAGATCATAGCCCGCAGCGCGCTGTCGGTATTCCTTGGTGTAGGCATTGGCAAAAAACCATGCCACAAGCGTTGCCACCGCGACGAAAATCAACAGGGGCAAGAATGCTTTGCGCTTGTGAAAACGCTTCCGGGAGTCCTTCCTGTGGTTCATTTTTGAGGTAGCCGCCATGCCCGATTCATCTCCATCACCGCTCCCGGAGGGTCGGGGACACCCACAGGCTTACCCGATCGGCGTTGACGTCGCAACCCCTTCCTTGACGGGTGAAATCCTTCGGCAAATTGATGAAAAAGGCCCGCTCGATTTTGCTGCATTCATGGAGCTCGCGCTCTACGAACCCAAGCTAGGATACTACGCCCGCCACACGCGGCAAATCGGCCGTTGCGGGGATTTTTTTACCAGCGTGAGCACCGGCCCGCTCTTCGGCGAGTTGCTGGCGCGCCGCTTCTTGAAATTTTGGCATGAAATCGGCGAACCGCAAAAATGGCGCGTCATCGAATCCGGCGCTCACGATGGCACCCTCGCTTTCGACATCCTCACTGCGATCCACGCGATCTCACCAACGGCCGCCGCTGCCGTGGAATATGCGATCGCCGAACCGCTCGATACCCTGCGCGCCGCGCAAACCGCAAAACTTGCACGCTTCGCAAAAAACATCCGCCAAGTCGGTAATCCAGTCACACTCGCCGACGAACGACTGCCCGGCATCGCGTTCGGCAATGAAGTCCTCGACGCGCTGCCCTTCCATGTTGTCGAGCGCCACGAATCATCATGGCTCGAATTGCGCGTCAGCCGCGACAGCGACGCCTCGCTTGCATGGACACGCCACGCGATCACCAATCCGGCATTGATCGCCGCACTCGCGCCACTCGGCGAACATTTCACCGAAGGCCATCGCACCGAAATCCGCACGAACTTTGCCGATTTTCTCCAACCTCTCAGCGCGGCACTCGATCACGGTCTGATGATTTGGATCGATTATGGCTTCGCTGCCGCCGACTTGCATCACCCGCTGCGCCACTCGGGCACGCTCCGCACATTTTCACATCACCGTGCCGGAGACGATCCTCTCGCCAAGCCCGGCGAAAAGGACATCACCGCCCATGTCGACTTCACCGCCGTCGCCCAAGCGGCAATGCAACTCGGCGGCAAAGCGATCAACTTCCACAACCAAGGCGCATGGCTCACCGACATCGCACGCGATTGGCTCACTGGCCGTGAAGGAAACCCATCCGCCGCCGAAATCCGCCAATTTCAAACACTCACCCATCCGGCGCAACTCGGCGGGAAATTCCAAGTGCTCGAAATTTCTTGGGATCCGAACGCCGCGCCGCAAGACCCTGCAAGCCTCACACGCAGGCTCTTCCCACACGAGTGAGCGGACCACCGCAGCTGGCAGATTGATGCCTTGCCCACGCCAAAGCCAGACGCTATCGTTCAAGCCGCAGCCGGGATGGCGGAATTGGTAGACGCGCCAGACTTAGGATCTGGTATCGCAAGGTGTGCAGGTTCGAGTCCTGTTCCCGGCACCACCCGCACGGTCACCGTGCAAAAAATTCAAAAAACGGAAGAAGTGGAGCATAGCGGATTCGAACCGCTGACCTTCTCATTGCGAACGAGACGCTCTACCAACTGAGCTAATGCCCCTCACACTTCAGCAACCATCTGTGGCATTTGCCCCTTCTCGAGTCAAACTCGAAGTTGCCCCACACGACCGCATCCTCGCGATGTGAATTTTTTCACATTCAACCGCACGGATTGTTTTGCCAATCCGGTCCTCTTGCTCATGATTTGGGCATGAAATTTTCACTCTGGCCCATCCTTCCCGGCGCACTCGCACTGCTCCTCTCCGCCTGCTCGAATACTAGCGATATCGCATCTGGCGACCACCCCACCGGCACAGGCCCCTTCGATAGCGCAGGCAACTACCGCGAAGAATGGGCGGACGACCCATCGAAATGGCGTCGCCCAGGCCGCGCCGCATCAAGATCATCCGATGACACACCGGTGATCGCGAAAAACGAGCAGCCACCCGCCGATTCGACACCGCTTGCCTCCAGCGCCCCCGCACGCTCGAAACCCGAAACAAGCGCCATCAAGTCCATCCCCGAAAAACCGACCAAGGTCGCTGTTTCAAAACCACAGCAATCAGAGCGCTCTGAGAAAACTCGCGCCAAAGCCGACAAGCCGAAGCCAAAGCCAAGCGTCGCCAAGACGAAACCCAAAGCCAAACCAAAGGCCACCTCTTCACGCTACACCGTGAAGAAAGGTGACACACTCTCCACCATCGCTAGCCGCAACGGCACAACCGTTTCCGCCATCAAAAGCGCCAACCGCATATCCGGCAGCATGATCCGCGACGGACAAACACTGGTCATTCCAAAACGCTGATGCGTGACGAGGAGCAAATTAAAATCCTCGAGCCCAACCTGCTGATCCTTGCTTCCGCAGGTTCCGGTAAAACCTACCAGCTCGGCAATCGCGTCATCGGCCTCGTCGCTAGGGGAGACAAACCGGAAAAAATCGTCGCGCTCACCTTTACCCGCAAGGCCGCGGGCGAGTTCGCCGACTCGGTGCTGACAAAGCTTGCAAAAGCCGCAACCGACCGAGAGGAAGCGTCGAAACTCGAACAACACATCGGCATCGGTCCCATCGACTTCGATACGGTGCTCGCCACCGTCGTACGCTCCTTGCCGCGATTCAACCTTGGCACGATCGATTCGTTTTTCGCCAAAATCGTTCGCAGCTTCCAATACGAATTTGGCCTCACCGGAGGCAAATTCGATCTCCTCGAAGGCCCCCGAGCCACGGCACTCGCCGATGAAATGCTGGCATCGGTGATTAGCAGCAGACTGGATGCCGAGGGACGCGACAGCAAATTTCTCTACGCCTTTCGCCGTGCCACCATGGGACGCGAGAGCCAATCCGTACTCAAGGCACTCTCGAAGTTTGTCGAGAAATGGCACGAGCAATACCGAAATGCAGATGATCTCCAATGGGGGCCTCCCGGCATTGCTCAAGTAGATCTCGACGAGTGGGAAAAACAAAAACACACGCTCGCCAATACGGCAATCGATGGCATCGGCTGCATCAGCTTCACCAACAAACGGCAGCCCGATGCATTGCTGGAATCCATTGAGGAATTCCGCAATCACACCATCGGTAGCGGAAACCTCAGCAATTCGAACAAAAGCCTTACCAAAAACATTCTCGAAGCAGTCGCCACCCAGTCGGGTCCGCTCGTGGTGAAATCATACAAGGAATTCACACTCGATGGCGCCACCGGCGATGCCATTCGCGAAATGGTCGAACTCGCCGCCCAATGCGAACTGACCGCCGCATCCAAACGCACCAACGCCATTCGCGAAGTGGTGCGGATCTACGACGAACTTTGCGAATCACAAATCAGGAAAAAAGGTCTACTCGGATTCAGCGATGTGAAATTCCTGATGGGCGAATGGAAAAAAAACGAAACGGCACGCCTCAAGCGGGAAGCCATCGACTTTCGCATCGACGCCAGCATCGACCATTGGTTGCTCGATGAATTTCAGGACACCAGCAATGCCGATTGGAACGGCCTCTGGCCGCTCATCAACGAAGCGGCGAGCGATGATGCGTCCAGAACCGTGTTCATAGTCGGCGATCGCAAGCAAGCGATCTACGGTTGGCGCGGCGGCGATGTCGGGCTTTTCAAAAAGATTACCGATGAGCATCTGCCCGGCATCGAACCAGTGCAGATGTACCACTCCTACCGCTCTAGCCCCGAGGTGCTGAAATTGGTCAACAAGATCTGCGGTGACACGGCAATGATGCACTCGCTCTTCGGCGAGACCAACCCGCAATGGGAATGGAAAAACCACATTTCCGCCCCCCACCTCAAAGGCGAATCCAGTCGCGGACATTCCCGCGTGGAGTGGGTCGAAAACGATGAGGAGAGACTGGATCGCCTTGTTGCGATTTTGAAGGAACTCGAAGTCGGCAAACGCAAGATGACCTGCGGCGTTCTCGTCCGCAGCAACGAACTTGTCACCGAGATCAGCGAGCACCTCAGGGCCAACGGCTTTGATGTCATTGAGGAAGGCAGACGCAAACCTGCCGCCGACAACCAACCCGGCATCGCTATTACGCAGCTTCTCGAATGGCTTGCCAATCCGGCCGACCGCTTCGCGCGCGGAGTTTTGGAAATGTCACCCTTGGCAGAGGTGCTGCGAAACCTCCATGGCAGCGACTGGAGTGCCATGTGGGAAAATCTTACTCGCGAAATTTCCATTCACGGATTTTCCGCTCCGCTGGCATCCGTCATTTCACCGCTCGCGCCCACATGGTCGGAGTTCGGTCGCCGCCGGGCCAACGATCTCCTGGCGGCACTCGCCGATTTCGATGCCACCGGCTGCAAGTCTCCACGCGACGCTACCGAATGGATCAAACGGCTTGAAATCGCCCAGAGCCCTGGCGTCGCAGCCGTCCAAGTCATGACGATCCACAAATCAAAAGGCCTCGGCTTCGATGTGGTCGTGCTCCCAAACATTCCTAACGACTCCGTTCCGCAGACCAAACATTTCGAAATCGCGCGCGGCGAGACATGGATCAGCGACACACCGCCTGCATGGGTCAGGCGCATGAGCCCCGAAATTACCGAAGCGGAGTCACAGTGGGCCGCAGCCCAACGCTACGAAGCGATCTGCATGCTTTATGTCGCGCTCACCAGAGCCAAACGCGGGCTCTATGTACTGCTCGACCGACCCTCCGAAAAATCTGCGCCAGACAAAGCCTCGCTCTCCAATTGGATTCAACACTCCGTTCTGAACTCCGAATCCACCGCCGAGATCCTCTTCGAGGAAGGTGAAGCGGATTGGTTCACCCTCATCGAACCGCTCGATACCGCAAAACTTCCCTCGCCACTTGGCAAACTCCAAAACCCTGTTCGCAAACGCGCAACAGTCACGCCAAGCCAATCGAAAAATAAAACCCACGCCCCCACTCATTCACCAAGCGGCATGAAATTCGGATCGGAAGTTCATGCACTGATGGAACAGATCGCATGGATTGACGAGGACTCACCCGCCTTACCGCAATCCGATGCCGCCAATGCCGTCGCGAAACTCATCGCTTCCCCGGCGATCGCATCCCTCCTCAAACGCAATGGCAAATCAATCGACCTCTTCCGCGAACAATCCGCCGATGCCATCGTCGATGGGCAACTCATGACCGGCATCATCGATCGCCTCCACCTCCATCGCGACTCATCTGGCATCGTCACCCGCGTTGAAATCATCGATTACAAAACCGACGCGGTCGCTTCTGCGCACGACCTCGTCGATCGCTACTCCGGCCAAATGCAAGCCTATCAATCGACCCTGCAAAAAATCCACCCAAACGCTGAAGTTGTCCCGATTCTGATCTCCGTCAAACACGCGGAGCTCGTCCATTTGTAATCGCAGTGCTTGTCGGTGGAGCGTCCCCCGCAAAAGTTGGACAATCAATAAGCACGAAAGCCACGCGACAGCGTTGATTCCAGAGTGGCCAAACAGCAGCGGGCGCGGTTAAACTGGCGTAAAAGGAATCGCGTTATGGGACGTGTGGCTCGTTAAGAATAGCGGACAGTATTATCACAACTTTCTCTACTTCCATTCGGGGTGTCACTTTGACGCATTTCGGCACAGCTAGGTTCGTGTATTTATCTTCGAAGAGTTCTCCAATGATACCCCTGATACCAAAACTAAATTACATTTGGACTTTTGATTTTTTCCACGAAGCGTTTGCTTGAGTGTGTAACCAGGGTCGACCCACCAGTGAGAGCACCGCATGAGCGTCGTTCCACCAGTATTGCAGGATGGGCACTGTAGCTTCA
>JBKDYW010000164.1:0-3263 GCA_046308575.1 Verrucomicrobiota bacterium
AGAGCACCACTGCTATCGATCGCATCGTAGGTGACACCGCGAGAGACAGTGCAGTTACCCACACGCACCATGGGGGTGGAGGCGGTGCACTGGAGCGTGACCGAGTTTGCGAAGGTCAGAAGACCTGGGATGTTGCCGGGCTTGAGGCGGCCGCCGATGGTTTTGTGTTTTCATGTTGTTATATTAAATTTTCAATTGGGTTTTTTTGTTTTTTACTCCTATGTTTTTATATTTAGCGCTGGCTGACGAGCCAGCGCTCTTCTTGTTTGAGAATCAAGAGACAAGAGGCCGACAAACCGGTAATATCCTTCAAAGTGATCCGGCGCTTGATAAGGCATTCTTAACTGATTAAATAATCCTATTAAAAGCCATTACCTGAGAAAATGGCCCTATCCATTTTTGCCGCAAAAATAGCTGTTTTTTCAGCCTTTCACTGATCGCCGATAGGCCAGAGGCGAGCAGCCGAGGGTTTTCTGAAAGATGCGCGAAAAGTAATAAGGATCGTCGTAGCCGAGTTCGGCCGCCACTTCCTTGATGCTGAATGCCGTGGTGTCTAGAAGGTGGCATGCAGCTTGCATGCGCAGGCGGATGTGATGTTCGACGGGGGAAGATCCGGTCTGTTCACGAAACAGTGCGGAGAAACGGGCAGGGGAGAGGCCGGCGTGTCGCGACAATTGCTGAAGGCTCAGCGAGCGCGCGACATTGGCGCGCATGTATTCAATGCTCTTGGTTAGATCATGAACGGTGGCGCGTGCACCGCCACGCAAGCTTGTGCCGATTTGGAAAAAGAAAACGCCAAGCGCATGGCGCATGATGTGGGAAACAAGCAAGAGGGTGCGCTCCGTGAATCCGGTGGCAGCCAGCCTGTAGCATTCGCGGAACATGTTTGCGATCTCTTTGGCATCACCGACACGGACTGCCATCACATGCTCATGCGCAGGAAGCAGGCTTGTATAGGATGCCGCCGCTGTGCCTGAAAAATGCGCCCAATGGATCGACCATGGATCTTCCTCGTCGGCATGATAGGCGTGTGCTTTGTTGGGTGGGATGATCAGAACTTCACCAGCGCCCACAACGACTCTGCGTCCGTCGATTGCTAGCCAGCCTTTTCCCTTGGTGCAGAAAATCATGATGCATTCATCAAGTCCGCGTGGCCGCTCAATGCCATGACCATGCGCCTTTGGAAACCAGCCGAGGCAGATGACATGCAATCCGACGCCGAGCGGATGACGACGCACATTTTCAAGCACATCTGCCGGCGAATAATGAATGATCCTGTCCGAATTTCCCGTAGCCTTCGCTTTCATGTGTGATAAGATTGTCCATCCTTTTGAGAAGCCTGTCCATTCACTTCTTTGGGCACATGTGTCAATTTCATGACGCTATGAGCACCACACAAACCATCGCTCCCACTCTTCCGAAGTCCATTGACCTGGAGGAAATGAAAGCCTCGTTCCAACAGCACGGTTATGCCGTCGCCCGCGGTCTCTTTTCGGCGGCCGAAGTCGAGGAGATCAAATCAACCTTCACGCGCATCGCAGAGAGCGGTCCGGTGCCTGGTCACTTCGAGCCTGTATCCAAGGAAGAGTCCGGCGGCGATCCCTTGAAGGAATTTCCGCGCATCATTCATCCGCATCGCTTCGATCCGGTCTCGCGCCGGTATTTGGTTCATCCGGGAGTTCTCACCTGCATGCGTGAACTCTTGCAAGACGATGTCTTGGCAGCGAATTGCATGTTTTATTACAAGCCGCCGGGCTCGCGTGGACAAGCGATGCACCAGGACAATTTCTACCTCTTGGTCGAACCCAACACCTGCGTGGCCGCATGGACCGCGATCGATGATGCCGACCCTGAGAACGGCGGCATGTATCTCGTCTCCGACACGGCCGATGAGGAGATCGTCTGCCCGCAGTTGGCAAACAAGGATGAATCCTTCACCACGCATTTTGTGCCGACGCCCAAAGGCAAAAAAGCGCTTCCATGCAAAATGAAGGCGGGTGACACCCTGTTTTTCAATGGCAGCTCGATCCATGGATCCGGCCCCAACCGCTCCAAGGACCGCTTCCGCCGTTCCTTTATCTGCCACTATGTGCCAAAATCCACGCAGCGTATCAGCAAACACTATCTGCCACTGCTCTCACCTGAAGGGGAAGATGTCATGATCGAGGCCAACGACAGCGGCGGCCCCTGCGGCAGCAGTTGGCAGGATGGTGTCTATTGGGAAGGCGGCACGCATTGATCATCTGAAGTCGATGTCATTGGGTGGGGAATTCGCTTTCAGGCATTGATGGTGGATTCCTCACCTTCGACCTTCAAATGATCGCATCGATGTTCAATAACGCGCACGCCGCGAATTGACGCGAATGAGAAGAATGTAGATCGTGGATCGTTGATCGCAGGTTGATGAAGAATCCACTTCTTCAGGCAGGGACCTTTGTCCTCAAAGGTCCGTAGAATGAATCGTCGCCGCTTGATCGCATCCGTAAAACTGTGCCACATAATCACTCCGGCAATAGCCCTTTTTTCTCATGACCAAGCTCCTCTCCAAATTCGCCGTCGGCGACACGATCATCCGCTTCGACGCATCCGCCGAAGGCAAGGGCGCACCGCAGCTTTCGCTTCATCCAAAATCACTCGCACCGGTGAAACACCGCGAGTTTTTGCCACCCGATGTCGAGATCGTAGGCCTGCCGGCGATGTGGCAACCGGTGCGTGCGTGGGCACTGGACTCACTCGTGCAGCTTAAGTGCATGGAGGACATCTACGGCGGACCATTTTCCCAAGGTCGCACGATGCGCTCAGGGCACTCGACGGCCGCCCTCGAATTCATTGGTCAGAAAGTTCAGAAAAAAAATGGCATCACCCGCGTCATCACCACGCTCAAACACCCCTCCGGCTTGCGCTGCGAACATCAACTTTCCTGGCAGGGGAATGTGCCGGTTTTTTCCAGTCGCGTGAGCGTGCGCAATGCCGGCAAGAAACCAGTGACCCTTGAAATGCTCAGCAGTTTTTCGCTCGGTGGCATGACGCCTTACGCTCATGACGACGCGCCGAATCGTTTGGCGGTGCATCGCTATCGTTCGACCTGGAGTGCGGAAGGCCGCCTCGACACGCAAGGCATTGAGGATCTGCAACTCGAGCGCTCCTGGATCGGTCACGGCAACGCCTGCGAACGATTTGGTCAGGTCGGCTCGATGCCGGTGCGTGGATTTTTCCCCTTCGTCGCGCTCGAGGATCGCGAGGCTGGTGTGCTCTGGGGCGCG
>JBKDYW010000165.1:0-2597 GCA_046308575.1 Verrucomicrobiota bacterium
ACTGCCTGCGTGATCGAATCCACGACCCGAGCTTGGTGGAAATTCGCGCCATGCGAAACCCAAATCGTATGACTCGACTTGACCTCGGCCGAAGCTTGTGCGGATGTTTGGCGCGATGAATGACAACACCCGTCCGTTTTCCAGCCTGATGCTTGATGGTCCCGATCGTGCGCCCAGCCGTGCGATGCTTTACGCAGTCGGATTCAAGAAAGAGGATTTCTCCAAACCACACATCGGCATCGCTTCGACATGGAGTGAAGTGACGCCGTGCAACATGCACATCGACAAACTTGCGCGCGAGTCATGTAAGGGAGCGGATGCGGCCGGCGGCAAAGGTGTGGTGTTCAACACCATCACCATTTCCGATGGCATTTCGATGGGCACCGAGGGAATGAAATACTCGCTCGTTTCGCGCGAGGTCATCGCCGACTCGATCGAGACGGTGGTCGGTTGCGAAGGCATGGATGGCTTTGTGGCGATTGGCGGTTGTGACAAAAACATGCCGGCCTGCGTGATGGCTATGGCGCGGATGAACCGCCCATCGGTTTTTGTCTACGGCGGCACGATTTTGCCGGGTTGCGCGACGCTGAAAGGTGAAAAAAAGGATCTCGATATCGTTTCGGTTTTCGAAGCGGTGGGCAAACATGCCAATGGCGAGTATTCCGATGAAGAACTCGAAACGGTCGAGTCCTGCGCGATTCCCGGCCCTGGTTCCTGCGGCGGCATGTACACCGCCAACACGATGGCCAGCGCGATCGAAGCACTCGGCCTTTCGCTGCCCAACAGCTCGGCGCAAGCGGCCGTGTCCGACGATAAAATGCGCGACTCTTTCGATGCGGGCGCGGCGGTGATGAACCTCATCAATCTCGGCATCAAGCCACGCGACATTCTCACCAGGGAAGCTTTCGAAAATGCCATCACTGTGCTGATCGCTCTCGGTGGCTCGACCAACGCGACGCTGCACTTGCCGGCAATGGCGCATGCGGCGGGTGTCGACATCACGCTCGATGACTTCGAGCGCATCGGCAAGCGCGTGCCGGTGCTCGCGGATCTGAAACCGTCCGGCAAATATGTCATGGCTGATCTCGTCCGCATCGGCGGCACCGTGCCCTTGATGAAGATGCTGCTCGATGCCGGTCTGCTGCACGGCGATTGCATGACCGTGACCGGTCGCACCATGCGCGAGAATCTTGAGAAACTCGCCAAGCCCTATCCCGAAGGCCAACAAGTCATTCGTCCTCTGGACAATCCGCTCAAAAAAGACAGCCACCTGCGCGTGCTTTACGGCAACCTCGCCGAAGGTGGTGCGGTCGCAAAAATTTCCGGCAAGGAAGGCGAAGTCTTCACCGGCAACGCGCGTGTCTTCGACTCGGAAGATCTCGCGATGAAGGCGATCCTCGCCAAGGAAATCAACAAGGGCGATGTCATTGTCATTCGCCTCGAAGGACCAAAGGGTGGTCCCGGCATGCGCGAAATGCTCGGACCGACGAGCGCGATCATGGGCCTCGGACTTGGCAAGGATGTGGCGCTCATCACCGATGGTCGTTTCTCCGGCGGCAGTCACGGTTTTGTCGTGGGCCACATCACACCCGAGGCATTCACCGGCGGCACCATCGGCATCTTGCGCGATGGTGATGTGATCACCATCGATGCTGTCAACAACCGGATCGATGTGAAACTTTCCGAATCCGAAATCGCCACGCGCAAGGCCGCATGGGTACAGCCTAAGCCACGCTACACGCGCGGCGTGCTGGCAAAGTACGCCAAGCTCGTCGCAACAGCGAGCGAAGGCGCGGTGACGGATAAGTATCTATGATCCCAGAACACGCAGAGAGTTTGTATTCGCGATTTGAGCGGGAAAACATCCCTCTGCTACTCGCGGGCGGCTGGGCGGTGTGCCATCATGGTTATGCTCGTTTCACACGAGATATTGACTGGGTTTGCTCAAGAGTGCATGAAGCTCGAGCCTGCAGTTTGATGCAGGAAATGGGCTTTGAGAAAATGACCGATGGCATGGCATCGCGTTTTGTTCGCGCTGGTAGCCCGGGTTTTCCGCCAGTTGATTTGATATGGGTGGACGAGGGTACCTTCTCTCAAATGGGTGCAAGCGATTCCATGACTGGTCGCCATGGAGACATTCCCGTAATCACATTTCGATCATTGTTGGCGATGAAGTTTTATGCGTTGAAAGATGACGCAGTCAGACAGGGCCGTGACATGCTTGACATCCGCCAACTATTGGGGAGTGTGTCACATGGCATGAGCAAAGA
This sequence comes from Verrucomicrobiota bacterium, assembly GCA_046308575.1. Lineage (GTDB taxonomy): Bacteria > Verrucomicrobiota > Verrucomicrobiia > Verrucomicrobiales > Akkermansiaceae > Luteolibacter. The sequence goes on from JBKDYW010000165.1 coordinate 2,271, forward strand.
GGATATTCGCTTGCTTTGTGAAAAGTATGCTGGCCCTAGTGTTTTTGAAAACGAGATTGAACGCTACCTATGAACGCCGACGATCTGGTTTTCCCTGATTTTTCCGATCATCCGCCTGCGCCGAAGCTCAGTTTCGAGCAGTACTCGGATTGGGTCTTTAAAGAAATTATTCCAGAATTGCATCGTCGTGGCGAAATGACCAAGGAAAAGCTGCTTGCTGATTTCATGAAGAATGAGGGTCGGATGACATCGATGCCGGATTTTTCTTGGCTCCAAAACGGGAAGAAGGAGAAGGCCGAGGATTAAAAGAAAACGAGGCGCGGTGGC
>JBKDYW010000166.1:0-9770 GCA_046308575.1 Verrucomicrobiota bacterium
GATCGGATCCCAGCGGCCGGAGACCAGAGCGTCGCGGGCCGAGTCGGGCATGGTGACGGCGAAGTCGAGTCCGCCCGAGCTGCGCACGCGCAGAGCATCAACATCGATGGTCACGGTGGTTGCCGGATCATTCTCGACCGCATCGCGCAGTGCGGCGATGTCGGCAGCCGAGGCGATCACGCAGGGCATTGCCAGCGTGGTCGAGTTACCGAAGAAGATCTCCGCGAACGACTCGGCAATGACGCCATTGAAGCCGAATTTTTTGAGCGACTGTGGCGCATGCTCGCGCGATGAGCCGCAGCCGAAGTTCACGCCCGCCAACAGGATCGATGCACCTTCGAAGCGCGGATCATTGAGCGGGTGATCGGTTTTCTCGCCGGTTTCGGAATTGAAGCGAACATCGTAGAACGCGAATTCGCCGAGACCGTCGAAGGTGACGCACTTCATGAAGCGCGCGGGGATAATGCGGTCGGTGTCGATGTCGGCGCCTGGAATAAAAACGGCGCGGCCGGAAACTTGAGTGACGGGATCGAGAGGCATGGTGGAGTGTGAATTGCTGATTGGTTAATGCTGAGTGATCGCGCTATGGGTTTACGCGACAGCGGCCTGCTGAAGATCAAAGACCTCACGGGCATCGGCGATGCTGCCATTGATGGCGGCGGCGGCGACCATCACGGGCGACATCAGCACGGTGCGGCCGGTGGGCGAGCCTTGGCGGCCTTTGAAATTGCGGTTCGAGGATGAGGCGCAAAGTTGATCGCCGACGAGCTTGTCGGGATTCATTGCGAGGCACATCGAACATCCGGCACCGCGCCATTCGAATCCAGCAGCGCGGAAAATTTCCGGAATGCCTTCCTGTTCGCATTGGATCGCGACGATTTGCGAGCCGGGAACGGCGATCGCCTTGACGCCTGCTGCGACGCGGTGGCCTTGGATGAATTTCGCCACTTCGCGGAAGTCGGAAATGCGGCCATTGGTGCATGAGCCGATGAACGCGACATCGATCTTCACGCCTTTGATCGGCGTGCCTGCAGGGAGCTTCATGTAGGCGAGAGCCTCGTCGATCGAGGCCTTCTCCTGCGCCGATGCGGCCTTGGCGGGATCGGGGATGCTTTCAGAAATCGAAATGCCGTGGTCGGGCGAAATGCCCCAGGTGACGGTCGGCTCGATGTCGGCGGCGTTGATGCGCACGATGTCGTCGAACTTCGCATCGGCATCGGAGGCAAAGGACAACCAGCGCGCAGCGGTGGCGTCGAAGTCGCTCATGTCGACATAGGGGCGGCCCTTGAGATAGGCGACCGTCTTGGCGTCGGGATTCACATATCCGCAACGCGCGCCGCCTTCGATCGACATGTTGCAAACGGTCATGCGTTCTTCCATCGACATGCGGTCGAAAACATCGCCCGCATATTCGTAGGCGTAGCCGATGCCGCCTTTGGCGCCGAGCAGGCGGATGATGTGAAGGATCACATCCTTGGCGTAGACTCCGGGGCGGAGATCGCCATTGACTTCGATGCGGCGTACTTTGAGAGCCTCGAGCGCGAGTGTTTGAGAAGCCAGCACATCGCGCACTTGCGTGGTGCCGATGCCAAAAGCGATCGCGCCGAACGCTCCGTGCGTGGCGGTGTGCGAATCGCCGCAAGCGATCGTGGTGCCCGGCTGGGTGATGCCTTGCTCTGGGCCGACGACATGGACAATGCCTTGTTTGCCCGACGCGAGGTCGAAATAAGTGACGCCGAAGTCATCGGCATTTTTGCGCAGCGCCTGCATCATTTCCGCGGCGAGCGGGTCTTGAGGTGCGTCTTGATCGACGGTCGGCACGATGTGGTCGACAGTCGCAAAAGTGCGCTGCGGGAACTTCACCTTGAGGCCGAGGTCGCGAAGCATGCCGAAGGCCTGCGGCGAGGTGACCTCGTGGATCAGGTGGGTGCCGATGAAGAGTTGCGTGCGTCCGTCGGCAAGCGTGCCAACGGTGTGGGCGTCCCAAACTTTCTGGAAGAGATTTTTTCCCATGGTGAACAGACCGCCGTGGTTGGTGGCGGGCGGGAAAACTGCCTTTGCCGAAGCGAAATGTCAAAGCCGCATGCGCATCGGCGCGCGACTGGTGCAAATGGCGGGCCTCAGCTGAGCTCGATGAAGAGCCCGACGATCACCCCCAGCAGGGCAAGGCTTGCAATGACAGTGATAAAAATTTTCGGCCAATTTCTCGATTTGCCTTCAATCCCAGCCGTGCCATTGACCCAAGCATCCCAGTTTTTGCCCTCCGGGTTGGCAGCACGATGGTAGTGCCTCACGCTTCCCCTGAAGCGTGCGCTTTCGTCGATGGTCCTGCGTGGCTTCATCAAAAACGGATATCTCTCGAGTCTTGCAGGTGGCATGCCAAATGGAAAGCCCGAATCGGTGCCATGACTATGCGCGAAAGCGCCCGACCGCAGTGCGGAAGAGCGCTTTCGGCTGGGAGTAGGTGAAACTTACTTCGCGTAGTGGACCTGCGGAGCGGCCGGGGCTTCTCCTTGGATTTCCTGAAACTGCGGCAGCGGGCGGAGCTTCGGCGGCTTGGAATCGCTGGTGCAGCAGCAGGAGGCGGCCATCAGGGCGACGCTGGCGAGGACGAGTGCGGAGGCGATGCGGGTCATGGATGCGAGGGGGATGTTTGGAGTGTTCGTGGATCTTTGGGGCTCTTTCGCGGTGCTTGCTTGAGGAGGCTTGTTCCGGATTCGGAAAATTTTTTCAAGCAGCTGCCAGCAACCTCATGGGGCATGAGATTAGGTGTCGCGGGCCTCGCTGCAAGGCAAAAGAAAGCGGTCCTTGGCCGCAGGCTTGTCATTGCGCTGACATTGTCGACACTCGGCCCCTGCCGTCCGGCGCATTGTGGCATGCGGTCATGACCGATGATTTTAAACCTCATTTCCCAGACCAGCGGCCCGGCCAATTCCACCCCATGAGCGCGAAGAGGAAAACCAGGCTCGAGATCTGCGGCGATTGGAAATCGAGGCTGCTCGGCAAGCTCTTGGGCTGGGCGATGAAACTCACGACCGCGACGCTGCGGGTCGAACTGCACAACCCCGGCCGCATCGGCGATCCGAAGACCCCGGTGCCGCCGATCATTCTGATGCTCTGGCACAGCCGATTTTTTGTCGTGCCGGGGGTATGGCTCAAAATGCTTCGCGCCAAGCGCCGGGTGAGCATTCTCACCAGCGCGAGCCGCGATGGCGACATGGTCGCAAATGCAATGGCGGTGTTTGGCTTCGAAGCGATTCGCGGATCCTCCTCGCGCCGTGCGGTGGCGGCCTTGGTTGGACTCAAGCGTGCGCTGGAAGCCGGTCAGGATGTTTGCCTCACGCCCGATGGCCCACGCGGCCCGCGCTACAAGGTGCAGGCGGGAGCGATCAAACTTGCCGAGGCCACCGGCGCGCCGATCGTACCGGTGCATGTGCGATTCTCTTCGGCATGGCGACTTGGCACCTGGGACCGCTTTGTGATCCCTTGTCCGTTCAGCCGCGTATCCGTCACTTTTGGCGAACCGCTGCATGTGACAAAAGGCCTTGATGCCGAGGCATTGGAAAACGAGCGACTTAAAATTGAATCGCTGCTCGTGTCCGGCACCGACGATGCGTAAAAAATTTTTCAACCAACCCTATGAACCAACCCCGATTGCTTGATGGAAAATCCGTGGCCGCCGCCGTGCTCGATGAGTGCCGCGCGGAAGTCGAAGCCCTTAAATCCCGCGGCACCACGCCCGGCCTCGCGGTCGTGCTGGTCGGCGATGATCCGGCCTCGCATGTGTATGTCGGCTCCAAAGTCCGCACCTGCGGCGAGCTCGGAATTTTTTCGCGCAAGATCGAGTTGCCCGCGAGCACCACGCAAGACGAACTGCTCCAGGTCGTGCGCGATCTCAATGCCGATCCCGCGATCCACGGCATCCTCGTGCAATCGCCACCACCAAAACACATCAACGAAGAGGAAATCATCCGCGCGATCGATCCGCGCAAAGATGTCGACGGCTTTCATCCGGAAAATGTCGCCAAGCTCGCGCTCGAAGACCCAACAGGATTTGTCCCCTGCACACCCGCGGGCTGCATGAAGCTGCTCGAAGTCGCCGGCATCGAAACCAACGGTGCCGAAGCGGTGGTCGTCGGCCGCAGCATGATCGTCGGCAAGCCGATGGCGCTCCTTTTGGTTTCAAAAAAATCCAACGCCACTGTCACCATCGCGCATTCGCGTTCACGCGATTTGCCAGCGATTTGCCGCCGCGCGGACATCCTCGTCGCCGCTGTCGGCAGACCCGAAATGATCAAAGCCGATTGGGTGAAGCCCGGTGCGGTCGTCATCGATGTCGGCATCAACCGTGTGGCCGATTCATCGAAAAAATCCGGCTATCGCCTCACCGGCGATGTGGCCTTTGAAGAAGTCGCACCGCTCTGCTCGGCGATCACTCCGGTGCCCGGCGGCGTCGGACCGATGACCATCGCGATGCTGATGAAGAACACGCTGCAAGCGGCACGGCAATCGCTGGCCTGATGTTTGTCCGCGCCGTTGTCACGGCATATTTCCAAACACCATGCAGGCGGCGACAAATCAGGCAGTGATCACTGGCGGCACCGGTGGCCTTGGCAAGGCCATCGCTGAGGCGCTAGCCGCGCCTGATTGGTCGATCGCCGCACCTGGCAGCCGTGAGCTGAATGTAAAGGATCCCGCACAAGTGCGCTGTTACTTTGAAGGTCGCGACATCGACTTGCTAGTCTGCGCGGCAGGCATCACGCGCGATGCATCACTCGGCCACCTCAGCGAAGAGGCATGGGACGAAACATGGTCGGTCAATTTCACCGGCGCGCTTTCCTGCATCCGTGCGGCGCTTCCAAACATGATCGAACGCCGCCGTGGTCACATCGTGTTGATCTCAAGTTTTTCAGCACTGCGACCGCCGCGAGGTCAGGCCCCCTACGCCGCCGCAAAGGCCGCTTTGCTTGGTCTCGTTGCGGATCTCGCAACGCAGCATGGGCCTTCAAATGTTCGGATCAACGCAGTGCTGCCGGGATTTCTTGAAACGACCATGACCTCAGGCATCACCCCGATACGCCGCGAACAAATTCTCGCCGACCACACGCTCGGCCGCTTCAACACCTGCGCACACGCGGCAGAGTTCATTCAATTTCTCCACCACCACATGCCCAATACTTCGGGCCAGGTCTTCCAACTCGATAGCCGCATCGCTCCGATGTGAGTGCAGGCCGCCCTCACTTCATCAGCGCGCTTTTCCATGCCGGCTCTTTGAAGCCGACGAGCACTTTTCCATCGCCGATGACGAAGGGGCGCTTCACGAGATTGCCATGGGTCGAGAGCATTTCGAGCGCCTCGTTCACGCTCATGCTTGGCAGGAGGTCCTTGAGGCCGAGTGCGCGATAGTCCATGCCCGAGGTGTTGAAAATTTTTCGCAGGTCACCATTCGCGGCATCGAGCGCGACCTTGAGTTCGGCCATTGTCGGCGGGGTTTCGCGAATGGCTTTGACCTCGTGCTTGATGCCATGCGCGTCGAGCCATTTGAGCGCATCGCGGCAGGTGCTGCATTTTTGATATCCGTAAACCTTGAGCATGATGGTCCCTTGAAATTTTTTCGCGTCTCGCTGGCGGCTTACTTCATCGCCGATGCGATGTCGGCGGCGAGCCTCGAGAGCAACTTCGATTGCGCGGCGACAAGTGCCGGGTAGCCGTCCGCTTGCAATGGCTCGCGATCAACGAAGGTTCTTGCCGCGGCGACCCTGCGTTCGGGCAAGGCATAAATGCGCCAGCCGGCCTCTATGACCGCATGGCCGTCGCCGGATCCGTGAAGCTGGCGAATGTCGATGGTCACTTGATAACGCAGGCCGTTGTCGTCGCGCCATGGGTAGGTGCGCACATTGCCGGTACCAAGTCGGCGGCCGAGGTTGGCTGCGGTGACGCGTGCGACCGATGATGCAAGGTCGCCGGCCCAGCGGTGGTCGTCGGCGATGCTGAGTTGGTTGGGTGATTCGGCGATCACGAGGTTTGGTCGGTCGATGTATTCGGCCAACGCGATGGGCCCAACGCCGATGCCCATGCCGCTGCCCGAGGGCGCGGATCCGTCGGCGGTGAGGACATAGAATGATTTGGACGATGTGGCGCAGCCCGCGAGCAGGATGCCAATGAGCAGGGAAAGGGTGCGGGTGATCATGGCGGCAGTGGATGTTTCAGCGGGCGGCTTTCGGCACCGGATTGTTCGACGATTCGCGGCCGAAGATGAGAGAGTTGGGTTTCTCCTCGATGGTGTTGGTGACGGATTTGAGTGAGCGCAGCGAGGCGCGCAGTTCGTCGAGCACGCGCAGCATGTCGCCTTGCATCGGGCCATCGGGTCCAAGGCTCGAGACCGATTTGCGTGTGGCGGCGGCGGTCGCTTCGATTTCTTTGGCGGCCGCACCGATGCCGGTCACCGCCTTGTCGATTTCCAATGCCTGGAACTTGTCGAGCACGGCAGAAAGTTTTGCTTCAAGTTGTGCGAGACCGGATGAAACCGTCGGCACCGTATCGAACTCGCCGACCTTGCCCATGCTGCGCGGCACAACATCGTCGTAATAATCGAGATCCACAAAAAGCGCACCGGTGATGAGGCTGCCGGTTTTTAACGCACCGCGCAGACCTTTGTCGACCGCCTGTCGGATGAATGCCATGTCGGCATCTTTGTCCTTGTTTGGATTTTCCGGAACCATCAGGCGCGGATCGATCTCGATCAACACCGGCACCGACATGTTTTGCGCGCCAGGCATGAGGTCGAAGGAAATGCGCGACACGCGGCCGATGGTGATGCCGCGGTATTCCACCGGAGCTCTTTCGCTGAGGCCGCGCACGGTTTGATCAAACAGCAACAACAGGCGCATCGTCGGATCGAAGGATGATTTTTTCGCCGAGTCCTCATCCTTGTAGAGCGTGAACGAGCGGCCGTCGGCTACGGCGATTCCGGGCTCCTCGCCTTGGGTTACGCCAAAGGAAACGCCGCCGGAAATCATCGCTTGGAATGATGGCGTGCGCAGCTTGAAGCCATCAGCGCCGGCGCTGATGTCGATGCCGCTGGTGTTCCAGAAGCGCGTGTTTTCCGTGACCAGGCCGCTGTAGGTTTTGCTGATGAAGGCATCGTAGCTGACCTGCGATCCATCCTTGCTCAACTTGCGGCCTTCGATGCGGCCGACTTCGAATCCGCGAAAATAAATTGGCGCGCCAGCGGCCAGCGATCCGGCCTGATCGGCGACGAGCGTGAGCCGCAAGCCTGGTACATTTCGGTTTGTCGCCGGCGGTGTTTCAAGGCCTTTGAAGGATTCTCCGCGCGGCGCATCTGCGGGCCCCGGATCGAGCTCGATGTAGGCGCCAGTGATCAGCGTCGAGACGCCTGAAAGCTCAGTGCCGGTGATCCGTGGCCGCACGACCCAGAAGCGCGTGCCTTTGCGCAAGAGATTCTCTTCATCGCGATCGATCTCGATATCGACCATCACCGATTTCAAATCATCCGCCAGTTTCACATGCCGCACCATGCCGACCTTCACCGAGCGGCAGCGCACTTCGGTTTTTCCCGCCTCGATGCCGTCAGCAGTTTCAAAGCGCACATGAGCGACCTCGCCCTGCGCGGTGAAATTCCGATATAGCAACCAGATGCCGAGGAACAGGGCCACGATCGGCACGACCCACACCGCATTCCAGCGCTTGGCACGCTGGATCTCGGGCTTGGGTGCTTTGGGTGATGTCGGGGTGTCGCTCAAGGGCTTAGGTCTTTCGATGGCGGTGGATCCTTGGCCATTTCATCGAGCCGGTCCCACAGCAAACGGGGATCGAAGCTCATCGCCGCGAACATGGTAAGCATGACCACCCCTGCAAATGCAAGCGCTCCCGGCCCGGGAGTGATGCTCATGTAGTTTCCCAACTGCACGAGCGAGACCAGGATGCCGACCACGAAAATGTCGATCATCGACCAGCGGCCAAGCAGCTCGGTGACCCCGTGCAGCCGACCAAGTGCCGTGGGCGATGGGTGGATCCAGCCAGCTGCAGCCGCGCAGAGCCAGCTCAGGGCCGCGATTTTGAGGATCGGAATGAGGATGGAGGCGACGAAAATCACGATCGCGATCGGGTAGGCTCCCGTGCGCCAAAAGGTCATCATGCCGCCGATGATCGTGTTGGGCATCACCACCCCGATCTCGACGACGGTCATGATCGGCAGGATGTGCGAGGGAATGTATAGGGCTGCCGCCGCCGCCATCAGCGCCACGGTGTTCTGGATGCTGTTGGGTTTGCGCAGCTCGAGCTTGCTGCCGCAACGCGGACAATTTCCCAAAGCCACCTCCGCCACACGGCCGCAGACATGACAGCCTGCAAGCCCGCGATCGGCTGCTTTTTCAAAATCCTCGCTCATCTTCGCGCCACCTCCATGCGGTCCCAAAGTTCTTCGCGGTCGATGCCCGCCACTGCGAATGCCATGCTAAGCATCAGGCCTGCAAAGGCCCAGAAGCCGATGCCGAAAGTGACATCCGCCACCTGTGCCAATTTCAACAAACTCACCAGCACGCCGAGCAGAAAAACTTCGACCATGTTCCATGGTTCGCTGAGGTGCATCCACTTCGCGATCGTGAACGAGCCGGGAAGCAGGCGGCCAAACATCAGCGGCAGACTCACATACAGCATCCCGCCGACCAGCACAAAGGGCGCGACGATGGTGAAAAGCACGATCGCGATGCCAAGCACGGGCGTGCCTTCATCGATCAGCGCCACCGCCGCACCTAGCAGCGTGAGGCTTTTGCGCAGCGTCGCGGCATCCATCGTGAGAAAGGGAAACACATGCGCGAGCGCCATCAGGATCAACGCCGCAAGCGAGCACGCCGAGGCTCTCGTCAGCGAAGCCACGCGGTTCTGGTAAAGCACCGTGCCGCAGCGGGTGCAGCGCGCCGCAGCACCTTCTTCAAGCGGTGAAGCTTCATGTAAGGTGTCGCAAAAATGACACGCGGCGTAGCGCGTGCCGCCCGGTGGTTTCGGCCACGAAAGCAAGGCTCTCCAAGTTTTGGAAAAACCGGCCTTCATGTTTCACGATGCGCCACCACGCGTTGCGCCAGCTCCCCGAGGCCCTCGATGCCGCATTCGACAAAATCCCCGGCCTGCAGATAACGCGGCGGCGACATGCCCAAGGCCACGCCCGCCGGTGTGCCGGTCGCGACCACATCGCCCGGCAACAAGGTCATGAAGCGGCTGATGTATGCGACCAACTGCCGCACCGAGCACATCATGTCGCCGGTCCAGCTGTTTTGCCGAAGCTCGCCATTCACCTTGCACCACAGCCGAAGTTTTTGCGGATCAGTCACCTCATCGCCCGTCACCAACCATGGCCCCATCGGGGCAAAACTGTCGGCACTTTTGCCCTTGGTCCATTGACCGCCGGCTTCCAATTGAAATGCCCGCTCGGAGTAATCGCAAAACACCGAATATCCCGCGACATGATCCATCGCCTCAAGTTCGTCGATGCACGACGCCGTCCGGCCGATGACCAAGGCGAGCTCGACCTCGTAATCCATCTTGGTGCCGCCACGCGGAATGATCACATCGTCGTGCGGACCGCTCCACGCGCTGCTCGCCTTCATGAAAAGCACCGGCTCGGAGGGAATCTCGCCGCCCATTTCCTTGGCATGATCCAAATAATTTTTCCCGACGCAGACAATTTTCGATGGCCGGTTCACCGGCGGGCCCAGCCGCGCCGCGGGATCGATCAAGGCCCCGCCCGGGCA
>JBKDYW010000167.1:0-11563 GCA_046308575.1 Verrucomicrobiota bacterium
ATTTGCCGAGCAGGTACCGGCCTTGATCGTGAAGCCGGCGATTGGGCCGAGGCTTTGGGTGGATTTCAGCCAATCAAGGTGCGTGGTAGTGATCCACTTTTGGGCGTTTGCGGGCATGTAGCTGATGAGCGCGTTGCGGCGAACGGGATCGAGTTCGCCGAAGATGTCGTCGAGCAGGTAGACCGGTGTCGATTTGCCGGCGGTTTCGAGCAAGCGGCCTTGTGCGAGTTTGAGGGCGAGCGCGATCGTGCGTTGTTGACCTTCGCTGGCGAAATCGGCGGCCGGTTTGCCATCGATGCGCAGAGAGATGTCATCGCGGTGGGGGCCAACCACCGATTGGCGGGTGCGTCGTTCGCGTTCGCGGGCGTCGATGATCGATTGGTGAAGATCGGGTCCGCTGGCCGGGATGTAGTCGAGTGTAAGGGATTCGTTTTTGCCGCTGATGGCGGCCTGTGCTTCGGCAGCGAAGGGGTTGAGTTGCGCAATCATTTGCGCGCGAGCGCTGATGATTTGGCTGCCGTGTTCGGCGAGAATCTGATCGTAGGAGAGGATTTCTTTTTCGCGACCGTGGCCTTCGCGCAGCAGTAGGTTTTTGGCCATCAATGCACGACGATAGCGGGCCAATGAACGGCGGTAGGCGGGGTCGATTTGCGAGCCGATAAAATCGAGGTAGCGTCGGCGGGTCTCACCCGGGCCGCGGACGAGTTCAAGGTCCTCGTTTCCCATCCAGACGATGAGACCGCCTTGTGCGAGATAGTCCGAACGGTTGGCGCAGGGTGTGTTGTCCTGTTTGAGAATGATGCCGTTGCGGTTCCATTTCACCTGTCGTTCTTCGTTCCATGCGTTGCCGGCGATGCCGAAGCCATCCTTGCCAAAACGAGCGAGCGTGGCGAGTCGGTGACTGCGTGGCGATTGCAGTCGCACCAGCATGCAGATCGCTTCGAGGATCGAGGTTTTTCCTTGGGCATTGTCGCCGGTGAGAATGGCTCCGGCCTCGGGCGCTTCGAGATCGAGCGACTCAAAGCACCTGAAGTCCATCAATCGCAGCGAGCGGATCACGGGGTTTTTCATAACGCCGGAATTCGCGTGTGGAAAGCGGGCAATCAACTTGGGCGGGCAAATTGTTTTTTGCGGGAAATTTTCCGGCTCGATCATTTGCCGTGTGACTGGCAGATTCGGGCGTGGATTTGTTTTCGCGCTCCAAGCCTGTTGCGGATGCCGCCTTGTCGGTGACGCAACTTTTGCGGCGAATGAAGTTTGTTCTCGAAGGTGAGATCGGCGAGCTGTGGGTCGAGGGCGAGGTCTCGAATCTCAAGAAACAGGGCAGTGGGCATTGGTATTTTTCACTCAAGGACGAGGGCGCGCAGATTCAGTGCGTGATGTTTTCCGCAGCGAGACGCGAAGGTTCGCCGGCCTTGGTGGATGGCGCGAAGGTGCGGGTTTTTGCTGAGGCAAGCGTCTACGAGGCACGCGGGCAATTGCAGGTCATTGTGCGGCAAGTCGAGCGTGCCGGGGCGGGGGACTTGCAGGAAAAGTTCGAGCAGCTCAAGCGGCGTCTGCAGGAGGAAGGATTGTTTGATGCGGAACGCAAAAAACCGCTGCCGTTTTTCCCACGCGTGGTGGGCATCGTGACATCAGAGTCGGGCGCGGCTTTGCAGGACATGCTGAATGTGTTGTCGCGGCGCGCGCCATGGGTGAAGGCGGTGCTTTATCCGGTGAGGGTGCAGGGAAAAGGGGCAGAGGTCGAAATCGCGAGGGCGATTGAACGAATGGGGCGGCCGGATGATTTCGGTTTGCCGCGATGCGAGGTGTTGATTGTTGGTCGTGGTGGCGGATCCATTGAGGACCTTTGGAATTTTAATGAGGAAATTGTAGCGCGCGCGATTGCCGCGTGTCCGCTGCCGGTCGTTTCGGCGGTCGGGCATGAGATTGATTTCACCATTGCGGATTTTGTCGCCGACCTTCGGGCTCCGACGCCGAGTGCCGCGGCTGAGTTGGTGGTGCCAGATGCGGCGACTTTGAGGGCAAGGCTCACGCAGCTTCAACGCCGCGGTGAGCGCGTCATCCATGAGCGAATTTCGCAAGGTCAGAGGCAGCTCGAAACTTTGCGCAGAGGTGCTTTGCAACGCGATGGCGAGCGTTTGCTGCGTGAGCCGGTGATGCGCTTGGATGCCTTGGCTGACAGGCTTATGAGCGCGCTTGAGTCATCGATGGACGCGTCGCGAATAAGACTGCGTGAGTTGTGTTTGCGGCATCGGGGACACCATCCCGCGCGGGTGCTTGAGCGTCGCGTGGAGTCGTTGGCGGCGACGCGAAGGCAGTTTGATGTGGCGTGCGTGAATGCGATGCAGCTTAAGCGTGAGCGTCTGATGCATCTTGCGGGCCTGTTGCGCGCGCTCGGGCCGGAGTCGGCATTTCAGCGTGGATTTTCGATCACGCTTGATGCGCAAGGACGCTTGGTGAGATCGGCCCATGAGCTCAAGCCTGGCGATGAATTGCGCACGAGGTTTGCCGATGGTGAGACTCGAAGTCGGGTGCTTGGTGAGTGATTCCGTGCGGCGTGAAATGTTTTTACGCGGAAATTTTCTCCACATCCGGGCGTATTGGCGGCATTGAAGAGTCATGGCAAATTTGCATGAGTTGGTGGAATTTCTCGATCGCGAGTTGAGGGTCTCGGAGATCGCCGATTACCCAGGCGCGATGAATGGCTTGCAACTGGCCAACGAGGGCAGGGTCGATCGCGTGGTGGCGGCGGTGGACGCTTCGTTGCCGGTGATCGAGGCCGTGGCTGCGGGTGGACCAGGCTTGCTGATTGTGCATCACGGCATGTTTTGGCAGGGCGCGCAGCCGGTGACCGGGGCGTTTTACCGCAAGCTGCGCGTAGCCATGGAGGCGGGACTGGCGATTTATTCGAGTCACTTACCTCTCGATGTGCACCCCGAGTGGGGCAACAACGCGCTGCTGGCAGGGGCGCTTGGAGTCGTTGATTCGCGGCCGGATATTGAGATCAAGGGCTCTCGGGTCGGGCTCAGCGGCCGCTGGCAGGGTAGCCGTGAGGAGCTCAAGGCCCGGCTTGAGGAGGTTCTTGGTGGGCGGGTGCACCTTTGCCCGGCCGGTCCGGAGCAAATTTCGCGGGTCGCGATCATCACAGGCGGTGCCGGCAGCGAAATTGCAAAAATTGCCGAAACAGGGGCCGATGCCTTTATCACTGGCGAAGGTCCGCATTGGAGTTATTGCCTGGCGGAGGAATTGGGGGTGAATCTTTTTTACGGTGGGCACTATGCTACGGAAACATTTGGAGTTCAACGAGTTGCGGAAATTCTTGGAGAGCGCTTCGGTCTGCCTTGGATCTTTCATGAACATCCCAGCGGCTTGTAAGTGGACGAGGAATTGGCTGATTGCGACTGAGCGTGGATTTTCCTGTCGAAACCTCGCTTTTTGCATTGTTTAAGTTTTCTTAAATTGTTGATACGATTGAGATTAATTTGCTTGATTTTATGCCGTTTTTTGTGAGATGAATACTTCGTCAAGCGGGCATAGCTTAGTGGTAAAGCGCTATCCTTCCAAGTTAGACATGCGGGTTCGATTCCCGCTGCCCGCTCCATTTCAATTTCTCAAATCGTTTCGAATTCACTGAAACTCAAAATCCCTATCATGAACCGCGCGAAATTCCATGTACTGGCGGCATTGCTCATCGGCACGCCGCTCATCGCTGCTGAGTCACCCGACTGCGCGAAGATTTCACTGTCGGTTAGGGCGTCGGTGGAGTCGAACCTGTCTGATCTTCTTGAGATCGTCGCGAAGGAAGTTTCGGCCTCACCTGATTGTGCTTGTGAGATTGTAAAGGCATCGATCGAAGGTTCCGGTGCTAATGCCGATGTGGTGGCCTCGATCGTCGAGTCGGCTGCCACGGCTTCGCCTGAAAACATGAGGCTCATCGCGCAATGCGCCATTGCCACCGTGCCGGACTCGCTCGCGCAAGTCCAAGCCGTGCTCGCCAAGCTCGATCCAAACGCAGGTGAATCCGGATACAGTTCCAAAAGCTCGAAGTCGGGCAAAGGTGGCACGGGCGATCAGAAGGCCGACGAAGGTGATAACCCGCTCGATTTCCCCGGTGAGGACCCTTACGGTCGCGTGAGCATTGGTGGCAGCGAAGGTGAGGGTGAAGGCGGCAGCGAAGGTGAAGGTGGAGGAACTTCAGGCAGTGGTACTGATGGCGGCACGACGGGTGGGACCACTGGCGGCGAGACTACCGGCGGAGGCACTATGGGCACTGGGTCCTCGGGCGGTGGAATTTTTGGCGGCGGTAGCAGCGGAGGGGGAACTGGTGGAAGCGCCGGAGGCGGTGGCACGACTTTCGGTGGTGGCACCTTCGGGGGAGGGTCCTTCGGTGGTGGCACCATTGGTGGTTTCAGTAGTGGTGGTGGAGGCGGTTTCGGTGGTGGTATAGTGCCGCCGCCTATTGTGCCGACACCGACAACAAATACCAATCCCAGCTGATGCCTTAATCAGCTGCATTCTTTGACTCTCCTATCCTCTCAATTCACCCACACCCACCCATGAAGAGCAAATTTCCTCTCGTATTCTTGCCGCTCTTGTTCACCACCGCTTTTGGTGCCGAAGGCCTTTATTACACCGGCACCGAGGCTCAGGAGTCTCTTCCGATCAAGTGGTTGGTCGGAGGAAGCTTGATTTATGACGACAACGTCAGTGCCGGTCAGACCACTGTGGGAGGCAGCAGTTCATCATTGGCCGTCAATCCCTATGTCGGCGCCTCATTTGTGAGTCTCGCTCCGCAGACCACTTGGGATGTCTACGGCCGACTTGGGATGATTTATTATTTTGATGCTCCGGAAGGCATCGATGACCTCAATAGCCAGTCGCGCGTTGGGGTTTCGATGATTCATCGCTTCAGCGAGCGTGTCCGTTTCGTGAGTCGCAACTTTGTAGCCAACGAGCTGGAGCCCGATTATTCGTATGGCTTGGCCTCGTCGAGGCAATCGAGTGAGTTTATGAGCTGGAGCACGGACAATTCGCTCGGCTACCGCTGGACTGAGCGCTTCGGTACTTACACCGGGATTCGTTTCAGTGGCTCGAGTTACAGTGACGATGGCCAGCAAGGCAATCTAAGTGATCTGAGCGATCGAATGAACTGGCAGGTGTACGAGCAACTGCGTTATCAGTACAGTCCGCAAACCGTGTTAATCACTGAGTATCGCTATGGTCAGACCTTGACTGATAGCATTGCCTCGGAATCGACCGACCAGTATTTCCTTGTGGGCGCGGATCATCGTTTCAGCCCAAACACCATTGGCACGGTCCGTACTGGAGCACAGCTGCGCGATGTGGATGGCGGCTCCAGCGCGACTTCGCCTTACCTTGAGTTTGCGTTGAACAGCCAGATCAATCCCCAGCTCCGATTGGGTGCCTTCATGCGTTATGGCTTGGAAGGGGACGACACGGTTTTGAATCCAGCTGATTCGGGCGATTCATTTTTCAACTACGACGAGCGCAGTGCTTTCCGTCTTGGTGTCACGGGTGGATACATGATTTCGCCTGATCTATCGCTCAACAGCGGCCTTGACGTTATCCATAGCAACTATGACAGCGGGCGCCAGATTGTTGGTACAACATTACGTTCCGCCCCCAGCGTTTCCGAAACCACCGTCAATGCCTCCATCGGCATGTCGGTAAAGCTTACCGATTTCCTCTACGGCAACCTTAGTTACAACTACAGTCAGGTGGTTTCGGATGTGAACGACAGTCGCGAATACGATCGCAACCGTGTTTCGGTCGGTGTGTCTGCCGAATTCTGAGCTGTTGCCAACTGCAAATCAAAACCATCCGATCATCCCGTTTGAAATCCGATTTCTAGGTTGTAAGCTCCCGCAATGGATCCGTTGCGGGAGTTTTCATTTCCTTTGAAAAGCTTCGAAACCGTGAAACTCTAGTCCATGAACACGACCTCCGTACAACAGAATGAAGCCATGCTCCACGCGGTGGACTATTGGCAGGTCATTAAAAACCGCTATGGCATCATTCTTCTCTCGCTGCTGCTGGTTTTCATGACTGCGGCGGTCATCACTTATGTGATGCCGAAAAAATACGAAAGTGAGACGACCATTGAGGTCAAACCGCGCATCCCGGGGCTTTCGCCGCTTGGCTCCCAGCTCAACGAGCTTGCCGGAACGGGTCGTATGACCGAGCAGTTCTTCGGAACCGAGTTCGAGAAGATCAAAAGCCGCAATTCGCTGCAAAAAGTTGTCCAAAACCTCGAGTTGGTGAACCGCTGGGGCGTGGATAAGGAATCTGCCTTGGGTATCCTGAAAGGTATCGTCAACACCCAGAACATTCGCGGTACCGATCTTATTTCGATCCGCGTGCGTCACACCAACAAGGTTGACGCGAGAGATGTTGCTGAAGAGGTCGCGCGTGCCTACCGACAGTACCGGGCCGAGATGGAAAGCCGCGATGCAGAAAATGCACTGCAAGAGCTCAACAAGGCGGTCAGAAACCAGGAGGACAAAGTAGAGGAGCGCCGCAAGGTTCTAGCTACGATCGTGCGCACCAAGGGTATCATTTATAAGGGAACCGACTCGTTTTATGGCCAGACTGGTGTGGACGAGGACCAAGGTGCGCGTACGGCGCTCGAGGCTTTCAACGAGCTGGAGCAGGAAAAACGCAAGCTTGAGAGTCAGATCAGCAGCCTTCTGAAGTACGATAGCGATCAGTTGATGGTCTATGCGGCAGGTCTTGATTTGCCGGACAACATCATCCGTAACCTTTACCCACAGTATCTGGAGGGCAAGCGCCAACTCGACGGTCTGCGCATCAATGGACTTGGGGCCAAGCACCCGACCGTGCTGGCCGCCAATGACCAGATCCAGAACATGAAGCGCCAACTCGACGAGGGAGTGGTCAATCTTCGCGCAACCCTTACTGCGCAGCTCGATCTCGCGGCCGACCGTCTCAAGAGTGTCGAGGCCATGAAAGACGAGACCCGCGAAGAGGCCATCAAGCGCGGCTTGGACGCTCAGGACTATGTCGACGCAAAGCGCGATTTCGAAACCGACCAGGAGCTATTGCAAACGATGAAGCTCAAGCAGATGGGTGAGACAATTTCCAGCAAGATGCCGCCCGAGACGGTGTTGGTGCACGATTCGCCCGTGATTTCTGAAAGCCCGGTCAGCCCGAATGTGACCTTGAACCTCGTGCTTGGCGCGGTGGTCGGACTCATCTTCGGCGTGGGCATTGCCTTCTTCCTTGAGTATCTCGATACCTCGGTGAAGACTCTTGAAGATGTGGAAAGGTACCTTCAAGTGCCGGTGCTTGCGGTGATTCCGAAGGATATCACGCTGCTCCACAGGCAGCGGGGATCGACTCCCGATGCGGAGGCTTACCGTATCCTTCGAACGAACATCGAGTTCAACCGCAAGAACCCCGAGGACAACGCGATCACTGTTGTTTCCGGCGGTGCCGGCGAGGGCAAATCGACGACGCTGATGAACCTTTCCTACATTTGTGCACAGGGCGGTTACACCACGCTCATGATCGATGCCGACCTTCGCCGTCCGCGTTTGCACACCTATTTCGGCATCAATAACTCGGTGGGTCTGACCAATTACCTCACCACCGATCTGATGCTTGAGGATGTGATTTTGCAGACTCCGGTCGACAACCTGTACTTCATGCCGTCCGGCATTCTGCCGGTCGACGCAGCGGGTATCCTCAACTCACGCCGCATGTCCGAGCTGATCCAGGATGTGAAACAGCGCTTCGACCTGATCTTTGTCGATAGCCCGCCGATTCTCGGTGTGAGCGACGCGTCGGTGATCGCCAGTGAGGTCGACCTTTCCATCATCGTCGTCCAGCATCGCAAGCTCCCGAGAAACATGCTTCTTCGGGTCAAGCAATCGATTGAGAATGTAGGCGGTAACATTCTTGGTGTCGTCCTCAACAACGTCGATGTTCGCAGCGACAGTCAGTATCAGTACTACACGAGCTACTACACCTATTACGCGCCGTCCGAGTCACAAGGTCCGCCTGTGATGTCTGCGTCCTCGGTTACGGCGACTGCCGCATCAACTGACTCCAAGACAAAACCGAGCGCCACGGCCGCTAACGAAAGTAAGTCTGAGTCGGATCTTTACTAACCCACCATTTAAATTTCCCCATGAAATTCAAATTCATCGCCTCTTTGTTTGTCGCCCTGATGTGCCTTGCCACCAGTGCCTTCGGGCAAATCCAGGCTGGGCGGGCGATCCAGATATCTGTGAGCGGCGTGCCGAGTGAGGAGAAAGGCCGTATTGACGCGATCTATCCGGTTTCTGAGTCGGGCATGATCAATGTACCCTTCATCGGTCAGGTACGGGCAGCAGGGTTGCGAGCCGAACAGCTGGCATCGGCCCTCGAGGCTCGATTCCGTGCGGCGGAAATTTACACCACTCCGACCTTCCAGGTGATCGATTCCAGTGCAAAGAGCATTGAGGAAAAGGTGGTGACGATTGGTGGCCAGGTGCGCAAGACCGGACCGGTGCCGTACAACAGAGGGCTTACCTTGTATCAGGCCATTCAGAATGCCGGTGGCCCGACGGAGTTTGGAAGCATGCACCGCGTGAAGCTGTATCGTGCCGGCAAGCAGACCGAATATGACCTCACAAAAGGCGAGGCCATGAATGTTCTGCTGGAGGCCGATGACACCATCGAGATACCGCAGAAAAACGCCTTTGGTCGCTGATACACGGTGTTTCCCGATGCCCTCGAAAGAGTGGTGTCGAAGGGCTTTAGCACGAAACATCGCCGGTGATTTTTCAAGTGATTGAATCAGCCTCCTCACGATGTCGTTTTACAAATGCCTGTTGCTCTTCGTGGCGATGACAAGTGCGCTTTGCGCGCAGGCCATACCCAAAAGTTTTTTGAAAGCTTTGGAGTCCGAGGATTTCAAAGCGCGTGAGACGGCGCAGTCCGAGGTGTTGTCATGGGCAAAGAAAAACCCCAAGGCGGCAGTGGCGGAATTATTGCGACTTTCGTCGGATGCTGGCAGTCCTAGCCCGGAGGTCCGAGAGCGTTGCATGCAAGTGTTGCGTCAACTTGCGGCGGATGATTTCGCCAAGGAAGGCGATGGCTATCTTGGCGTGCGCATGAGAGACTTGATGGTTCAGATGCCGGGAAACAAGCCCGATCGTTGGGCGGTGATGGTGATCGAGGTGGTGGCGGATTCCGCCGCGGCGAAGTGCGGGTTGAAGGCTGGCGACGCGATTGTGGAATTGGATGGGCAAACCTGGCAGCAGGAGGCATCGAAGTCATTCAGTGAGCAAATTCGCAAGCGCAAGCCCGGCTCGCGGGTGGTGTTGAAGGTTTTGCGGGATGGGGTGCTTGAGGACTTGCGTGTTGAATTGGGGCGTAGGCCCGCAGACGCGGACCAACTCATGCCCGGCATGGATCCAGAGGGGCAGAAGGCCTTGGAGCAAAAGGCCAAGGACGCCCATTTTGAGCGCTGGTTGCTCGAAAAAAAAGGTCCGCGTTGATGCAAATGGTATTTTGGAAATCGACAAGCGCAAAAGCGGTGGCAAGTTGAAACCCGCCATCCGGTACCTTTCATTCCCCCGAATCACATGACATTTCATTGGCTTCGCAACTCCCTTCTCGCTGCAGCAGCGCTGGCGTCGTTTTCTCCACTCAAGGCCCAGCAGGCGGACTTCAACGAAGTTGGCCGCCAGATGTCGATCATGTTGCAAAACAGCCACTTCGCGCGGCTGCCATTCGACGAGGCTCTGGGCCGGCGTTTCCTTGATGATTATTTGAAGGATCTGGACTTCCAGCGGCTGTATTTCACGCAGGAGGATGTCGATCGTTTCAACGAGGCCTATGGCAGCCAGATGCACAGCATGATCTTGCAAGGCAAGAGCATGGACGCCGCAACCACGATTTATGACATATTCAAGCAGCGGGTTCGCGCGCGAGTGGAGCAGACCGAAAAGTTATTGAATGGGAATGAATTTGATTTCACTTCCAACGACAAGGTCATGATGAGCCGCAAGGATGCGGCATGGCCGAAGAATGAAAAGGATGCGGCCGAATTGTGGCGCCTGCAGATCAAGGAAGCGGTTTTGGGCGAGGTCTTGCGTCGTGAAATGTTGGCAAAGATGGCCAAGGAGCAGGGCAAGGCAGATCCCGGTAGTGATGATCGCAGCCCCAAGGAGAAAGTTTCGCTTCGTTACAAACGCTTCCTCGCCAGTGTCGAGGATGTGGATAACGAGGAGGTCGCCAATTATTTCCTCAGCGCCGTGGCGAGAGCTTACGACCCGCATACCGACTACATGAGTGCTCGTGAAATGAGCCGCTTCAAGGACAGCATGAAGAACGAGCTCGTCGGTATCGGTGCTTTGCTCCAGGGAGAGGAAGATGGTGCCACCAAAATCATGGGCATCGTGGTTGGTGGCCCCGCTGATCGCGAGGGCAGCCTCAAGCTCAACGATCGGGTGGTTGGCGTGAATGCGCTCAACACCGACAAGCCGGCGGACATGGTGGACATCATGTTTATGAAGATCGACAAGGTCGTGGATCTGATCCGCGGCAAAGAGGGAACCTCGGTGGCGCTCAAGGTCGAGTCGGCATCGGGCCCGCCAGGCGTGACCCGCATTGTCGTGATCAAACGCGGCAAGGTCGAGATGAAGGACGAGCAAGCTGGTGGAGAGCTGATCGAAATTAAGAACGAGAAAAACCAGTCGAAGAGGCTGGGCGTCATTACGCTGCCTTCGTTCTACGCGGACTTCGACAATGGCGAGGTAAGTTGCGCCGATGATGTTGAGAAGCTACTCAAGCGCTTGATTGAGGAAAAAATTGACGGACTGATTCTTGATCTTCGCAACAATGGAGGTGGTTCGCTGGATGAGGTCCGCCGCATGACGGGATTTTTCATGGAGCAGGGGCCGGTGGTGCAGGTCAAGGACACCCTTGGCCGCGTGCAGGTGAAGAATTCCGAGAACGGCAAGCCGTTCTACACCGGGCCGATGGTGGTTCTGACAGATCGCAGCAGCGCCTCCGCAAGCGAGATTCTTGCGGGAGCCTTGCAGGACTTCAACCGTGCAGTGGTGGTGGGTGAGGCCTCGACCTTTGGCAAGGGCACCGTGCAGCAGCCGATGGACATTGGTCGCATGCTGCCACTTTTTTCAAACCGCAATGGTGCCGGATTCCTCAAGGTCACGATTCAGAAATTCTATCGCCCATCAGGCTCATCGACGCAGATGGATGGAGTGGCATCGGACATCATTATTCCTAGCATCATGGACGGACTCGAGATTGGCGAATCCTTCCTGGAACATCCATTGGAGCACGACCTCATTCGCCGTGCGGATGATTTCAAACCGCTGGATGCCGAGACGCTTTTCATTCCTAAGCTCAAGGAACTGAGTCTTAAGCGCATCGATGCCTGTAGGGACTTTGAGTATGTGCGTGATGATGTGCGAAGAACCACCGAGCGCATCAATGCGAACACGCTCTCACTCAACAAGGCCGAGCGTGAAAAGGAGCTCGCCGACTCGGACGCGCGCCAGAAGGAACG
>JBKDYW010000168.1:0-15659 GCA_046308575.1 Verrucomicrobiota bacterium
CTCGGTGAGCGCGACCTACGGCACCAGTTCCAGCTATTATGGCGGGGGCGGCCGCTACTCCAGCTCGGTCTACATCAGCACCGGCAGTCCCGAGTGGGGATATGACCCTTACACCTACAGCTATTACAATTATTACCGCCGTGCCTATTACGATCCTTACCTGAACGGTTTCTACCCGGTCGGCTATCGCCCGCCAGTCTTTGCCGGCTGCGTCCACCCCCACGGCTGGCGCCCCGGCTTGAGCTACTGCCCACCGCCGCGCAGGGTCAGCAACATCACAATTGTAAACTACCGCAACCGCGAATCCGCCTACCGTCGCGGCGGATACATTCACGAAGGCTATCGCGGGCAATATCAACACAGAAGCAACCGTTACTCCCGAGATAATGAGCAACAGTATCGCCAAAGATCACATTCTCGCGATTATCGTCAGGAGCGCCGCACAGGGCCATCTGCATTCAATACTCCTGTAAACCATACAGCACAGCAAACAGTTCAAAGCTCGAACCCGATTCAAACACAAGTTTCCAGCCCACCGCAGATCACAGAACCGGCAACTAGCACGGCCGTTGCTGAAATAAGCCCAAGCAATACAAATACCGAATCAGCACCACCTAGCATTCAAGAGGCACCTATTTCTTCCGAGCCAAGCTCCACAGAAGTTCAAGATTCAACCCCAACTGCAAGTGCTGACACCGCAGAGGTGAGCGCTGACTCAACGGAGTAAGGACTATTCGACAATTCAGTTTCAACCAATCTCTCTCATCTTTCCTCGGCTCGTTCGCGTCTCTCGCGATCGAGCCGAAGTTTTTTCAGGGTCAGACGCGGACCACGAAATTTGCGCGCCCACCAGACGCCCAGCAACCCGCCGCCAAAATGACAGGCGTGCCCCAGCTGGAACACCGACGCAAATCCTTGATCCACAAGCCAGCCGCCAAGCAGTGAAAAACCAGGCATGTCCAGGATCGGGTCTGCCAGTGCCAGCAGCAACTCGCCGATCAAAAGACCGCGGCCCAAGTTCCTCGCTGAACCCCCCAGCGGCAAGACCCTCGCATCGGGTGAGAGCGACGCGAGACACAACAGCAAAGCCATCGCTCCACCGGAGATCCCAACCAGCAAACCATGGCCCAGCAAAAGGTGCATCACTCCACCCATCACAATGCCCGACGCGGTCACGCCAATCATGACGCGCCAACCCATCATCAACTCCAAGCGAGTGCCGAGCAGCCACATCAAGACCGCATTCACCAGCATATGACCCCACGAACCATGCAGCCAGCCGTGCGAAAAAATTTGCCAGTACCGTGACTCGCCGATTCCCGCACGACTCAAGCCGAGCAATTCATACCAAGCTTCACCATTTCCAGACCCGACCTCGGCCAGCGTCCATAGATGCACGATTAAAATTGCCAGCAAAACCAACCACGATGCCGGCATCTTGACGCGCCTACGGAAATCTCCGGCCAGCTCATCCATCATTCCGCCCGAAGAGATCATGAATTCACACTCTCCGTGCGAAATGGAAATTTTCAATCAAACGCTCTCGCGCGTGGCTCGCGATCGACAGGATCCTCACCGCCGGCGCATGTCACAAACGGTCCACCCTCAAGCGGGGCAACACCGGTGAATGCGACATCCGGCATGTCCGAAGGACGACCCGCCAGCGGGAAATCTTTGCGCAAAGGGAAAAACGGATAGCCCTCCCACATGAGAATGCGCTTGAGGTTCGGATGACCCGAAAAACGGATGCCCATCATGTCCCACACCTCGCGCTCATGCCAATCGGCACCAGGCCAAATGCCCACCACCGAGGGAATTTCCTGATCCTCACCCACCGCGACTTTGACCCGCAGGTGCTTGGAGTCATCCACAGTCGCCAATTCGTAAACCACTTCAAATCGTGGATCATCGCCGAAATGGTCGACGCTGGAAACATCGAGCAAAAGGTCATACCCGAGATCGCGGTGGCAACGGCTCAAAAATGCCGCGATCGAATCCAGCGCCACAGTCACGCTGTGCTCGCCGCGAAATTCATTCACTCCGAGAATTTTTTCCGCGAACCAGCCGCGTAAACGATCGATATCTTGTACTGCTGACATGTCGTGTGGATGGATCAGGAAATTTCTTCAATCAAAGCCTTCTTCTGAGCGACGGTGGATTCCTCACCTTCGATTTTCTTTTGCAGTTTCATCAAGCCTTCGATCAAGGCCTCCGGCCGTGGCGGGCATCCCGAAACATAGACATCGACCGGGATCAAACGATCGATCCCCTGCAGCACCGCATAGCTCCGGTACATGCCACCGCTCGACGCGCAAGCACCCATCGCAAGGCACCACTTCGGCTCGGGCATCTGATCCCAGATTCGCTTGACCGCGAGCGCCATCTTGTAGGTCACCGTACCGGAAACGATCAGAACATCACTTTGGCGCGGCGAAAAGCGCATGACCTCCATGCCGAAGCGAGAAATGTCAAAGCGGCTCGACGCGGTCGCCATCAACTCGATCGCGCAGCAGGCCAAGCCCATCGGCATCGGCCACAGCGAGTTTTTGCGCATCCAGTTGATCGCGGCATCGACGCGGGTGACAATCACATTGCCCTCGATCTTGGAATCGTAGGCGGAGTGGACGGTGTTGGTGGAGGGGCTGACCATAGCTCGCTGGGGACGCACCCAATCTGCCCGCCACACCCACGACGCTCAAGCGGATAATCCCGAAAACCGAAATTCAAAGCCGCGAGCGCGTCAAAGCGCTCAAAATGCCGCAGCACTGCATTCATGCCACCGCATTTCCCTTGATCATTTAGCGCCCGCAAGGTTTCCCTGTCCGCGCATGAACGAACGCAAGACACTCGACGAACGCCAGCAGATGTCCGACCTGGAACGCCTGCGACACTCATGCGCGCACGTGATGGCCACCGCGATCCTGCGCATCTGGCCCGATGCGCAATTTGCCTACGGTCCGCCGATCGAAAATGGCTTTTACTATGACTTCGACATGAAGCACCGCCTCACGCCTGACGATTTCGAAAAAATCGAGGCGGAGATGAAAAAAATCGCCAAGGAAAACCAGAAGTTCGAACGCCGCACGATCTCACGCGACGAAGCCAAAGCGATGGCCGAATCCGGACGCCTCGGCGGGCTCACCGAACGCCCCGGCAACCCGTCGCGCTTCAAGCTCGACCTGATCGACAAGATCCCCGAGGGCGAAGAAATTTCCTGTTTCCAAAATGGTGAGTTCATCGACCTCTGCGCCGGCCCGCATGTCGGATTCACCGCAAAGTGCAAGAATGTGAAGCTGATGTCGGTTTCGTCGTCATTCTACATGGGCGACGAATCAAAAGGCCAACTGCAGCGCCTATACGGCACGGCCTTCGAAAGCAAGGAACTGTTGGAGGAGCACCTCAACCGACTTGAGGAAGCGAAAAAACGCGACCACCGCCGCCTCGGCCGCGAGCTCGCGCTTTTCCACATCGATGAAGCGGTCGGCCAAGGCCTCATCCTCTGGAAACCCAAAGGCGCGCTCGTCCGCCGCGCATTGCAGGATTTCATCACCGAAGAGCTCGACCGCCAAGGCTACTCGCAGGTCTTCACTCCGCACATTGGCAAGCTCGACCTCTACCGCACCTCGGGTCACTTCCCCTACTATCAGGAAAGTCAGTACCCCGCGATCCCCGAGCGCGACGTGTTGGAAAAACTCGCCGACGAGGATGCCACCTGCGCCTCACTCATCAACGGACTCGAGAAGGGCGACTTCGAAGGCTATCTGCTCAAGCCGATGAACTGCCCGCACCACATCAAGATCTTTGCGAGCGATCATCACTCCTACCGCGACCTGCCCGTGCGCCTCGCGGAATTCGGCACGGTCTACCGCTGGGAACAATCCGGCGAACTCGGCGGCATGACCCGCGTCCGCGGCTTCACCCAAGACGACGCCCACCTTTTCTGCACGCCCGATCAAGTCGCCGCCGAAGTCACCGGTTGCCTCGATCTCGTGAAAAAAGTTCTCAGCACGCTCGGCATGCATGACTACCGCGTGCGCCTCTCACTCCGCGATCCCGCCAGCGACAAGTATGTCGGCTCGCCGGAAAACTGGGACAAAGCGGAAGCCGCACTGCGAGAAGCCGTGCAAACGCTCGGTGTGCCCTACACCGAAGAACTTGGCGAAGCGGCCTTCTACGGACCGAAAATCGATTTCGTCGTGAAAGATGTGATCGGCCGTGACTGGCAACTTGGCACGGTGCAAGTCGATTACAACCTGCCCGTCCGTTTCGGACTTTCCTACATCGGACCCGACAACCAAGCCCACACGCCAGTGATGATTCACCGTGCGCCCTTTGGTTCGATGGAACGCTTCACCGGCCTGCTCATCGAGCACTTCGAAGGCAAGTTCCCGACCTGGCTCGCGCCCGAACAGGTTCGCATCCTGCCGATCTCGGAAAAAACCCTCGAAGTCGCCGAGGCCGCCGCCGCACAACTCGCCAATGCCGGCGTACGCCTCACGGTTGATCGCAGCTCGGACAAAATCGGCGCCAAAATCCGACTCGCCCGCCTCGACCGCGTCCCCTACATGCTCGTCATCGGCCAACGCGAAGCGGAAGAAGGCACGGTCTCCGTCCGCCACCGCGACAAAGACGACCTCGGAGCCAAACCGCTCGACCAATTCATCAAAGAGCTCACCGAGGAAATCAAAACCCGCAGCCTCTGAGGTATCTCAAACCGGAGATGTTCCTTTGCACTCGGGATAATTGATGCAACCCCAGAACTGAGTTCCCGGAGTTTTGCCGGCTTTGGCCGTGCGCAAAGCCATGATGCCGCAGCACTGCGGGCATTTCAGTGAATGATCAGACGACTCAGCGGGGTCCTTTCGATGTTTCCTTCGCCGCTCCGCCAACCTCGCTTGGGCAAGTTGCTCGGAATAACCACCACCCTCCACAAACTCGGCTTCCAACGCTGCAATTTGCCGATCCAGTAAAAAATTTGCCTGATGAATCAGGCAGATAGTCGCATTGGCACGAGTGGCAGCGTCCGGCGCATCCAACCAACGAGAGTACAATGCCCATCGCTGCGCATCGTCGAGCTCTGAAAAATTTGCAGACCCCTTACGGGCATCCCGAAATGCCTTTGGTACATCCCGCACTTCCATGGCCTCCCGACTGTCCGGGGCCCACTGAGGCAAGTGCCGGTGTCGCAAGAAATCTTCATAATCTAGCAGCAACTCCTCAAGACTCGCACGCGCCACATTGACCAAGCGTAGTTCGGTCTGCGACGAAGTGGCCGCAGCACGACTACCCTCGGCAATGTTTTGACGACCCGACCTTGCCGCCTGCACCATCTGGTCGATCGTACGCGAACGGGAGTTCAAGAATTTTTCACAGAACCAAACCGTGGCATCATAAATCAGCGTGCTTGTCTGGAAACTGGCAGTCATGCGATAGCCTCCACTCGGGCGAAGTTTTTTGTGCGGCTCTTTCATTTTGTTTGTCATTGAAGATCCGACTGATCAGTCGGATCCGTCCGATATGACCAATCCACCCCAGCGAAAATTCACCAGAAGCGCCAAATACCAGCCCCATCCCCTGATTTCCCGCTTGCGGGAGACCCCTCTCTTTGGTTTGCTCCTCACCCACCCATCGCCGCTGTAGCTCAGGGGTAGAGCAGCTCATTCGTAATGAGCAGGTCGTCGGTTCAAATCCGACCAGCGGCTCCATCCGCCTCGGCTGATTTCACAGCTCGGAATACTTGAGGTTGTTGCCTCGCGACTTGGCCACCGGATAACGCTGTTCATTGCGGGCAATTTTCTCGGCCATCACATCACCGAGCTTAAAACCGAGATTGTCGGCAAATTCAAACAACAGAATCGCCACATCGGCGATTTCCGAAGCGATCTCATCACGGTTGCGCTCCAGCCGGGCATCGATCTGCTCAGGTTGCTGCCACACGAAATGCTGCATCAATTCGCCCGCCTCCGCCGCGATCGCCACCGACAAATCCTTGGGGTTGTGAAACTGACGCCACTCACGGGCATCGACAAAATTTTGGATTCGCGCGGTCAGTGAAGAGATCGAGTCGTTCATGGCCGGAGACTGGACCAATGCACCCGCGCCGTGGAAGGTTTTTCACGCCCGAAATCAGCACCAAGACGCAAAATTTCCCCTGCGTGATGAAATGACGCAACTTTTCCACCCTTACGGGGTTGGATCGGGCGTTGCGATGAAAGCGAAGAAAAATCAGCCCGAAGATGCATGGGAATCGGATGCCGTCTGGAAGCTTCTCGACGCCGCGCCAGCACCCAAGGCCAGCCCGCGCTTTGCCGAAAATGCCCTTCGCGCCGCGCGCAACAGCTCCCCAAATGTTTCGTGGTGGAAATCCCTCTTCGCCCCAGCCCCGCTGGCCGGCCTCGCCAGCGCTACAGCCCTCGCCGCTCTGCTCATTGCATTTTTTCCAAGCGCTGAAAACACCCCCCTTCCCAATGATGCAGCACTGAGTGCCGAAACCAAGGAATTCACCGACATGGATAACCTCATCGCTTCGATCGACCATATCGATGAGCTCAGCGACTCAGAATTGATCGCCCTGATCGGATACTGAACATCGATCCAAATTCTTCGCTCGCCATCCTTCACAAACGGCGGCATCGCCCTCATGCTCGGTGGGTGAAACCTTTGCTCATCCTCGACCTCGACGGCACACTCGTCGACTCGCTCACGGGCATCGCCGCGTCGCTCAACCACAGCCTCGCTAAGCACAAACAAGCGACCCATCCAATATCGGCCGTGCGCAACTTCGTCGGCGATGGTGTCGTAATGCTGGTAAAGCGCGCGCTCGGCGAAGCGCATGAACTGACCCTCGCCGCCTCGGTCATCGATAACTTCAAAGAGCACTACGACGCCAATTGGCAAAACGGCACCCACCCCTACGAGGGCATCACTGAGGCCCTCGAGTCACTTAACGACGCCGGCTACCCACTCGCCGTGCTTTCCAACAAGCCCCACGCGTTCACCACCGCTATGACGGCTCGCGTTTTTCCCACAATCAAGTTCGCCGCTGTCCTGGGCCAACGCGATGGCATCCCCCACAAACCCGAACCGCAGGGCGCGCTCGAAATTGCAAAAATGACCGGCCACGCGCCGCAGGATTGCATCGTCATCGGCGATTCCACCATGGACCTCGAGACCGCCCGTCGCGCCGGCATGCGCGCGATCGTCGTGACATGGGGCTATCACGATCGCAATCGCCTCGTTGAGGCAGGCGCTACCCACATGATCGATCATCCGAATCAACTCAACGCTGCATGCATCGCCTCGCGGCTTGATTCCAAAATCTAACGGACAACAATTGCCGACAGTGAACACCTTCACCGCGCCACTCACACCGGATCAGGTCAAGACCCTGCGCCAGGTGCTAGAGCAAAACGGCTTTGAGTTTGTCGCCAAGGAGCACGCGCTCTTTTCCGCACGCAAGGCAAAGCTCAATGTCACGGCCTACGAAAAAGGCCCGAAGGTGCTCGTCCAAGGAAAAGATACCGAGGACTTTGTCCGATTCACCCTCGAACCGGAGGTGCTCAAGGAAGCTCGCATCGGCTACGAAGAGGTACTCGACCCGGAGCATTTCTCCCCGCACTTCGGCATCGATGAGAGCGGCAAGGGAGATTACTTCGGTCCGCTCGTCATCGCCGGTGTCTACACCGACGCCGCGATCACCCGTCACCTGATCGCCGCCGGCATCATGGACTCGAAGCGCATCACCGGCAGCGATCGCATCCGCAAACTAGCCGACATCATCCGCGCCACCCCTAACTGTGTGTACGAAGTCGTATCGATCGGGCCCGAGCGCTACAACGAGATGCATGCCTCGTTCAAAAACCTCAACCGCCTGCTGGCATGGGGCCACGCCCGCGTGATCGAAAAACTCTGCGCCGCAAGGCCTGAATGCCCACGCACGCTCAGCGACCAATTCGCCCGGCCCGAGGTCCTCCAGCGCGCGCTTCGAGAAAAAGGCCTCACGATCCAGCTCGAGCAACGCACCAAGGGCGAGTCCGACACAGCCGTCGCCGCGGCATCGATCCTCGCACGCGAACGCTTCGTCGATTGGATGGACAAAACCTCCGCCGCCGCAGGCGTGAAGCTCCCGCTCGGCGCCTCCGACAGCGTCATCAAGGCTGCCCGCGAACTCATCGCACGCCACGGCCCCGATGCCCTCGGCAAAGCAGCCAAACTTCATTTCCGCACGACCACCAAGGTCCTCGGGAAGCCCGCAAGCGGTCACCCCCCCGAGGAAGAGGAAGAGCCCTGAGCCACGCCCCGCGCTTTACCCCACACATGGCACTAGAATTGCTATACCCTACCTCAAGCCCTCAAAACCCTGCACCGAGAGCATATTTGTAGCGACAATCCCTTTTCAAATTTGTAAAGTTCGCGCCCCCTAACTCTCAAAGCCCGACCCCTTCAACCCATGCCCACCATCACCAAACGAGAACTGGCCATCAAGATCACCGAGCAACTCGGCACCGAAGGACACTCGCTCTCCCAACAGGATGTGCTGGAAGTCATCCAACGGCTGATCATCGTCGTTGCCGATTCACTGGCCGATGGTGACCAAGTGGTGATGCGCAATTTCGGAACCTTCCAAGTTCGCGAAACAAAAGCAAAAATCGGCCGCAATCCGAAGCAGCCAACAAAAACCGTCAACATCCCCGCTCGCGCAACGGTGAAGTTCAAGCCGGGCCTCAAGCTCAAAGACCAGGTCGCCACAAGCCTCCGCGTGGTGCGCGAACGGAAAGGTTAATTCCTCCGCACTCATCATGCGTCAGATGCTTCAGACCGCCGGCATCGCATTCGCCTTTTCGATTTTGCTCTGCTCATGCAGCTCCCGCCCGTCGGGCTACGAGGGATACATAACAAGGCCCTACACGGTGCGGGGCGAATCGTATCAACCGATGAGCGTGAAGGCTGCGCTCAAGTTTGAAGAAACCGGCACCTGCTCGTGGTACAACGAATCCACTTTCTTCGGGCTCCGACGCGGCAACACCTCGATCGGCGAAAAAGTGATGCCATGGCACCTCACCGGCGCACACAAAACTTTGCCCCTGCCCTGTCTCGTCAAAGTCACCAACCTCGGAAACGGCAAATCGCTCAAAATCCGCATCAATGACCGCGGACCCTTCATCGCCGGACGCCACCTCGATGTGACCCCGCGTGCAGCCAAAAAACTTGGCTTCTACGATCAGGGCCTCACCACCACTCGCATCGAGGTGCTCTCGGTCGGCGACGGATCCTACAAACGCAAGCGCCGCTCGTGGTGGCCGTTCTGAAAACCGATCACCGCACGCTCCGCCGCTTTCCGGGCTTGAACAATGCCAAGTACCGCTCCATGACTCTCCCGCTGTCACGCATACAGCACAACCGCTTTTCCACCCTATGGCCTCCTCTTCCGAAATCCGCGTTTTTGCCCCCGCCACCGTCGCCAATGTCGCCTGCGGCTACGATGTGCTCGGCTTTGCCATCGACTCGCCCGGCGACGAAATCGTCGTGCGCCATTCAAACAAACCCGGATTGCAAATCACCAAGATCACCGGCGATGACGGCAAACTGCCAAAAAATCCCGCGCAAAACACCGCCGGCGTCGCCGCACTCGATTTGCTCAAGCACCTCGGCATGACCGATCGCGGCATCGAGATGGAGATCCACAAGAAAATGCCCTTCGGCTCCGGACTCGGATCGTCTTCAGCCTCCGCAGTTGCCGGCGCTTACGCGGTCAACAAACTCATTGGCGAACCTCTCAGCAAAAAACAACTGCTTCCATTTGCCATGGCCGGCGAGGCCTCGGCCGATGGCGCATGGCATGCCGACAACGTCGCTCCCTGCCTGCTCGGCGGCATCGTCTTCATTCGCTCCAACGAAGAACTCGACTTCGCACAAATCGCCCCACCGAAAAACCTCTGGGCCGCAGTGGTGCATCCGGACATCGAGATCCTCACCAAGGTCGCCCGCGAAATTCTCCCCAAGGAAATCCCGCTCGAAAACGCCACCCAGCAAATCGGCAACCTCGGCGGACTCCTCTGCGGCATCATTCAGGAAGATTATGGCCTCATCTCGCGCTCGATCCACGATGTGATTGCCGAGCCACGCCGCCAAAAACTCATACCCGATTTCTACAAAGCCAAACGCGCAGCCCTCGCCGCCGGCGCGCTCGGATTTTCCATCTCCGGCGCAGGTCCCTCAGTGTTCGCACTATGCGAAGGTGAAGAAATCGCACGCAAGGTCGCCGATGCGATCAGCAAGGTGTTCTCCGCGATTCCGATCAACTGCCAAGCCTATGTCTCGCGGATCAACCCGCACGGCGTGCATGTGGTAGCTTGAGAAAAGCAGCGCCTTAAGGCGCTGCCGCTTGATCACTTGCCCCAAGCATTGAGCAGCGTCCTCGCCATCACGCCCGGCGTCTCGGCCACGGCGATTCCACACTCGGCAAGGATGCGCTTTTTCGCCTGCGCGGTGTCTTCTTCACCGCCGACGATCGCACCAGCATGACCCATGCGACGCCCCGGAGGCGCAGTCGCACCTGCAATGAATCCGGCAATCGGCTTCTTGCAATTTTCCTTGGCCCAACGCGCGGCCTCAACCTCGGCATTGCCGCCAATTTCGCCGATCAAAATGATGGCTTCGGTTTCAGGGTCTTCGTTGAACATTTGAAGCACATCGAGATGCGAGGTGCCATTGATCGGATCACCTCCAATGCCCACGCAGGTGCTCTGGCCATAACCGAGCTGCGTCAACTGCCACACAGCTTCATAGGTCAGCGTGCCGGAACGCGAAACCACACCGACATTGCCGCGCTTGTGAATGTATCCCGGCGCAATGCCAATGCGGCAACCGCCATGGCTTTTCTCACCGCGACCCGGCGTCACCAGTCCCGGGCAGTTTGGCCCGACAAGACGCGACTTGGATCCGGCAAGCATCGCCTTGACCCGCATCATGTCCATTACGGGAATCCCCTCGGTGATGCACACGATCAAATCCACACCAGCATCCGCCGCTTCAAGAATCGCATCGGCCGCAAAGGCTGGCGGCACGAAAATCGCCGATGCCGTGGCACCGGTTTCCTGTACCGCTTCCGACACGGTGTCGAAGATCGGCACGGTGTTTTCAAATTTCTGACCACCCTTACCCGGCGTGACGCCGCCCACCACCTTGGTGCCGTATTCGAGTGAAAGCTGCGTGTGGCGCGCTCCAAAGCTTCCGGTGATGCCTTGGATGAGCACCTTGGTGTTTTCGTCGATGAGAATGGACATGGTTAAAAGGTGTTTCGGTTGTTAGTGAAAATGAAATCAGGCAACGGCGGCGACAATCTTGGCGGCACCGTCATCCATGCCGTCGGCAGAAACGATGTTGAGTCCCGATGCGGCGAGCGTGGCCTTGCCGGCCTCGACATTGTTGCCCTCTAGACGCACGACCAGCGGCAGTGAAAG
Organism: Verrucomicrobiota bacterium; assembly: GCA_046308575.1. Lineage (GTDB taxonomy): Bacteria > Verrucomicrobiota > Verrucomicrobiia > Verrucomicrobiales > Akkermansiaceae > Luteolibacter. Next base: position 11,463 of record JBKDYW010000168.1, read on the forward strand.
CCCGGTCTCACGCGCGGCGGCCACCACGCCTTCAGCGACGATGTTGCAGTCCATGATACCGCCGAAGATGTTGATGAAAATTCCGCGCACATTCGGATCACCGAGGATGATCTTGAAGGCCGCTGTCACTTGGTCCTTGGAAGCGCCACCGCCGACATCAAGGAAGTTCGCTGGATCCCCGCCGTGGTGCTTGATGATGTCCATGGTCGCCATCGCGAGACCGGCACCATTCACAAGGCAAGCGATGTTGCCATCGAGGCCGATGTAATTGAGATCGTGCGCGGCAGCAGCAACTTCGCGCGGATCTTCCTCGTCGTGGTCGCGCATCGCGGAAATTTCCGGATGGCGATAAAGCGCGTTGTCGTCGAAGTTGAATTTCGCATCGAGCGCGTAGACCTGATTGTCGGTGGTCACCACCAGTGGGTTGATCTCGACCATTGAGCAATCGAGCGAGATGAAGAGCTTGTAGAGTGCATTGATCAGTTGGCTGAACTGCTTGGCGTGGGCTTGAAGATCGAGCTTCTTGCACATCTTGCGGACTTGATAGGCCTGCAAGCCGCCAAGCGGATTGACATACTCGCGCAAAATTTTCTCCGGCGTGCGCTCGGCCACCTCTTCGATGTCCATGCCGCCTTCGGTCGATACGATGATCACCGGCTTGCTGGTCTGGCGATCGACGAGGATCGCGAGGTAAAGCTCACGGCTGATGTCCACCGATTCGGCGACCATCACCTTACGCACCAGACGGCCTTCGTCGCCAGTTTGTTTGGTGACGAGCACTTCGCCGAGCATCTTGCCCGCGACTTCCGCAGCCTTATCGGCCGACTCGACGAGATGAACCCCGCCCTTGAAGCCATTTTTGAAAACTCCCTTGCCGCGTCCGCCAGCATGCACCTGGGCCTTGACGACGAGGTTTTTGACTCCGAGCGCTGCAGCAGCGTCGCCCGCTTCCTTGGCACTCGATGCCGCAGCACCCTTCGGACTAGGGACTCCAAATCGGTCAAAAAGCTCCTTGGCTTGGTATTCGTGAATGTTCATCGGCGGTCGTTTGGGAAAAGTGTTCGGCTAAAACCGCGCGAACCCTATTGCCCCCACGCCCGACAGGTCAAGGCATCCTCAACGAATTTTTCCAGCCGCTCAGCGGCCTGAATTTCCAATCATTTCCCGCAGCCTCGCATTGAATCCGCTGGCCTTTGCTAAGCCATCGAGACCGAGGTGCATGCGGTATCTCCAGTAGAACGGCATGATCGCCGGCACATTGATCCGCTCGATATCGACATCCGCATTGCGCAGCTGCTCGTCCATGCCGAGGAGGTCCTGCAACGGGAAAATCGCCCACATCGCCGGCGAATGGAGATGCTGATCAATGATTTGCGCCGCAAGGTCGCCCGGCAGATCCGTCGGCGGAAATGCCACCCCAAGCATCTTCCAAGCAAACTGACCACTCACATGCATGTTCTCCCGCCACCATCCGCGTAGCGTCGGCATGTCGTGGGTCGATGGGCTCACGACACTTAAGTACGGCGCCCATGCAGGGTTGGAGAACTCGACATCGGAGGACTTCGGCATGCGCTGGATCTCGAGCGAAAGAATGCCGAGTTCTTTCATCACACCCGGCACACAAGCCGGCACCATTCCAAGATCCTCACCGCACAGCAACATGCGGCTGGCCTTTCTCATTGCCGGCAATTTCTCATAGCCCCGCGCCTGCCAAAAACTTTCCTGACGACGGTAAAAATAATCCACATACAGGTCCTCGATGCGCCACTTGGCGTCGCCATCAAGCTCCTGATACGAACGCGTCATCTGCATCGAACAACGCGGATGAAACTGCGTGCCATGCGAGCCGCGCACCTCGAGCAACAAGACCTCGCTCGCGCAATCCAACAAGCCCTGGCAAAGCCGCTGTTTCGCACCCTCATCGCCATCCTTCTTCGCCGCGAAATGATCGACGATCTTGCGCTGGGTCGAAACATGCTCCTTAAGCCGATAGACTCCGTGCCCGCAATCGTCGAGATAGCCTTCTTTCGCCGCGCCCGTCTGATCGCCGAATCTCTCCCACAGGAAGTGCTCGCGAATGTATGGCCTGCAATAACGCTCGTAATCGAACGCAATGCCACGCCCGCGGATCTCATCGATGTGCACCGGCATCGCCGGATCAAACCATCCCATGATACCCTCAACCTGTTCGTAGGGCACCTGCCAGATGCGGAAAAACCCGAGAATGTGATCGATGCGGTATGCATCAAAATATCGGCTCAGTTGCTCAAAGCGCGAACGCCACCATGCGTAACCATCGCGGCGCATGACCTCCCAGTTGTAAGTCGGAAACCCCCAGTTTTGTCCCTTTACCGCAAAGGCATCCGGCGGCGCCCCTGCCTGCGCGTCCATCTTGAACAGATGCGGCGCCGACCACGCGTCCACCGACTGACGATCAATCCCGATCGGGAGATCTCCCTTCAGCGCGATCCCTTTGGCATGCAAATGCGCAACCGCATCCGAAAGCTGGCGATCAAGCTCGTACTGCAACCAGATGTGATAGGAAACCTCCGGCCACTCGGCATGCGAAGCGACCGCGAGAGCATCGACCTTTTTCGCATCAAACACCGACCACTCGCCCCATTGCGAAAAGTCCGCCGTGCCATAGTGGTCGCGCTTCACGCAGAAAACCGCATAGGGAAGCACCCAGTGATGGTTGTCCTTGAGGAAATTTTTGAAACCCGCCGACGCGGTGATCGCCTTGGCATGTTTTTCAAATACCCGCTTGAGCAAGCGCGTCTTGGCCGCCATCACGCCTTCGTAATCGACTTGCGCCAGCGCATTCAACTTTCCACGCGCGTCCTTGAGCTCCTTCGCGAAATCCGCCGGCATGGCATAGCCGAGGTCATCTAGACGCAGGTAGATCGGATGCAGTGCATAGACGCTGATCGCCGAATACGGATAAGAATCAGTCCAATCATGCGACGAGGTGGTGTCATTGATCGGCAAAATTTGAATGAGCTTGAGCCCCGTTTGTGATGCCCAATCAGCGAGCGGTTTGAGATCGGCAAATTCCCCGACACCCAATCCGTTCTCACTGCGTAAGGAAAATACCGGAATCGCCACGCCTGCCCCGCGGTAAAGCCCCGCCCCATCGCGGCGATAACCTTCGTCACTCACCTCCGTCCATTGGCTCTGCGCCAATGACCTCGGCTCAAGCGAGCGATTCTCACCAGCCTCGAGCGACACGACGCGACCGGATTTCACATCGCAAAGCCCGTACTTGTACTCGATGCGCCAGTCGGTCGGCAGATAAAGGTTTGCTTCCCAACGGTTCGCCGCGACCTCCTTCATCGGCACTGCCTTGGCCCAGTCCCAATCACCGATTTCACGCACCCCACCCAAGACGCATGGCACCATGCCCTCGGGCACCGCCGCCATCCGCAGGCTGAATCCATGATTCGCCCCCTTCGGCACGGCTGCCGCCGCAAATGGCCCGCGCGCCGGCAAAATCGCATCAAAGCCCTTGGTCTCAAACGCATGATCCACCGTGCCCGCCGAACACCAGGTGTCCCTACGCAACACGACATCATGTTTCGCAAAATCCACCTCCACCACCCGCGGCCCATCCCATTCGTCGAGCTCGACCCCATTTCCCTCCTGCCTCAGCTGATAAGAATACTCCACCCGCAGCGTACCAGCACCCGCCAGATCAACGCCAATCTCCCACTGCGAGCCATTCAACCAGCGCATTGGCAGCACTTGCTCAACCCTCGCAGCCCCTGCCCCAAGGACGGTGGTATGCTTGAGCCAAAGCGATTGGCCGGGATCGGTACGGAAATTGACGCGGAAAACAATTCTCATGGCGGGTGCGGATGACTCAGGCTAATGTCGACAATTCGAAATCCGATGAAAATATTTTGAACCAAATTTCCAAACGGATTCGTTTACATGCCGACACCTAATTGCTAAATACACACCATGATTCCTGAAATTTCCATCCTCTCACAAATGGCCCCGGCCCCCGGCGGCTTCTCACCGCTCTACATGCTCATCATCGGCGTGACCATGGTCTCAAGCCTGCTCATCAGCGGCATGCTCAAGCGCCGCTTCAGCCAATACTCGCAAATCCCCATCAGCATGACGGGCGCAGAAGTGGCCGAGCTGATGCTCCGCCAAAACGGCATCACCGATGTCCGCGTCATCAGCGTCGAAGGC